>NZ_JBHXSK010000088.1:0-30427 GCF_042716195.1 Streptomyces sp. NPDC058683
GGGCTACCGGGCCGCGCCCCCCCCCCCGGCCGGCCGCCGCGGGGGGGGGGGGGGCCGCCGCCCGGCCGAAGGGAAAAGCCGCAGCAGCGTCAGTCGTTGAGGCAGGTTTCGCCGAACGCGGGGTTCAGCAGGCCGATCACGTCGATGGTGTTGCCGCAGACGTTGACCGGCACGTGGATCGGAACCTCGATCACGTTGCCGGACACCACGCCCGGGGAGTGAGCGGCGGCGCCGTTCGCGCCGCTGTCGGCGGCGGCCACGCCGGCGCCGCCGGCGACGGCCGCGACGGCGGCGGTGGACAGGACCAGGCCCTTCGCGATACGCGACATGGAGAGGTGCTCCTTGGGGTCGAAACAAACATCCGGGCGGATGCCCAGCGCCGTGTCAACGCGCGGCACCGGCTCGGGTTGTGCCGCCGAACGAGTGATCTCCCGGAAGCCCTCCTTCACCATTCCGACACACTTGCCCAGTTTCGACCGATTAGTGCGGTTAGCGGCTAGAGTTGCACATCTCCTGACTTACCCGTATTTGCATCACATCGCACTCTTCCCGCTCTTCCTGCTCTTCCCGTCTCCCCCTCCCTTCCCGAAAGGGCGAAGCCGGTCATGCGCAATCCCCTGGGCCCGCCGCTGCGCCGTGCGTCGGTGGGCGCGCTCGCCCTAGCCGCGATCTGGGCACCGGGCACCGCCCGGGCGACCGCTCCGGCCGCCCCGCCCTCCCCCGAGGCCCCGCGCATCCCCTTCGCCGAGCGCTATCACGTGGTGCAGCGAGGCGGCTTGACCCGCGCGGCCAACGCCTCCGTCAGCTGCCGTACGGCACTCGGACTCCTGGCCGAACCGCCCTGCTCGGCGGCCCGGGAGGGCCGGGTCCCGGCGGTGAACGGGAACTTCGACATGTTCTACGTCGACGTCGACGACGACCCGAACACCTACAACTCCTCACGCGCCGAGGTCCGGCTGCCGGAGGGCTCCCAGGTGACGTACGCGCGGCTGTACTGGGGCGGCAATCTGCTGGCCGGCGAGCACAAGCCGGCCAAGGACGACGGGCGGGTGCTGATCGCCGAGCCCGGCGGCCAGTACAAGGAACTGCTCGCCGACACGGTCGTGGGCCACCGGACGGAGGGCGGCGCGGACGCCTTCCAGGCCTCGGCGGAGATCACCGACCTGGTCCGGTCGAGCGGCTCCGGACTGTGGACGGTCGGCCAGGTGAACGTGGCCATGGGCAGGTCCGGGGCCGGCGCCTGGGGCGGCTGGACGCTGGTGGTGGCGTACCGGAACCCGGCGGAGCCACTGCGCACGCTCGCCCTCTGGGACGGCTTCGACTCCCTCGACCGGGCGGCGGAGATACGGCTGAACGGGCTACGTATCCCGCGTGGCGCCGGCGGCCGGGTGGGTCTGGTGGCCTACAACGGCGACCGGGGCGGCACCGGTGACTCGCTCACATACTCCCTCGCCGGTCGTGCCCCCACCCCGCTCGGTGACTCCGCCGACCCGGCCGACGACGTACTCAACTCCACGATCAACGACCCCGACCGGGTACGCGCCCGGCGTGAGCCGGCGTACGACAACACGCTCGGCTACGACTCGGATGTGTTCGATCTCGGCACCGGTCTCGCGCAGGGCGGTGACCAGCTGACCTTCGGGCTCGTTTCCCAGCGCGACGCGGCGTGGGCGGGCGCGCTCTTCGCCGCCGTGGACATGCAGTAGTGCGGCGCGTCTCCGCCCGCAGTCCCGAGCGCCCCCCGTGAGCGAGGAATACCGCGTATGCACCGATCAGCAACCGACCCTCGGCGACGGGTCATGCACCTGGCGCAACCCGTCGAGGGCGGGGTGGCCCGGGTGGTCCTGGACCTGACGAAGGCCCAGCTCACGGCCGGTCTGCGGGTCACGGTGGCCTGCCCCGGTGGTGAACTGGCCGAGGCCGCGCGGGAACTGGGCGCCGATGTGCGCGGGTGGTGCGCCGACCGGTCCCCGGGCGCCGGTCTCCGGGACGAGGTACGACGGCTCGGCCCGCTGCTCGACGAGGTGCGGCCGGAGCTGGTGCACGCGCACAGCGCCAAGGCGGGCCTCGCCGGCCGCCTGGCCGTGCGCGGCCGTGTCCCGACCCTTTTCCAGCCGCACGCCTGGTCCTTCGAGGCGGTCGGCGGGGTCACCGCCGCGCTGGCGCTGCGGTGGGAGCGGTGGGGAGCGCGCTGGGCGCACCGGGTGGTGTGTGTCAGCGAGGCGGAGCGCACGACCGGCGTGCGCGCCGGGATTCGTGCCCAGTACGCCGTCGTCCCCAACGGCATCGACACCGAGCACTTCACCCCGGGCGCCCCGAGCGCCCCGTACACCCGGGGCCCGTCCGGGCCCGGGGCACCCCTGGTCGTCTGCGTCGGCCGGCTGTGCCCGCAGAAGGGCCAGGACGTGCTGCTGCGGGCCTGGCCCGAGGTGCTGCGCCGGGTGCCGGACGCCCGGCTGGCGCTGGTCGGCGACGGACCGGACGACGAGGCGCTGCGCCGGCTCGCCCCCGCCTCCGTCGAGTTCACCGGCGCCGTCGCGGACGTCCGCCCCTGGTACCGGGCCGCCGACCTGGTGGTGCTGCCCTCGCGCTGGGAGGGCATGGCACTGGCCCCGCTGGAGGCGATGGCCTGCGGGCGGCCGGTGCTGGTCACCGATGTCGACGGCGCCCGCGAGAGCCTGCCGCCCGGGCACGCCGCGCACTGCCTGGTGCCGCCGGGACGGCCGGGCGCGCTGGCCGGTGCCGTCGCCGGGCTGCTGCTCGACCCGGAGCTGCGCGCGTCGCTCGGCGACCGGGGGCGGCGGCACGTCCAGTCCACGCACGATGTGCGGCGCACGGCGGAGGCGGTCGCGGGGCTGTACCGCGAACTCCTCGGCGGGCGGCCGCTCATGTCCTTTGAGTGCAGGGAGTCCATCCACTCGTGACCGCGGAAAGCACCGTCCCCTCCCCCGGCCCGCAGCCACGGGAGCACGGACTCTCGCCCGTCTCGGTCCTGCCGGCCCGCACCGCCGGAGGCTTCCGGTTCCCGCCGCGGCGGCCGCCCGCGCGGGCCGCCTCCCCGGCACCGCTGCTGGCCGCCGACCTGTGCGCCGCGCTGCTCGGCGCGGTCGCCCTCGCGCAGGCCGTGGGCCGGCCCGTCCTGGTCGGTCTCCTGGTGTCCGGGGCGATACTGCTGCGCCCGCAGCCCACCGGGCGGGTGGCCGGGATCCTGGACGAACTCCCGGCGGTCTGCGGCCGGATCGCCGTCGTCTGGCTGGGCCTCGCCGCCGCCGTCGCCGCCTGGTACCCGGACCGCGCGCTGCCCGCCCGCACCCTGCTGCTGGGCTGTGCCCTGCACGCGGCGGCGGCCTGTGCCGGCCGCGGTCTGGTGCACTGGCGCCGCCGCCTGGCCCTGCTGCGCCACCCGCGCGCCGCCCTGGTCATCGGCCCCGCCGCCACCGCCCAGCGGGTCGCCGCCGCCGTGCTGCGCCACCCGGGCTTCGGCGTACGGCCGGTCGGTGTCGTCGCCGACCACCCGGAGGGCCCCGAGGGGCTGCCCGTGCTGACCACCGGCGAGGAGGTCGAGCGGGCCCTCATCCAGAACGGGGTCCGAGCCGTCCTCACCGTCCACCCCGCCGTCCGCACCGAACAGGGCCCGCTGCTGCGGGCGCTGGCCGAGTCGGGCTGTGTGGTCTGGGAGGTCGACGCGGACTCACCGGCGTACGAGATGCGCGAGCAGCTCGCGGGGTTCTCCTGCCGCCGGCTCGAGATGCGCTCGCGGCGGCGCGGCAGCGTCGGCAAGCGGGTCCTCGACATCGTCGTCTCCGGGTCGGCGCTCGTCCTGGTCAGTCCGCTGCTCCTGGTGTGCGCGGCGGTACTGCGACTCACCGACGGACCCGGCGTGGTCTTCCGGCAGGAGCGCATCGGCCGGAACGGGCGCCCCTTCACCCTGCTGAAGCTGCGCACCCACCGCCCGGTCGACGCGCACGAGGCCGCGACGCGCTGGAGCGTGGCGGGCGAGAGCGAGATGAGCCCCTTCTGCCGGTTCCTGCGCCAGACGTCCCTGGACGAGCTGCTCCAGCTGTGGAACGTGCTGTGGGGCGACATGAGCCTGGTCGGCCCGCGCCCCGAACGGCCGTATTTCGTCGGCCAGTTCAGCCAGGCCTATCCGGGCTACGCGGCCCGCCACCGGATGCGGACCGGCATCACCGGACTCGCCCAGATCCACGGGCTGCGCGGCGACACCTCCATCGAGGACCGGGCCCGCTTCGACAACGCCTACATCGACAACTGGTCGCTGTGGCAGGACATCTGCATCCTGCTGCGCACCGCGGCCTCGCTCGTGCGCTCGACGGGGAGCTGACGATGAGCTTCGCACTCTCCCCGGCCAGGCCCCTGCGGCTGCCGCCGGTCCTCGCCGCGGCCGCCGTGCTCGCGGTCCTCGCCCTGCCGCTCACCCCGGCCGGCGGCGACAGCGGCGCCGGACCGGCGGACGCGGTGTCCGCGCTGGTGGTGCTGTACGCCGCGGTGCGGACGCTACGGGAACGGCGGCGGCCGCTGTCGGCGACGGCCGCGGTGGTGCTGGGCATGCCGGTGGTGGGCCTGGCCGTCGCGGCGGCCGGCGCGTCCTCCCCGGGGGCCGGGCTGACCGGCTTCGGCCGCTATCTCCAGGTGTTCGTCCTGGTCCCCGCCGCCGTACTGCTGCTGATCCGGGACCGTGCCGACTTCCGGCTGCTGGCCTGGTCGTTCGTGGGGCTCGCGGGGTGGCAGGGCACCGTCGGGGTGTACCAGTACCTCACCGGGACCGGGGCGTCGTACCAGGGCGAGGAGATCCGCGCGGTCGGCACGTTCGGGCCGCAGGACGTGATGGGCATGGCGACCGTGGTGTCGTTCGGCCTGGTCTGCGCGCTGGGGCTGGCGCTGGGCCGGTCACCGGTACGGCAGCGGGCGGCGGCGGGCGTGTGCGCGCTCGGCCTGCTGCTGCCGCTGGCCGTGTCCTTCAGCCGCGGGGCCTGGATCGCGACGGTGCTCACCTGCGGTGTGCAGCTGGCGCTGGCCGGGTTGCGGCGGGCACTGAAGGTGGCCGCGGTCGCGGTCGCCGCGGGCGTGGTGCTGGTGGGGGGCTTCGGGGTGGGTACGGCGATGCTCCAGGAGCGGCTCAGCAGCATCGGGCAGGTGACCGACGCGCCGGACCAGTCGGTGCTGGACCGCTACACGCTGTGGGCGGCGGCGACCGGCATGTGGCGCGAACACCCGGTCACCGGCGTCGGATTGAAGAACTTCCCGGCGTACCGCGACGGGCATGCCTCGCTGGCGCTGTCCTCCGGGAGCGACACGGAGGGGGCGGGGGCCGCGTTCCGCAAGCAGCCGCTGCTGTCGCCGCACAACATGTACCTGCTGGTGCTGAGCGAGCAGGGGCTGCTCGGGGCGCTGGCGCTGGCGGGCAGCTGGCTGGCGCTGCTGGTGTGCGCGGTGCGCGGGCTGTGGCGGGTCCGCGGCGGTGACGGCCTCGACTGTGCGCTGGTGGGGTGCGGGCTGCTGGTCTGGCAGCTCGTGGACTTCGCGTACGCGGACATCGGGGGGCCGTCGACCGTGCTGACGGCGGTGGTGTTCGGGGCGGTGGCCTGGTGGGCGCTGGTGGGGGCGGAGCGTTCGCCATGACGATGACGCCGTCCAGGACTTCGGGCGTGCCCGGGTCGCGGGTCGAGAGCGGGTCGGCGGGTGCCGAGCGCGCCCCCGCGGCGGAGCCGCAGACGTCACAGCCCCGCGCCCCTGACGGGGCGCCGTCCTCCCGCGGAGTGCTCGCCAAAGCCGCTCTGGTCACCGCCACCCTGTCCGTCGTCGGCTCGCTCCTCGGGCTCGTCCGTGACCAGTCGCTCGCCCGGCTCTTCGGCGCCGGGCAGGACACCGACGCCTTTCTCGTCGCCTGGACCATTCCCGAGTTCGCCGCGACGCTGCTCATCGAGGACGGGCTCGCCTTCGCGCTGATCCCCGCCTTCAGCCTGGCCCTCGCCCGGCGGGCGCAGGGGGCTCCCGGCGACCCCGTGCGGGCGCTGGTCGCCGGCACCCTGCCCAAGCTGGCCCTCGCCTTCGCCGCCGTCGGCGCCCTTCTCATCGGGGGCGCCCCGCAGCTCGTCGAGGTGCTCGCGCCCGGTCTGCGCGACCCCGGGCTCGCCGTCGACTGCACCCGGCTGACCGCGACCTGTGTGCTGACCTTCGGGCTGGCCGGGTACTGCAGCGCCGCCCTCCGCGCGCACCGGCGGTTCCTCGCGCCGGCCGCGATCTACGTCGCCTACAACGCCGGCATCATCACGGCGATGTTCGCCTTCGGCGGTGACTGGGGCGTGCGGTCGGCCGCGTTCGGGGTGGCGGCGGGGGGCTTCCTGATGGTCGCCGTACAGCTTCCGTCGCTGCTCGGGCAGTTGCGGCGCCGGGTCAAGGCCGCCGCCGGCGACCCGGTCGCCGAGGCGGAGCCGCTGAACGTCGTCCTGATGGCCACCGTGCTGCTGTTCGCGCTGTGCCGGCAGTCGCAGGTGCTGATCGAGCGGTTCCTCGCCTCGCATCTGCACTCCGGGGCGATCTCGCACCTCAACTACGCGCAGAAGGTCGCGCAGATCCCGATGACGATGTCCATGATGCTGTGCACGGTCACCTTCCCGGTGGTGGCCCGGGCGCTGGCCGAGGGCGACATCGAGCGGGCCCGGCGCCGGGTGGAGCGGGATCTGTCGGTGGCCGCGAGCGTCGTCCTGCTCGGCACCGCCGTGGTCGTGGCGTGTGCGCCGCAGCTCGTCCACCTCCTCTTCCAGCGGGGGGCGTTCACCGCGGCGGACACCGCGGCCACCGCCGGGGTGATGCGGGTCTACGCGCTCGGGCTGCTCGGGCAGACCATGGTCGGGGTGCTGGTCCGCTCCTACTTCTCGGCGGGCCGCGCCACCTGGTACCCGGTCGGCGCCATGGCCGCCGGGATCGCCGTGACCTCCTGGATGGGCGCGATGGCGGTGGACCGGTACGGCGTCACCGGCATCGCCGCCGCCAACGCCACCGGCATCACCGTCACCTCCGTGCTCCTGCTGTCCGGCATGGGCCCGCGCAGTGTCCCGATCCGTACCCGGCGGGTGCTGACCGAGCTGAGCCGGCCGGTGCGGGCCGCCGTGGTCGCCACGGTCGTCGGCACCTTCGTCGCCGGACAGCCCGCGGACCCGCTCACCGGTCTGGCGGCCGGCATCACCGCCGTGACCGCGATCTTCGTCCTGCTCGGCTGGGCGCTGGACGCCCAGGGCTTCGCACCCGCACTCCGTTCCGTAGGCACCGTCACCCGAAGGCTCGCGCATGCCGTCTTCCATTGAGTCCGCCGAGAAGATCAGACACCTGGCGGGCCCGGTCCCCTGGGTCGCCATGTACCACTCCGTGGGCGACTGCTCGGACGATCCGTACCGCGTCACCGTCACCCCCGACCGGCTGGCCGCCCAGCTGGGCTGGCTGCGCCGGCGGGGGCTGCGCGGGGTGTCGGTCGCCGAACTGCTCGCCGCCCGGGCCCGGGGAGAGGGGCGGCGGCTGGTCGGGCTCACCTTCGACGACGGCTACGCCGACTTCCTCGACCACGCCCTGCCGCTGCTCGACCGCTGGGGCTGCGGCGCCACCCTGTTCGTGCTGCCCGGGCGGCTCGGCAGCGACAACCGCTGGGACTCGCTCGGCCCGCGCAAACCGCTGCTCACCGCCGACGGGGTCCGGCGGGCGGCCGCGGCCGGCGTGGAGATCGGCTCGCACGGGCTCACCCATGTCGACCTGACGAAGGCCGACGCGGAGACCCTCAGGGCCGAGACCGCCGACAGCCGGGCCCTCCTGGAGGAGCTGATCCAGGCCCCCGTGGACGGTTTCTGCTACCCCTACGGGACCGTCGACCAGCGGGTCGTCGACGCCGTACGGGACGCCGGATACGGCTACGCCTGCGCCATCGACCCCGGCGACCTGAACGGCGTCCACACCCTGCCCCGGGTGCACATCGGCCAGAACGACCACGCCCTGCGCCTCTTCCTGAAGTACCGGCTGCACCGGCTGCGCCGCCGTCCCGTCAAGGGGCTCTGAATGAGGGCCCTGCATGTCATCACGGGGTTGGGGGTCGGCGGGGCGGAGCAGCAACTGCGGCTGCTGCTGCGCCATCTGCCCGTCTCCTGCGACGTCGTCACGCTCACCAACCCCGGGCCGGTCGCGCGCGCCCTGGCCGCCGACGGGGTGCGGGTGGTCCATCTCGGGATGGCCGGGAACCGGGACCTGGCCGCGCTGCCCCGCCTGGTCCGGGTCATCCGCCGGGGCCGCTACGACCTCGTCCACACCCACCTCTACCGGGCCTGTCTCTACGGCCGGATCGCGGCGCGCCTCGCGGGCGTGCGGGCCGTCGTCGCCACCGAGCACTCGCTCGGCGACACCCAGCTGGAGGGGCGCCGGCTGAACGCCGGGGTACGGGCGTTGTACCTCGCGGGCGAACGGCTCGGCCGGTCCACGGTCGCCGTGTCCCCCACCGTCGCCGAGCGGCTGCGCGGGTGGGGGGTGCCGGGGCCGCGGATCGAGGTCGTGCCGAACGGCATCGACCTGGAGCGGTTCCGCTTCGACCCGGACCGGCGGCAGCGCACCCGGGCCCGTCTCGGGATCCCGCAGGACGCCTTCGTGGTGGGCGGCATCGGGCGGCTGGCGCCCGGCAAGCGGTTCGACGTCCTGATCAGGGCGCTCGCCCACCTCCCCCAGGACTGCCGCCTGTTGCTGGTCGGCGGGGGTGCGGAGGAGGGGGCGCTGCGCCGGGCCGCCGAGGAGGCCGGGGTCGCCGGCCGGGTCCTGTTCGCCGGTGAGCGGCCGTACGTCTCCGACAGCCCGGCCGACCCGGACCTCCCGTCCCTCGCCTCCGCCATGGACGTACTGGCCTCGCCCTGCGCCGAGGAGGCCTTCGGGCTCGCGGTGATCGAGGCGCTGGCCGCCGGGCTGCCCGTCCTCTACAGCTCCTGCCCCGCCGTCGAGGACCTGCCGCCCGCCGCCGCCCCCGGCGCCCGCCGCATCGAGGGCGGTGCCCGTGCCTACGCCGAGGCACTGGCCGCCGCCCGCGCCGCCGGGCCCGGTCCGCGCACCGCGCCGGAGGCCGCCCGTCACTACTGCATCACCCGCAGCGCCGCCCAGCTCATGGACGTCTACGCGGCCGCACTCGCCACCACCCCTCAGGGAGCCAGTACGCCATGACCGAGAACACCACCAGGGCAGCCCGCCCCTTCGCCCGCGCCCGGGCGGTCCCGCCCTGGTCGCTGCTGGCGGCCGGGGTCGCCGCCGGCGCGCTGCTGGGCGGCGCCTACGGCGTGCTCACACCGCGCAGCTACACCGCGACCAGCTACGTCATCGCCGTCCCCGCCGACCGGTCCGACACCGCCACCGCGCAGGGCTTCGCGCAGGCCTACGGCCGGGTCGCCACCCAGCTCGCGGTGCTCGGGGACGCCCAGGTGTGGGCCGGGGTGCCGGTGAACACGCTGCGGGAGAGCGTGCGGACGGAGACCTCGCCGGACGCGCCGATGGTCGCCGTCTCGGCCACCTCGCCGCACGCCCTCCAGGCCGCCGACATGGCGAACGCGGTGGCCCGCTCGCTCACCCAGCACGCCAACGACACCAAGGGCGACACGCACGTCGAACTCCTCCAGTTCTCCCGGGCGCTGAAGCCGACCGCGCCCACCTCGGCGTCCCCGAAGATGACCGGCCTGGTGGGCGCCAGCGCGGGCGGGCTGCTGGCCGGGCTGGTGCTGCTGGTGCGGCCCCGGCGCCACGAGGACGACCACGCTCCGCAGGCCTCCGTGCCGGGACCTGCCGTCGCCGCCGACGTGCACGGACAGCTGTGACGGCGACGGCCTACCCGACGCTCGCCGCGCACACCACCGAACTCGTCACCGACGAGGGCACCTTCGCCGGGCTGGCCCCCGCCTGGGGCCGTCTCTACCAGCGGTGCGGCACGGCCACCCCGTTCCAGAGCCACGCCTGGCTGCACTCCTGGTGGCGCTCGTACGGCGTCCCGGGCCGGCTCCGCCTGGTCCTGGTGCGTCACGGCGGTGAACTGGTCGGCGCGGCCCCGCTGATGCTGGTGCGCCGGCCGCTGCCCACGCTGGTGCCGCTGGGCGGGGCGATCTCGGACTACACGGACGTGCTGCTGGCCGACGCCGACGACGGCCGGGCGGCGGCCGCGCTCACCCAGGAACTCGCCCGGGCGGCGCGGACGGCGCTGATCGACTTCCGTGAGGTGCGTCCGGGCGGTGCGGTGGAGCAGGTGTACGACCGCTGGCGCGGGCCGTGCCGGAAGGTGCCCGACTCGCTGTGCCTGGAGCTGCCCGCCGTGTCCATGGACGAGCTGGTGGCCCGGCTGCCGTCCAACAAGGCCCAGCGGGTGCGCGCCAAGCTGCGCAAGCTGGGCTCGCTCGGGGTGCGCCGGGACGTCGTGGGTCCGGAGGGTGTCGACACCGCGCTCGGGCGGCTCCTCGAACTGCACCGGCTGCAGTGGCAGGAGCGGAAGGTGACGACGGAACACCTCCAGTCGCGGTTCCGGGAGCATCTGGTGCGCTCGGTGGGGCCGATGGTGCGTTCCGGGGACGCGGTGGTCACCGAGTTCCGGCTGGACGACGAGGTGGTCGCCGTCGATCTGACCCTGCTGTCGCCGAGCCTGGCCGGCGGCTATCTGTACGGGGCGCATCCGCAGTTGCGCGAGCGCAAGGCGGACGTGGCGGTGATGCTCCTGGACGCCTGCGCCCAGCACACCGGCGCCGGTGAGCGGGGCGCGCTGAGCCTGCTGCGCGGGAACGAGCCGTACAAGCACCACTGGCGGCCCCAGCCGGTCGCCAACCAGCGGCTGCTGCTGGCCCGGCGCCGCACCGCACCGCTGCTGACGGCGGCGCTGTGCGACGCCGCCGCCCGGCAGCGGGTCAAGGAGGTGCGGCACCGGTGGAAGGAACGGCAGCAGGACTAGCTCCGCGTGCGCGACCACCAGTCGAGGCGGACGCAGAGCTTCCCGCCGAGCCAGTACTCGACCCACTCGCCCAGGTCCATCGGCGCGCAGCCGGCCGGGGGCGTGGTGCCGGGAACGGGGGTCGGAGTCGGGGTCGGTTTCGGGGTCGGGAGGTCCGGGGTGGGTACCGGCGTCGGGGTCGCGGTGTCGGTCCGGCCGGAGAGGGCCGAGCGGTAGACCCGCGAGGAGCGCGGGTTGTCCGAACACTGCCAGACGCCGTGCGGGCAGTAGTCGGTCAGCGTGTTGTACAGCGGCTTGTGCTCGTCCATCCAGGTGAGCATCCGCCTCATGTATTCGGCGTTGTCACCGTTGCGGAAAAGACCCCATTCCGGATAGGAAACGGGTTTCCCGTGGGCCTTCGCGAAATCGACGTGCTGCTGAAGTCCGTAAGGCTCCCGGACCTGTTCGTCGAAGGAAAGACCGGTCGGCTGGTCGTAGGAATCCATGCCGACGACGTCGACCGTGTCGTCCCCGGGGTAGCACTCCGTCCACGGAACGGCGTCGCGGCCCCGGCTCGGCGTGAAGTCGAACCGGAATTTCTGGCCCGGCACCGCACGCATGGTGGTGACGATTCTCTTCCAGTACTTCTTCCAGGCCTCCGGGTCCGGCCCGCAACGATGGGTGTAGGTAGTGCCGTTCATCTCCCAGCCGAGCACGACGACCGTGTCCGGCACCTCCAGCTCCACGAGCCGCTCGGCCAGGGCCCGGAAGTGGTGATCGAACAGCCCGGCGGCGCCCTGCGCCAGCAGCGACCGGACCTCGGCGTCCCCTACGTGGTCCTCGTTGCGCTCCTGCATGGGCACGTTGAGGACGAGCATCCGGTCGTCCTTCTCCCGCCGCCAGTGCGCCCAGACGTCCAGGAAGCCGGGTGCGCCCTCGATGTCGGCCCAGCGGTTGCCGGGCAGATACGTGTGCGCGACCTTCAGCTCGGTGCCGCCGAGCCAGCCGCTCAGCTGGGCCATGCGGGCCACGCCCAGCGGCCCGGAGTCCAGAAAGGCCCCGAAGGCCGGCGGCGCCGCCCTCGCGGGGGCGGGGCTCACCGGTGCCGGTGCGACCACCGCCGGACTGGCCGGGACCGGCAGGGGTGCCGCCGACGCCGGGACGGACGTCGTGGGTGTCGGAGCCGGAGTCGGGTCCGTGACCAGCGCCACCTCCGCACCCGCGGCGAATCCCGGACCGGTCGCCAGGGTCGCCGAGGCGACGACGACCGCCGCCACCGCCGCGACCACAGCCCGCCGGTGCGACCGGGACCTCGGCCGCTTTCGCTGCTGTGGAGCCATGCCTGCTCCTTTCTCCACCAGTTCTCGTCAGTTCTTCTCGTCCGCTCGCACGTTCGTTGAGGAAGTACCACTTACTGACACTCAGTCATATCAATATGAATACCGCCAGTGCGGCTGCGGCTTTCGGGTGCGCCGAACGCCCGCACGGGTGAACCGAGGCAAAGGAAAAGGTCCGTGTCGCTGCTAGACATCCGGGTTCCCGCGGTTCTGCTGCGGATCGACCGGAATCCCTTTCACCACGGCACCCTCGGGGCCGTGCGCTCGCTCGGCAGAGCCGGCGTGGACGTCCATCTGGTCGCCGATTCCACCGGCAGTCCGGTCGGCAGGTCGCGATTCGTACGGCAGCTGCATCCGCCGCCGGCGCCGGGTGCGTCCGCCGCGGAGATCGTGGCCGTGCTGCGCCGGGTGGCGGCGCGGATCGCCCGTCCGGCGGTGCTGATCCCGATGGACGACGCGAGCGCGATCGCGGTCGGCCGGCTCCGCGAGGACCTCGCGCCCGCCTACCTGCTGCCGCATCAGCCCGCCCTGCTTCCCGAACGGGTCGCCGACAAGGCCGAGTTGGCCCAGGTGTGCGCGGCGGCCGGGATCCCGCACCCGCAGACCCTCGTCCCGGACAGCGCCGAGCAGGCCGCCGCCGCCGTCTGGCGGCTCGGGCTCCCGGTGGTCGCCAAGTGGAGCCGGCCCTGGCTGGTGCCGGCCGGGTCCGGGCTGCGCAGCACGGTCGTGGTGCGCTCGGCGCGGGAGGCGCGGGAGCTGTTCCTGCGGGCCGACGAGGCGGGCAGCAGGCTGCTGCTCCAGGAGTTCCTGCCGCCGGGCCCGGACCGCGACTGGTTCTTCCACGGCTACGCCGACCGCACCGGGGCGGTACGCGCGGGCGGCCCCGGCCGCAAGCAGCGGTCCTGGCCGCGCGGGGCGGGCCTGACCGCGGTCGGCCTGTGGACGCCCAACCCGCAGGTCCAGGGGCTGGCCGAACGGCTCACCGGCGAACTGGGCTTCCGGGGCATCTTCGACCTGGACTTCCGGCGCTGTGGCAGCACCGGCCGCTACCACCTCCTCGACTTCAACCCCCGTCCGGGCGCCCAGTTCCGGCTCTTCACCGACAGCGCGGGCCTGGACGTCGTACGCGCCCTGCACCTGGATCTGACCCACCGCCCGCTGGCCGCCGGGGCACCGCTGGCCGGGCGGGCGTTCGTGGTGGAGAACTACGCGCCGTTGAGCGCGCTGCGGCCGGCCCCGCGCGGGCGCGAGCTCGCCTGGAGCGCCCCGGACGACCGGGGGCCGGGCCTGGCGATGTGGGCGCTGTGGTGCCGGCATGTGGCGGGCCGGCTCCTCGGCCGGCTGCGCCCCGGCACGGCCCCGGTCCCGCCGCCGGCCTCCGTCGTGGTCCGCCAGGCCGGGGAACCGGCCGGGGAACGCCGCCCGGCGGTCCTGGACGAGGAACTCTCCGGAGTGTCCGGTGCCGCCAGCCTGTCCGGTCTGCCCGACCGGTCCGACGACGAGAAAGCGAGCAGCTGCTGATGTACGACCTGCTGGTGGTGGGCGCGGGCCCGTACGGCCTGTCCATCGCGTCCCACGCCGCGGCAGCGGGGCTGAACGTGCGTGTCTTCGGCCGCCCGATGGCGTCCTGGCGCGACCACATGCCCCGCGGGATGTTCCTCAAGTCCGAACCCTGGGCCTCCAACCTGTCGGACCCCGAGGCGCGTTGGCGGCTGGACGTGTACTGCGCGGGCCGGGGGGTCGAGGCCCGGCACGGGCGGCCGATCCCGCTGGACATGTTCACCGAGTACGGCCTGTGGTTCGCCCGCAACGCCGCCCCGCCCGTCGACGAACGCACCGTCACCCGCATCGCGCCCCGCGCCGGCGGATTCGACGCGACGACGGAGGACGGCGAGACCCTGCACGGCCGGACCGTCGCCCTCGCCGTCGGCGTGCTGCCGTTCGTCGAGATCCCGTCCGCGCTGCGCGGCCTCTCCCCCGAGCTGGTCTCGCACAGCAGCCACCACGCCGCCCTCGACCGCTTCCGGGGCCGGGACGTCACGGTGATCGGCGGCGGCCAGGCGGCCCTGGAGACCGCCGCACTCCTCGCCGAACAGGGCAGCAGGGTGCGGGTGCTGGTGCGCGCGGAAGAGCTGTACTGGAACGAGGTGCCGCCGCCCTGGGAGCGCCCCTGGTGGCAGTCGGCGCGCGCCCCGCACAGCGGCCTCGGCCCCGGCTGGCGCAACTGGTTCTACTCCGAGCGCCCCGGCCTGTACCGGCGGCTCGCGGAGCCGACCCGGGCGCGGATCGCGGCCACGGCCCTCGGCCCGGCCGGCGCCTGGTGGGTGCGGGAGCGGGTGGAGTCCGGGGTGGAGGTACTGCTCGGCCGCGAGGTGACGGCGGCCCGGGCCACCGCGGGCGGGGTACGCCTGGACACGGAGACGCGCGGCGGCGGGGTGGGCACCCTGGAGACCGAACACGTCATCGCGGCCACGGGGTTCAGGGCGACCCGGGAGCGGCTCGGGCTCCTGGCCGACGACCTGCGGACGACGCTGGTGACCGGGGCCGACGGGGCGCCGGAGGTCGGCCGGGACTTCGAGTCGTCCTACCCCGGGCTGTTCCTGGCCGGTCTGATCACGGCCGCGGGCTTCGGCCCGGCGATGCGCTTCGTGCACGGCGCCGGCTTCACCGCGGGCACGCTGGTGCGCGGGGTACGGCGGCGGCTGCGCTCGGGCCCGGCCGGCTGGGGCCTCGATGCGGACCACCGGGAGCCGGCACCGGACACGGTACGGAGCTGACGGACGCGGGTGCCGGAGCCTTCAGGAGGCGTCCGGCACCCGGCGGGACGGACCGGCCCTAGGACCGGCGGGACGAGGCTCGGCCTCGTCGGTACAGCATCGTCCCGCCCGCGATCAGTGCGGCGCTGGCGGCCGAGGCCGCGAGCATGGCCTCACGGTCACTGCCGGTGTGCGGCAGGGTGGGCGGCGTTCCCTGGTGGTGTCCGCCGCCGGGCGGAGGTGTCGGGCTCGGCGACGGGGGCGTCGTCCGGCTGGGCGGCGGGGCCGTCCGGGTCGGCGGCGGAGGTGTCGGGGTCGGCGACGGGGGCGTCGGGGTCGGCGGGGGCGGAGTCTCGCCGCAGGGGGGCGAGGTCTCGCCGCCGTAGGGGGGCGGGGTGGTGCCGGGCGAGCCCTCGGCGCCGTAGCCCGAGTCGCACTCCGTACTGCCGTAGCCCGAGGTGTCGGCGCCAAGGTCGCCGTAGGACGTCTCGGGTGCGCGGTTGTCGGGGTGCTCGTCCGCATCCGACTCGCTCGCGCAGGAGTTGCCGAAGGCCGCATTCAACGCGGCCACCACGTCGACCGAGTTTCCGCACACGTCGACCGGCACGTTCACCGGGACCTGGACGTTGTTGCCGGACACGACACCCGGTGAACCGCCTGCGGTCCCGGTCGCGTCCGTGTCGGCGAACGCGGGACCGGCGTACAGGGACAGCATGCCGGCCGCGGCGGCGGCCAGGACCATTCCCCTGCTGAGGGTCTGTCGCAATCTCGTTGTCTTCCTGCTCAGAAGTGGAAAAACCGGCCTCGGAGCGCGGATGCGAAAGATCGACGGTCCGAGGCCGGCCGTGACACAGCCGGACGGCTGGTGCGCTGCGCTGAGGTCGTCAGTCGTTGGCGCAGGGGGTGCCGAACGCGGGGTTCAGCAGCGCGATGACGTCAACGGTGTCGCCGCAGACGTTGACCGGAACGTGGACCGGAACCTGGATCGCGTTGCCGGAGATGGCGCCCGGAGAACCAGCGGCAACAGCCCCGGCACCCGAGTCCGCGAAGGCCGGAACGGCAGCGCCCAAGGCCAGGATTACACCGGCGGCGACAGCAGCGGTCTTCTTCATGAACTTTCCCTTCTCTGCGGTCATGCCCGTATGACGGCCGAAACCGAGCGAGCACAGCATGAATGGCTCGCACCATGACCGGCAGACTGTAGAACGAGAAATAGGCAGCCGAAGAAACTACGGAACGCGCGCCGTCAGGTAATTCACTCGAACGCCTTCACAGCAGGAATTGGTTGATCGCAACGAAATCCGCCCGGGCGGCGTGTGAACGCACGCCGCCCGGGCGGATTCCACGAGACCGGGGTCACTGGTTGGCGACGCCGTTGGCGGAGAGGGCCGCGATGTCGTCCAGGACGTGCGACAGCGGCTCGTCGCCCTTGGCCTGGGTGGAGTTCTCGACGCACTGCTGGTTCTGCGGCGCGGACAGGACGTTGATGTCCTGGACGTCGATCGGGACGGCGCCGAGGATGGCCTGCACGTTCCCCTTGACGGGCAGACCGACGCACAGCTTGTTCAGGGAGCTCTGGACCAGCGTGGCCTGCGGGCTCATCTTGCCCTTGGTCACCTGGTTGCCGAACTCCGACTTGGCTCCGTTACCGCTGGCGGAGGTGGTGCCGTGGTCGTTGCCGGTGGCAAGCGCCTGGGGGGCTGCCGCCGCCGACACACCTACGACGGACGCGGCGACCGCCACCGCGGCCATTGCCTTCTTCAGCATTTCGCTATTTCCTTTCCCGGCTTTACGCCAAGACGGACGTTCCTGCCCGGCATCAACCGCCCGCACCCGGAATGGTTGCGGCAGGCACGCGGTACGTCACCCGATCGGACCGGTGCCCCGTCCGGAATTCCCGTGAGAACCGGCCCGACGGCGGGGTCGGGCATTGCCGGATCCTGGGCCATCGGGGTGAAGGGGAGCAACCAATGGGATCGCATGCAGTTGACCAGAGAGCTCCGGTCGACGGGGTGTCCTCAGAAGGGAATTGACAAGTGATCAAGAAGGTCCTGGCCGCCACCGCTGTCGCAGCCTCCGTTGTCGGCGCCACCGCTGCGGCCGCCTCGCCCGCCCTGGCCACCGGCAACGACCGCGGCACCACCTCGGCGAGCGGCAACGGCGCCTCGCAGGCGTTCGGCAACTCCGCCACGTACGGCAACATGAGCCCCCAGCTGGCGCTGATCCAGGGCTCCTTCAACAAGCCGTGCATCGGCCTGCCCGTCAAGGGGAACGTGCAGGGCCTCGTCGGCGCCGTCCCGATCAACGTCCAGGACATCAACGTCCTGTCCGCGCCGCAGAACCAGCAGTGCGTCGAGAACTCCACCCAGGCCAAGGGCGACGAGCCGCTGTCGCACATCCTGGACGACATCGCGGCCCTGTCCGCCAACGGCACCGCCAACCAGTAGTACCGACGCCTTCCGGGCCCCTGTCGGGGTGCTCTCGGCCGGCGGGCCGCCGGCTTCCCGGCTCCCCGCCGGCCTGCGTCGTTTCCGGGACATCCGCACCCGTCGGGGCGCTCGTCGCCTAATCGGACTGCGCTGCTCCAATGGGAGCAAAGCACGCAACCCGGGCGCGGTTTCGGCCGTTGACGATCACGCAGCTCCTCCCCGGAGTCCGCCTTTCGAAAGGGAACGAACATGAAGAAGCTGTGGGCAACCGCGGCCGTTGCCGCCACCGTCGCCGGTCTCGCGGCCACGGCCGCTCCCCAGGCCCTGGCCACCGGCAACGACAACGGCACCACCTCGGCCAGCGGAAACGGCGCCAAGTCGGAGTTCGGCAACTCGGCCACGTTCGGCGACCAGAGCCCGCAGCTCTCGTTGGTCCAGGGGTCGCTCAACAAGCCGTGCGTCGGCCTGCCCGCCAAGCTGAACCTGCAGGGCCTCGTCGGCGCCGTCCCGATCAACGTCCAGGACATCAACGTCCTGTCCTCCCCGCAGAACCAGCAGTGCGTCGAGAACTCCACCCAGGCCAAGGGCGACGAGCCGCTGTCGCACATCCTGGACGACATCGCGGCCCTGTCCGCCAACGGCACCGCCAACAAGTAGTCCGGCGGACGCTCCGCGGGCGGCGGGTCACCGGTTCTTCCGGTGGCCCGCCGCCTTTTTCACGTCCGGCGGCTCACTTTCGGTACAGCGCCTCGATCTCGTCGGCGTAGCGGGCGGTCACCGCGTGCCGCTTCACCTTGAGGGACGGGGTGAGCAGGCCGTTGTCCTCGGTGAAGTCGCCCTCGACCAGGGCGAAGGCACGGATCGACTCGGCGCGGGAGACGGCCGCGTTGGCGTGGTCGACCGCCTTCTGCACCTCGGCCCGCAGCCGGTCGTCGCGCACCAGATCGGCGAGCGGGGTGTCCGGCGGCAGCTTCCGTACGGACAGCCAGTGGGCGAGGGCTTCGGGGTCCAGGGTGATCAGCGCGGCGACGAAGGGCCGGTTGTCGCCGACGACCAGGCACTGGCCGACGGGCGCACGGCTGCGCAGCCGGTCCTCCAGGACGGCCGGCGAGACGTTCTTGCCGCCAGAGGTGACCAGCAGGTCCTTCTTGCGGCCGGTGATGGTGAGATAGCCGTCCTCGTCGAGCGCGCCGAGGTCGCCGGTCGCGAACCAGCCGTCGTCCGGGAGCACTTCGGCGGTCGCGGCCGGGTTGTTCCAGTACGACCCGAAGACCACCGGCCCCTTGATCAGCACCTCGCCGTCGTCGGCGATCCGGACGGCCGTCCCGGGGATCGGCTGTCCGACCGTGCCGGGCCGGGGCGCCAGCGGCGGCACGATCGTGGCGGCCGCGCTGGTCTCGGTCAGGCCGTAGCCCTCGTAGACGACGATCCCGGCCGCGTGGAAGAACAGGTTGAGGTTCCGGTCGAGCGGGGAGCCGCCGCTGATGGCGTACCGCATCCGGCCGCCGAGCCCCTTGCGGATACGGCGGTAGACCAGCAGGTCGTACAGGGCCCAGGCGGCGTACAGGCCGGGGCCGGGGCCCTTTCCGGTGCCGAGGAACCTGTCCAGGTAGGCCTCGGCGAAGCGCACGCCGGTCCGTTCCGCCCGGTCGAAGGAGGCGGCCCGGCCGATCCTCTCCGCCGTGGCCCGCCCGGTGTCGTGGATCTTCTCGAAGAGGTACGGCACCCCGACCAGGAACGTCGGCCGGAACTCCCGTAGTGCGGGCCGGAGTTCGTCCGGCTTCACGCTCGGGAAGTGTCCCATCTCGATCCGGCCCATCAGACAGGCGATCTGGAGCGTGCGGCCCAGGATGTGGGCGAGCGGGAGGAACAGCAGGGTCGAAGCGGTCTGCCCGGTGACCGCCTGGAAGACGGGGTACAGCAGCTCGACCGTGTTGGCGGCCTCGGCGTGCAGGTTGGCGTGGGTGAGGACGCAGCCCTTGGGGCGGCCGGTGGTGCCGGAGGTGTAGCAGACCGTGGCGGTCGAGTCGGGGGTGCGGGTGCCGCGGCGCTTGGCGACGTCCTCGTCGGGGAGGTCCGCGCCGAGGGCGGTGAGTTCGGCGACCGCGCCCGCGTCTAGTTCCCAGACACGGGGAAGTTGGGAGTGCTGGGCGGTGCCGGTGGTGACGGTGGCGGTGTTCTCCGGGGTCTCGGTGACGACATGGCGGGCGCCGGAGTCCCGGACGATCCACTCCACCTGCTCGGCGGAGGAGGTGGGGTAGACCGGGACGGTCACCCCGCCGGCCGACCAGATGGCGAAGTCGAGGACCGTCCACTCGTAGCGGGTGCGGGACATCACGGCGACGCGGTCGCCCGCGGCCACGCCGGCGGCGATCAACCCCTTTGCCACGGAGGTCACCTGGGCGGCGAAGGCGGCGGCCGTGACGGTGCCCTCGCCGCGCCGGATCGCCGTGGCGCGGGGATCCTCGGCCGCGTTGGTGTAGGGGAGGTCCGCGAGTGAGCCGGTGGCGAGGGGCGCGGCGAGACGTTCCCGGCGCACCTCCCGTACGACGCCGGCCTCGTCCCTGATGACTTCGACCTCGCCCCGGGAGGCGAGGTCGGTACGTCGACGTGCTCGCTTGAGGTCGCTGCGTACACCCATGGGGCGTCAACTTACTCATAGGTAAGGACGCGTCAATGGGTTGGGACGGGTTGGGTTCCGAGTGCGGGCGGGTGGGGGTCGAGCGCGCCCACGCGGGCGTCGGCGCGCGAGGCGCTATCGCACTCTCGTGCGATCAGCGCTGCGCCTGTTCGATCTTCGTGGCGGCGTCGGCGACAGTCCGGCCCTGGGCGGCGGGGCGCCCGCCGTAGGGGTCCTCGTCGCTCCACAGGGTCGTCGGGGCAGACTTGCGGACCACCGGTATGACCTCGCTGGCGAACCGTTCGAGCATGGCGAGCTGCTGCTCGTGCGGGATGAACGTCGGGAGGCTGAAGGACTGCAGATCGTGTCCGAACCCCTCGTGGAACCAGAGGATCTTCTCGGCGATCTGCTGCGGCGAGCCGACCAGGACGGGGCCACGCTCGATGGCGTCATCGATGGTCGCGAACGTCATCTCGTTGCCGGGCGTGTGGTTCCCGGGCTGGTTGAAGTAGGCCACGATCCGCTCGTACGCCGGCCCGAAGGCCTCCCGCGCCTCCTGGGTCGTGTCGGCCAGGTAGAGGAAGCCGGCGCCCGCGCCGACATAGGCGAACCGGGGATCGTGCCCGTGTTGGACGTACTCCTTGCGGTAGTGGTCGATGAGTACGGTGTAGTTGTCGCGGGGCTGGATGGCGTTGGCGGAGAAGAGCGGGTCGCCCCACTTCGCCGCGAGGCTCGCCGAGGCCAGCGTGGTCGCCGACCCGTGCCACACGCGAGGGGCGCCGGCGAAGGGGCGCGGCAGGCTGGTGACCTCGTTCAGCGGTCCGCGGAAGCGGCCCTCCCAGGTGAGGTTCTCCTCGCGCCACAGCCGGCGGAGCAGCTCGTACTTCTCCGCCAGCGCATCCCACTGGTCGCCGTTCTCGATACCGAACATCGGCAGCTGGCGCAGCTCGTTGCCCTTGCCGATGACGAGTTCGAGTCGGCCGCGGGAGAGCTGGTCGATCGTGGCGTAGTCCTCGGCGACGCGCAGCGGGTCGTGGATCGACAGGACCGAGACGCCTGTCTGGATCCGGACCCGGCTGGTGGTCGCGGCGATCGCACCGAGCAGGACCGTGACGCCGCTGGAAAGGAAGGCACCGGCGTGCCGTTCGCCCAGCGCGACCGCGTCGAACCCGAACTCCTCGGCGTAGCGTGCCGAGGTCAGCGCCTGGGAGTACCGCTCGTCGGTACGGATCTCGCGCCCGGTCACCGGGTTCTTGAGGTGCGGCAGGATGTCGAGGACTTGAAATTTCATGAGACAACCTCTGGTTCTTTCGCTGGACTGTTGGTCGGGCGGACTGAGGCAGTGCTGGTTCAGGCTTCGCGCGCGAGGCCAGGAGCGAGACCTGAGCCGTTCGGCGGGCCGTTCGAAGCGGCGTTCCACTGCCGCAACAGGCTGTTGACCGCCTGACGGCCGGAGCGGTTGGAGCCGACGGTGGACTGGGACGGTCCGAAGCCGACCAGGTGCACGCGTGGTTCGCCGGCCACCTGGGTGCCGCGCATCGTGATCCCACCGAGCTCGTTGCGCAGCCCCAGAGGCTCCAGGTGCGCCAGGGCGGCCTTGAAGCCCGTGGCCCACACGATCGCGTCCACCGGGGTGAAGGAATCGTCCGCCTCGCGGACGCCGCCGGGTTCGAGGGCGGTGAACATGGGACGACGCCGGAGCGCCCCGCGCTCCTTCGCCGCCACCGCGTACGGAGTCCAGGCCAGGTCGGTGTAGGAGACGACGCTGCCGGTGGGCCTGCCCGCTTCGACGTCGGCGGCGACCTTGGCGACGATCTCACGGCCGGCGACCTCGGCCTCGAACTCACCGTCGCGGAAGACGGGTTCGCGGCGCGTGTACCAGAACGTGGTGGCCACCCGTGAGATCTCCTCCAGCTGCTGGAGTGCCGAGATGCCGCCGCCGACAAGGGCGACCCGCAGCCCGGCGAGCCGGTCGGCCGAGACGTAGTCGTGGGTGTGCAACTGGATGCCGGTGAAACTCTCCTGCCCCGGGTAGCGGGGACGGACGGGGTTGGTCCAGGTGCCGGTGGCGTTGATGACCGCCCGGGCGGTCCATCGCCCTGCGCTGGAGTCGACCACCAGCTCCCCGTCACGCCGGGCGTCCACCCGCCGTACGGCGGTGACGGTCACCGGCCGCAGGATCGGCAGATCGGTCTTCTGCTCGAAGGCGGCGAAGTAGCGCGGCACCGCGGTACGGCTGGGCTCGTCGGGGTCGACGGGCGGTTGCGGGAAGTCGGGCAGGTCGAAGATGCCGTTCACGGTCGCCATCCGCAGCGACTCCCACCGGTGCCGCCACGCCCCACCGGCTGCCGGTTCGGCATCGAGCACCACGAAGGTCCGGTCGCCGTCAGGGCCGTCCGTGCCGGTCAGGGCGCTGGTGAAGCCGCGCCGCTTCAGGTGGTAGGCGGCCGAGAGCCCCGACTGCCCGCCGCCTATGACCACCACCGTCGCGTGCCCACCGGCCCGCCCGGGCTCCGCTGATCCCCGTGCCGGGGTGAGTACGTCAGCGTCCATCGGCCCTGTCACCGGCCGGGGGGCGTGCGGTTCCGCCGGTGGCCAGGCGCATGAGATCGGTGTCGAAGTCGACGTCCTCGGTGCTGTGTTCGGCGCGGGTGGCGGTGGAGCCGAACGCGTGCCGGTAGCCCGCCCGGTTGCCGTCGGCGATGTCCCGGCCGGCGCCGCTGCGCAGGACGGCGGCGAGTTCGCCGGCCGCGCGGGCGATGCGCTTGCCGAGGTCGGTCGAGCCCCAGTCCTCCGGTGCGGCGTAGAGGGAGGTCGGCATCGGGATCGTCCGCAGGAACGCGAACAGCGGTCGGAGGTGGTCGTCGACGACCATGCTGTGCCTGGCCGAGCCGCCGGTGGCGGCGAGGACGACCGGTTTGGCGATGAGCAGGTCGTTGTCGATCAGGTCGGCGAACGACTTGAACAGGCCACTGATCCCCGCCTTGTAGACCGGAGCGGCGGCGATGACCGCGTCCGACTCGGCGAGCTGTGCGACGGCGTCCTGCACCTTCGGGTCGGGCATCCCCGAGACGATCGACCGTGCGATCTCGACGGCGATCGGTCCCAGTTCGATCGAGCGCACGGTCGCGGCGATGCCGATGTCGCGGAGGGCGTCGATGCTCTTCTGGGCGATCCGGTCGGCCAGCAGCCGGGTCGAGGAGGGGTCACTCACCCCGGCATGGACGACCGTGAGGGTGAGGACCTGTCGGGGGGCGACGGGCGGGTTGCTCATGCGATGTTCCTCGGGTCAGGCTTCGGGTGCTGCGAGGTCACCGGCGGGGCCGCGGCGACAAGCGCCTTCCCGAGGTCGCGCAGCGTGGTCAGTTGTGACCGGGTGAGGGCGCGGGTCATCGCCGTCGTGACGTGCCGCGCGTGTGCGCGACCGAGGCGCCGCTGGACATCGCGTCCCTCACCGGTCAGGACGATGCGGCAGGCACGGCCGTCGTCGGGATCCGCGAGACGCTCGACAAGGCCGCGCTTCTCCAGCCGCGCCACCAGCCGGGAGACCCCTGCCTGGGTCAACAGGACGTCGTCGATCAGATCGGTGATCCGCAGACCGTCCTCGGCACCGGCCAGGGCATAGAGCACGCCGTACTCCCGGGGCAGGAACTCGCCCCAGTCGCCGGAGAACTCGAACTCGCGCGCAAGTGTCGCCTGCGCCCTGTACATCGCTTCCCAGGCCTCGTTCGCCAGCCTGGCCGAGCCCCTGGCCTCCGTCATCACAGCCCGACCGGGAGGTGAGCCACCTTGTCCGGGTCACTGTCCTGGTAGGGCGAGGCACCCGAGAGGTTGTCGCCCCGGTTGGGGTTCGGTCGCAGCCGGCGCGGGGCGGCGTCACCGTACTTCGCCTCGACCAGCGAAGCGTGCGTCGGTGCGTCCGGGACGCCGGGCTTGCGGCGCGCCTCCATCTCCCGGCGCAGTACCGGGACCACCTCGGTGCCCAGCAGCTCGA
Organism: Streptomyces sp. NPDC058683; assembly: GCF_042716195.1. Lineage (NCBI taxonomy): Bacteria > Bacillati > Actinomycetota > Actinomycetes > Kitasatosporales > Streptomycetaceae > Streptomyces > Streptomyces sp. NPDC058683. Next base: position 24,079 of record NZ_JBHXSK010000088.1, read on the forward strand.
CCTGTTCCAGCGCCATGCCGAGCGGGAGGCCGAGCGCGTCGACGTTGAAGAGCTGGCGCTGGTAGTCGCCGAAACCCTCCTGGAAGGTGAGCACCTTCTCGATGACCTCCTGCGGGCTGCCCACCGTCAGCGGCGTGCCGGCCATGTAGTCCTCCAGCTTCGAGCCGCGGAACATCGGGTAGCTCTCGAAGTAGGGCCGGTAGGCGTTGACGGCGTCCTGGGAGCGCTTGGCGATGAACGCCTGGCCGCCCAGCCCGACGATGGCCTGGTCGGCGGTTCCGTGTCCGTAGTGCTCGAACCGCCGCCGGTAGAGGTCGACGAGCGGCTTGAAGTGGAAGTTCGGGGCCAGGATGTGGTTGGCGAAGAACCCGTTGCCGTAGTACGCCGCCTGCTCCGCGGTCTCAGGGGTGCGGATCGAGCCGTGCCACACGAACGGCGGGACGTCGTCCAGCGGGCGCGGGGTGGAGGTGAAGCCCTGCAGCGGGGTGCGGAACTGTCCTTCCCAGTCGACCACGTCCTCGCGCCACAACCGGTGGAGCAGGTTGTAGTTCTCCAGGGAGAGTGCGACGCCCTGGCGGATGTCCTTGCCGAACCACGGGTAGACCGGGACGGTGTTCCCGCGTCCGAGCATCAGGTCCAGCCGCCCCTTGGCGAGGTGCTGGACCATCGCGTAGTCCTCGGCGATCTTCACCGGGTCGTTGGTCGTGATCAGGGTCACGGATGTGCTCAGGACGATCCGCTCCGTCAGCGCCGCGATGTGAGCAAGCAGAGCCGGCGGCGAGGACAGCACGAACGGTGGGTTGTGGTGCTCGCCCAGCGCGAAGACGTCGAGGCCGACCTCGTCGGCCCGCTGGGCGACCTTGATCATGTTGCTGATCCGCTCCGCCTCGCTCTGGGTGTGACCCGTCGTCGGGTCGGGCGAGATGTCACCGATACCGAACACACCGAACTGCATGCCGCCTCCTTGCCGATACTTGTTTTGGCAAGTAATCAAACAACATGACGGCGCATGTATTCCCGGCCCGCCCGACGGCGCCGTGATCCGGGTCACAGCCCATACGGCAACCCTGCTCGCCGGGAAGGGCGCCGTCGGCTCTGGGACCCTTCCGGCGAGCAGGCCCTTCCTGCGAGCAGGCCCTTCCTGCGAGCAGGCCTGGCGGGGCGTGTCAGTCGTCCGCGTCGGAGCGGCTCGCCTCCCTGATGGCTGTCGCCAGGTCGGAGACGGTCTTGTCCTCGGTCGTTCGTGCCAGCGTCGTGGCTCGGGAGTGGAGGCTGTCGAGGCCCGGCCTGCCGGGGATGCGGTAGTCCCCTCCTCCCAGCTCGTCCGCGAAGTAGGCCGCCACCGCCGTCACCTGGAAGCGCGGGGACGCCGTCCAGACCGAGCCGTGCAGGGCGCCGGTCTCCATCGCGCCCGTGTTCTCGTGCGGGGCGCGGGTCTCGGGGTCCAGCCAGCGGACCGTGGCCGTCGCCAGGTGGCCGTCCGTGCCGGGCCTGGTGCGCACCGCGTACAGGGCGGTCACCGTGTGGCCGGGGCCCACCTCTCCCCCGTCCACCCGGTCGTCGCGGAAGTCGTCGTCGGCGACCTTGCGGTCCTGGTAGCCGATCAGCCGGAAGTCGGCGACCGTGTGCGGGTCGAAGGCCACCTGGGCCTTGGCGTCGCGGGCCACCAGGTCGATGTTCTGCGGGAGTTGGTCGCAGAAGACCCGGGTCGCGGTGGCGGTGTCGGAGACGTACGTCGTGTGGCCGTCGCCCTTGTCGGCGAGGCGTTCCATCAGGGCGTCGCCGTAGTCGCTGCCGACGCCCACGCCGAACAGCGTGATGCCGTACTCGCGGCGGTCGCTGTCGATGCGCTCCAGGATGGCGTCGGGGTCGGTCTCGCCGTCGTTGGCGAGGGCGTCGGAGATCAGGACGACACGGTTGGTGGCGTCCTTGCGCAGGCCTTCGACGGCGGTGGCGTAGCCGGCCTCCACGCCCTCGCCGAGGTTGGTGGAGTAGAGGGCGGCGAGGCCGTCGACGGCGTCGTGGATCTCGCCGCGGTGACCGGCGAGGCGCGTCATCGGCAGGACCGTCTCGGCGTGTTCGCTGAAGGCGACGATCGCGACCGAGTCGTCGTCGCGCAGCCGGTCGGTCATCGTGTCCAGGGACTTCTTGGCGAGGTCCAGCCGGCCCGGCTCGTCCATGGAGCCGGAGACGTCGATGACGAAGGTGAGGGCCGCGGGCGGGCGTTCGGCGGTGACGTCCGAGGGGCGAGTGGCGAGGCCCACCCGGACCAGGGACCAGTTCGGGTCGGTGGTGCGGGCGCCGTCCACCGTGACCGTGAAGCCGTTGTGGTCGGGGGTGGGGTAGTCCTGCCGGAAGCTGTTGACGAACTCCTCGGCGCGGACGGTCGAGGGTGCGGGCCGCTCGCCCTCGGCGAGGGTGCGGCGGGCGTAGCCGTAGGACGCGGTGTCGACGTCCAGGGCGAAGGTGGAGAGGTAGTCGGAGGACGGGGCGGTCGCGGAGTCCTCCTGCTGCGGCCGGCTGGGAGCCGGGGCCGGAAGGCCGTTGCCCTGTTTCGAGTCGGTGGACGAGTGGCCGCTGCCGCCCGCGCCGCAGGCCGTCAGCAGCAGGGCGCCCGCGGTGGTGAGGGCGAGCAGTGCCCCTCGGGTACGTCGTATCCGGTAGCGCTCCATCTGGTGTGCCCCCTGTGCCTGTCGGAGTCGGCCTTCTGCCTCTCTGGCTCTGTGCCGACTCTGACGGCGCGAGGGGGTGGAACGTGCGCCCTGAAGCGTTGCGGATGGATCTCGAACCGGGCACGGACCAGGGGTGTCGATGCCGGAAGGAGATCGTCCGGTGACTTAGGAGACCACGTCCTTGCGGGCGAAACCCCGGAAGGCCAGGGCGAACAGCACCAGGGCGTACGTTATGGAAATCGCCGTTCCCTGGATCATGCCGGACCACTCGAGATGCGGCTGTACGGCGTCCGCCCAGGCGTACTGCCAGTGGGCGGGCAGGAAGTCACGCCAGTCGCCGAGAGCCGTCACCTGGTCGAGAACGTTGCCGACGATGGTCAGGCCGACCGCGCCGCCGACCGCGCCGAGGGGCGCGTCCGTCTTGGTGGAGAGCCAGAACGCCAGCGCCGCGGTGACCAGTTGGGACAGGAAGACGTACGCCACCACGACCGCGAGGCGCTGGGCCGCCGTGCCGGTGTCGAGTGCGCCGCCGGTCGGGATCTGGAGCGGTCCCCAGCCGTAGGCGGCGGTGCCGACGGCCAGGGCGACCAGCGGCAGCAGGACCATCGCGGCCAGGCTGAGGCCGAGGGCGACGACCAGCTTGGACCACAGCAGGCGGGCCCGGGGCACGGGTGCGGCGAGCAGATAGCGCAGGGAGGACCAGCTGGCCTCCGAGGCCACCGTGTCCCCGCAGAACAGGGCGACCGGGATGACCAGCAGGAACCCGGCCGACACGAACAGGTTGACCGCGGCGAAGTTGGCGCCGGACGCGGTGGCCGTGTCCAGCAGGGTGACCTGGCCGTTCCGCTCGCCCGGCTGGCCGCCGATGGCGAACGCGATCAGCAGGACGAACGGCAGTGCGGCCAGGATCCCGCCCATCACCAGGGTGCGGCGGCGCTTCAGCTGGCGGACCAGCTCGACGCGCAGCGGCAGGGTGCGGCCCGCCTGATAGCCGGAGGCGACCTCGGTGAGCGTGCTCATGCGGAACCTCCGATCAGGGTCAGGAAGGCGTCTTCGAGACGGCGGTGGGGGCCGACCGACGCCACGGACACATCGAGCCGGACGAGTTCGGCGACCAGCCGCGGTGCGCTGCCGCCGGGCTCCATGCGGACCAGCAGTCCGTCGTCCGTGCGGGTCACCGAGGCGACCCCGGACAGCGCGGCCACCTTCTCCACGACCGGCTCCTCGACGGGCACGCCGGTGCCGACGAGCAGGGTGTCGCCGGAGCCGACGATCTCCGCGACCGGGCCCGCCTGTATCAGCCGGCCGCGGTCCATCACCACGAGGTGGGTGCAGGACTGCTCGACCTCGGCGAGGAGATGGCTGGAGACGATCACCGTGCGGCCGGCGGCCGCGTACCGGATCATCACCTCGCGCATCTCGCGGATCTGCGGCGGGTCCAGGCCGTTGGTCGGTTCGTCGAGGATGAGCAGGTCCGGCAGGCCGAGCATGGCCTGGGCGATGGCCAGACGCTGGCGCATGCCCTGCGAGTAGGTGCGGACCGCGCGGGCCAGCGCGTCGCCGAGGCCCGCGATCTCCAGGGCCTCCTCGATGTGGGAGTCGGCCGCCGGGCGGCCGGTGGCCTGCCAGTACAGCTCCAGGTTCTCCCGGCCGGAGAGGTGCGGCAGGAAGCCGGCGCCCTCCACGAAGGCGCCGACCCGGGAGAGCACGGGGGCGCCCGGGCGGATGGCGTGGCCGAAGACCCGGATCTCGCCGCCGTCCGGCTTGATCAGGCCCATCAGCATGCGGAGTGTGGTGGTCTTGCCCGCGCCGTTCGGGCCGAGCAGGCCGAGGACCTGGCCCTTCTCGACGCGGAAGGACAGCTCCCGGACCGCGTACCGGTCCGTGGAGCCCGCGTAGCGCTTGCTCAGGTCCGTGATCTGGAGCGGGACTTCGGCGAGCTCGGGGTCCGGTGCCGGGGTGGCGGTGCGGCGGCGGCCGGTGACCAGCAGGGCCAGGGCGACGAGCGCTCCGGCCGGCGGCAGCCACCACACCCAGGCGGGCAGCGTCGCGGCGGCCGTGTCCACCTGGGGTGCCGTCGGCACGCCGAGGGCGCCCTTGAGGGAGACCGTGTACGTCGCCGGGGCGGTCGGGGAGGCGTAGCCGAGGTCGGTGGAGGCGAGGACCAGGCGCAGCCGGTGGCCCTTCTGCACCTCGTGGTCGATCGCCGGGAGGGTGATCGTGACGTCCTTGCCGGACCTCGTTCCCTCGACACGGATCGGGGTGACCAGCTGGGCGGGCAGCACCTGCTGGGTGCCGTCCGGGCCGACGTCGTACACCTTGCCGAAGAGCACGGCGTCGTCGCTCGTCGAGGTGACGTGGACGGTGGCCGTGGGTGAGCCGGTGATCTGCACGTTGTCGGCGACGGGCGCCGAGTCGAAGCGGGCGTACTGGCCCGGGAAGTCCAGGGAGACGCCGACGCCGAGGGAGGAGAGCTGGGACAGGCCGCCGCCGGCGCCGAGGCCGGGCAGCGCGGAGACGGCGGGCGGGGTGGCGCCCGCCGGGTTCTCGACGCGCTGTGTGCCGCCCGTCAGGGCGATGGACTTCCGGTCGCTCTCCAGGCCGGGGTAGCTGTCCGAGGTCGCGCCCCGCAGCTGGGCGGCGCCGTCGGTGGAGTCGACGCCTCCGGTGCGGGTGATCCGGAAGGCCGGGCCGGTGTCGGTGGCCTTGTCGCCCTTCAGATAGCGGTCGAACCAGGAGGTGACCCGGCCCTCGACACGGCTGGTCTCCAGGTCGCCGCCGTCGTGGCCGCCGGCGATCCAGTCGACGTCGACGGGGGCGCCGTTGGCCCGGATCGCCTTCGCGGCGGCGTCGGACTGGGCGAGTGTGAAGAGGGAGTCGGTCTGGCCCTGGAAGAGGAGGGTGGGCACCTTGATGCGGGTGCCGACGGCCGACGGCGAGCGCTCCGCCAGGAGCTTGACCGCGGCCGCGTCCGGCTGGCCCGACTCGGCGACCCGGTCGTACATCGCGCACAGGGCCGGCTCGAACCTGGCGCAGCCGCCGCCGGTGTTGAAGAAGATCCCGGCCCACAGCTTCTTGAACACGCCGTTCGGGAACAGGGCGTCCGCGAGGTTCCAGTACGTGATCGACGGGGCGATCGCGTCCACGCGCTGGTCGTAGCCGGCGGTCAGGAGGGAGATGGCGCCGCCGTAGGAGCCGCCAGCCATGCCGACGCGGGGGTCGCCGGGCTTGTCGAGCCGGACCTGGGGCTGCTTCGCCAGCCAGTCGATGAGCCGGGAGACGTCGGCGACCTCGCCCTTCGGGTCGTTGAGGCCGATCCTGCCGGTCGACCTGCCGAAGCCGCGGGCGGACCAGGTGAGGACCGCGTAGCCCTGGCGGGCGAGGTCCTCGGCCTCCTGGCGCATGTCGGCCTTGGAGCCGCCGAAGCCGTGGGCCAGGAGGACCGCGGGGCGTCGGCCGGTGCCGGGGGTGGTGAAGAACGAGGTGTCCAGCTGTACCCCGTCGACGGCCATGACCTTGTCGGACCGGTGCACCGGGGACGGGGCGTCGGACGCGACGGCCGTCCAGGTGCCGGCGCCCACGAGCACCACGACGGCGGGCCCGGGGGGCCGGAATCGCCCCCGCCGCCGCACCCCGGCGCGGAGGCCCGGGGGGCGAAGATAAAAGACCACAAACGT
>NZ_JBHXSK010000089.1:0-741 GCF_042716195.1 Streptomyces sp. NPDC058683
GCCCCGGGGCTCACGCATGCCGCACGCCGTCTCCTAGCGTCGACGCCAGGGCAGCGCCTCCTGCTCGTCGCCGCCGGCGTCCATGCGCTGGAGCGCGGCATTGACCGACTCACCGATCGCGGCGAACTGGGTCACCTGCTCCGGGGTGAGGGCGTCGAAGACGGCTCGGCGGACCGCCTCCACATGGCCGGGTGCCGCGCGCTCCAGGAGGCGCATGCCCTCCTCGGTGAGGACGGCGAACTGGTTGCGGCGGTTGCCGGGGTCCTCGCGGCGGTCGACGTACCCGGTCTCCTGGAGCCGGGTCACGGCGTGGGTGAGCCGGCTTCGGGTGATCTTCAGGCGTTCGGCCAGCTCGGACATGGTCAGGCTGTGGTCCTTGACCGAGGACAGGTGGACGAGCAGGGTGTAGTCGGCGTGGGTCATGCCCGCATCGCGCCGGAGCTGGCGGTTCAGATGGTCGGCCAGGTGCGTGGAGAACTGGACGTAGGCGAGCCACGCCCGTCGTTCCTCGGGGTTCAGCCAGCGTGGCGTCGTGGTCATGCGCGCACTGTAACCACTTACGTTTTAATGTTCAAACCTCTCTCGGGTGCGCGTCCCCGGTGCCGCAGCCGACTCTCTCCGGCGTCCCGGAGCGGTGGGGGGGGGCGCCGGGGGCGGCGTGGGGCCCGGGACCGGGGCGGGGGGCGCGGCGCGGGGGGGGGCGGCCGGAGGGCCACTCGCGGCGCGCCGCGGGGGCGGTGT
>NZ_JBHXSK010000089.1:751-28894 GCF_042716195.1 Streptomyces sp. NPDC058683
GGGTGGCGCCCCCCGGGCCCCACGCCCTGACCCCCGGGCGTCCGGCGGGGGGGCGGGGTACCGGGCGCGGGGGTTGCCCCGCCCACCGCGGCGGACCGGGGGTGCGTGTCAGGCGCCGACGTATTCCGCGAGGTGCCCGGCGGTGAGGGTCTTGCGGGCGGCGACCAGGTCGGCGGGGGTGCCCTCGAAGACGATCCGGCCGCCGTCGTGGCCGGCGCCGGGGCCGAGGTCGATGATCCAGTCGGCGTGCGCCATGACCGCCTGGTGGTGCTCGACGACGATGACGGACTTGCCGGCGTCGACCAGCCGGTCGAGCAGGCCGAGGAGTTGCTCGACGTCGGCGAGGTGCAGGCCCGCGGTCGGCTCGTCGAGGACGTAGACGCCGCCCTTGTCGGCCATGTGCGTGGCCAGCTTGAGGCGCTGGCGCTCGCCGCCGGACAGGGTGGTGAGCGGCTGGCCGATGGTGAGATAGCCGAGGCCGACGTCCTGGAGCCGCTGGGCGATCCGCTGGGCGGCCGGGACGTTCGCCTCGTCCGCCGCGAAGAACACCACGGCCTCGTTCACCGACAGGGCCAGCACCTCGCTGATGTCGCGGCCGTGGAGTGCGTAGTCGAGCACCGATCGCTCGAACCGCTTCCCGTCGCAGTCCTCGCAGGTGGTGGCGACGCCGGCCATCATCGCCAGGTCGGTGTAGACGACGCCGGCGCCGTTGCAGGTGGGGCAGGCGCCCTCGGAGTTGGGGCTGAACAGGGCCGGCTTGACGCCGTTCTCCTTGGCGAAGGCCTTGCGGATCGGTTCGAGAAGCCCGGTGTACGTCGCCGGGTTGCTGCGCCGGGAGCCGCGGATGGCGCCTTGGTCGACGGAGACCACCCCGGCGCCGGCCGGGATCGACCCGTGCACGAGGGAGCTCTTGCCGGAGCCGGCCACGCCGGTGACGACGGTCAGGACCCCGAGCGGGACGTCGACGTCGACGCCCTGGAGGTTGTGGGTGCTCGCGCCCCGGATCTCCAGTGCCCCGGTGGGCTTGCGGACGCTCTCCTTGAGGCCGGCCCGGTCGTCGATGTGGCGGCCGGTGACGGTGCCGGCCTTGCGCAGGCCTTCGACGGTGCCCTCGAAGCAGACGGTGCCGCCTCCCGCACCGGCGCCGGGGCCGAGGTCCACGACGTGGTCGGCGATCGCGATGACCTCCGGCTTGTGCTCGACGACGAGGACGGTGTTGCCCTTGTCGCGCAGTTGCAGCAGCAGGCCGTTCATGCGCTGGATGTCGTGCGGGTGCAGGCCGGTGGTGGGCTCGTCGAAGACGTAGGTGGCGTCGGTGAGCGAGGAGCCGAGGTGGCGGATCATCTTGGTGCGCTGTGCCTCGCCGCCGGACAGGGTGCCTGCCGGCCGGTCCAGCGAGAGATAGCCGAGGCCGATCTCCACGAACGACTCCAGGGTGTCGTGGAGCGTCCTGAGGAGCGGTGCCACCGACGGCTCGTCGAGGCCCTCGACCCATGCGGCCAGGTCGCTGATCTGCATCGCGCAGGCGTCGGCGATGCTGATCCCGGCGATCTTCGAGGAGCGGGCGCCCTCGTTGAGGCGGGTGCCGTCGCAGTCGGGGCAGGTGGCGAAGGTGACCGCCCGCTCCACGAACTCGCGGATGTGCGGCTGCATCGACTCCTTGTCCTTGGAGAGCATCGACTTCTGGATGCGCGGGATCAGACCTTCGTAGGTCATGTTGATACCGGCGATCTTCATCCGGGTCGGCTCGCGGTGCAGGAAGTCGTGCAGTTCCTTCTTGGTGAACTTCCTGATCGGCTTGTCCGGGTCGAAGAAGCCGGACTCGGCGTAGAGGCGGGAGTTCCAGCCGCCGCCCTTGTAGCCGGGGACGGTGATCGCGCCCTCGTTCAGCGACTTGGTCTCGTCGTAGAGCTGGCCGAGGTCGAGGTCGGTGACGGCGCCGCGGCCCTCGCAGCGCGGGCACATGCCGCCGGTGATGCTGAAGCTGCGGCGCTCCTTGACCTGCTGTCCGGCGCGTTCGATGGTCACGGCGCCCGCCCCGCTGATGGAGGCGATGTTGAAGGAGAACGCCTTGGGCGAGCCGATGTGCGGCGTGCCGAGCCGGCTGAAGAGGATCCGCAGCAGCGCGTTGGCGTCCGTGGCGGTACCGACGGTGGAGCGGGGGTCGCCGCCCATCCGCTGCTGGTCGACGATGATCGCGGTGGTCAGTCCGTCGAGGACGTCGACCTCGGGGCGGGCCAGGTTGGGCATGAAGCCCTGGACGAACGCGGGGTAGGTCTCGTTGATCAGCCGCTGCGACTCGGCGGCGATGGTGTCGAACACCAGCGAGCTCTTGCCGGAGCCGGAGACTCCGGTGAAGACCGTGAGCCGGCGCTTCGGGATCTCGATGCTGACGTCCTTGAGGTTGTTCTCGCGCGCGCCGTGCACACGGATCAGGTCGTGGCTGTCCGCCACGTGCGGCGCGGACGCCTGCGTCTCGGTCTTTCTGGCCATGCTCAAACCCGTCTCCATCCGCTGCGCGGGGCCTCCGTCGACGGCCGCCACGCTAGCCGGGGTGGAACACTAGCGCTTCTCCATTCCTGACCGGCTCCCGCCGCCCGCCCGGCCGCGGGCGGCGGGGGTCGGGTGTCAGCGCGGTGAGCTGCCTGGTCAGGGGCGCCGCGACCGCGTCGGCGGTGACGGGGTCGGCGAGGTGCGAGGAGCGGGGAACGGCGGGTAGCTCTCCCCCGCCGCTCCGGCGACGCGGACGGTGCCGAGTCGTGCCCGGTCCAGCGGCGGCCGGGGCGAGGCGGCGAACCGGCTGGAGGTCAGGTCCTCACCGCCCACGGGAGTCCCCCTCCGGCCGCGCCTGCGGGATGCCGCTGGGCGGCGTCAGACGCCGGCCCGTGCCGAGATCGAGCACCAGCTCGGCGCTCCGCCAGCTCGCCCGGAGTTCGTGCGCGCCGAACGCCTGCCGACAGGCCGGATTGTCGAGGTGCGGCGGAGTCGGTTCCGGGTCGGGCAGCGCGCCGTCGACGGTGAACGCGGCGCTCCAGGCGAGGTGCAGCCGGCGCCCGTCCCGCGCGGTCCACGCCACCTGGGGGTCGCCGTGCCGGTCGCGGCCGAAGTCGGGGGTGGCGAGGGAGTCGGTGAACTCGGCGAAGGAGCCGTCCGCCGTACGCCGGCCCACGGTCGCCACGTAGGCGCGGCCGTCACCGACGGGTGTCCATGCCTGCCGGGCCTCGTCGCCGGTGGTGTCCGGCCGGAAGCCGCCCGCCGCGGCCACCGCGACGTACCCGTCCCCGACCCGGCCGGCGAGCCAGCAGCCGTACTCCCGCCATTCGTCGCACAGTTCGGCCGGGAACCACAGATGGGTGGTCGTGGTGTGGTCGGGGAGGCGGTGCAGTACGAGGACGGTGTCGCGGTGCTGGCGGGCGCGCGGCAGGATGCGCTGGCCGGCCCAGGCGTTCGGGCGGGCCGAGGAGCTGATGGTGTCGGCGGCCGGGTGGGTGGCGAACACCTGGACCTCGGCGCCGAGGGTCGCGCCCCAGATGTGCTCCTGAAGTCCCGGCAGGCCCGCCCGGTAGTCCTGGACGCTGGAGAGCATGGCGTCGGGGGTGCGCCAGATGCGCAGGTCGGAGTCGTACGGGCGGCTCAGCAGATCGTGGTGGAACCGGTAGCCGCCCCGGTAGACCTGGCGGCCGTCCCACTCCTGCGGGGGCTCGGCCGCGATCGCGGGGATCACGGGCGGAACCCGGTAGTGCTCGGCGGTCGCCACGGCGGTGGCGGGGAGGACGGCGCCGTTCAGGGAGCCGACGCCCCACAGCAGCCACATGACGGGCGCGGTCTCCTCGAAGCGGGAGGAGCGCAGGGTGGGGGTGTAGGAGCGGCCGTGGGCGGCGCCGTGCACTCCGCGCCAGGAGTTGCAGGCGAGGGTGAGCAGCACCTTGTCGAGGAGCGCCTCGGCGAGCCGGCGCAGTCCGTCCGAGGCGGCGAACTCCACCAGGGACACCAGGGCGAGGGTGTCGATGGCGAGGTAGGCGTTAGAGTCGAACTCGCTGAATCCGCCGGTGAGTTTGCGCCGCATCCACTCCTCGGCGAGGGGCCCCGCGTGCTCGGCGTGGCGGTGTCCGGTCCAGCCGGTGTTGGTGAACTCCTCGTCGGGGAAGAGTTCGCCGGCCAGGAGTTCGGCGGTGTGCCACACGAACTGGTGGTTCTCGGTGAAGTAGCACATCGCGTCCAGGCCGGGCTGGTCGATCCAGTACTTGAACCCGGTCAGCGCGCGGCGCACCGCCTCCCGCCGGCCCGGCTGCCAGCCGGTGCCGGGGATGCGGTGCCAGAGGTGGACGAGGCTGACGGCTTCGAAGTCCGCGCAGTCGGCACGGCCGGCGAGCATCGCCAGCGGCCCGTCCAGGTCGGCCCCGTCGAGCGGCGCCTCGGGGTCGAGGGCGTGCCGGGCCAGGGCCCGGGCCGCGCCGGGGGTGGCCCGGGCGACGTGCCGCAGCAGTTCGGCACGCCATACGGCGGGATCGCCGGCCGGTTCCGCGCGGCGCTGCGGGGGCAGGGTGGCGACCCGGGCCACCCGGGACACCGGGGCCAGGGGGTCGTCGGCGGTGATGCGCAGCACGTTCTCGCCGGTGTCCAGCATGGACGCGGCGTTCTCGGTCTCCGGTGCGCGGCCGGCCAGTGCGACCGGGGCGGCGCCCTTCTCCGGCAGGACGACCGGTTCGGCGGGGCGGCCGTCCACCGACACCAGCAGGCGGCCGCCGGCCGGCCCGGAGATCCAGGTCCGGCCGTCGGCGCAGGCCCACGGGCCGACCGCGAGCGACTCCAGCAGTTGCTCGGCGGCGCGGGAACGGTACTCGTCGGCTCCCGGGGTCGGCACGACCACGCGGACCGGGAGGCCGTCGACGCGCAGGCTCGCCGCATGGCGGACCTCGCGGAACGCGACCTGCCAGGTGGCGAGGTGCACGGTCGTCGTGCCGGAGCGCAGCCGGACCCGGACGCGGTGCCGCAGCGGCTCCATGTATCCGAAGTCGGCGCCGGAGAGCACCGGTCGGCCGTCGACGAAGAGTACGAAGGGGCCGGTGCAGGCGACTTCGAGGTCGCGGTACTCGGCCTGGTCCACCTCCAGGACGGTGCCGGCGAGCGCGTGCCGGTATTCGGGGGTGAAGCAGAACTGGCTCCAGTCGAGCAGGCCGTCCCCGCCGGTGTGCTCCCGCTGCCAGTGGGCCGAGGAGGGCGGGTCGCCGGCCGAGCGGGTCCAGGTGAACGCGGTGCCTTCGGCGAGGTCGGGCAGCGGCTGTGCGGTGAGCAGCGGGTGCAGATCGTGCAGGCGGCGCTTGAGGGGTGCGACGTCAGGTCCGTTGGTGAGCACCCAGCGGCCGTCGTCGCCCCACGGGCTGCCGGTGGCGGACAGCACGCGCGCCAGGTCGTCGCAGGTGCTGCTCCAGGCGGGGCCGGTCAGCCAGTCGCGCACGAAGCCGCGCCGGTCCAGCGAGTGCACCGTGCGTCCGGTGGGCTGAGGTGACGTCACTTGATCGCTCCCTGGGAGATTCCGGAGATGATGTGGCGTTGCAGCAGCAGGTAGAGGATCACGACGGGCACGATCGACACCACGGACACGGCGAGGATCTCGTTGAACGGGATGGCCTGCTGGCTCGCGAAGCGGGCGATGGCCACCGGCAGGGTCTGTTTCGACTCGTCCTGGGCGACGATCAGCGGCCACAGGAAGTCGTTCCAGCGCCAGATGACGGAGAAGACGGCGAGCACCGCCAGCGCGGGGCGGCTCAGCGGCAGGATGATCCGCAGGAAGATCCTGAACTCGCCCGCGCCGTCGATGCGGGCCGCCTCGATCAGTTCGTCGGGCAGGGTCAGCATGTACTGCCGGAGCAGGAACACGCCGGTCGGGGTGGCCGCCGGCGGAATGATCAGGCCGAGCAGGGAGTTCGTCATCCCGAAGGAGGAGACCACCTGGTAGACGGGCAGCAGGATCACCTGGAGCGGGATCATGATGGTCGACAGGGTGACGAGGAAGAGCAGGTTGCGGCCCCGGAAGTTGTACTTGGCCAGGGCGTAGGCGGCCATGGAGTTGATGGTCAGGGTCAGTGCGGTGGCGGCCGCCGTCACGATCACGCTGTTCGTCAGGTACTGCGCGAAGTCGAAGGCGCGCAGGCCGGTGGAGTAGTTGTCGAGGGTCGGACGGTGCGGCCACAGCGTGGGCGGTGCGGCGGCGAGCTCCTCCCGGGTCTTGAAGGAGGAGAGCGCGGCCCACGCCACGGGGGCCAGGACGGCGAGCGCGCCGGCGGTGAGCAGCACGGTGCGGACCACGGACGCCGTGCCGGGGGTGCGGCCGGTCGCCGAGGTCCAGGCCGGCCCCGGCCTGCCGACGGCGGTGCGGGCCCGCAGGGGTGCCTGGATGCTCATAGGGCCTCGCTCCGGCGGCCGGCCAGGTAGTTCAGGAAGGTCACGGCGAACACCACACAGAAGAGGATCACCGCTGCCGCGCTGGCCATGCCGTACTGGATCGGGTAGCTGAAGCCGTGCTTGTAGATGTACTGGACGATCAGGGTGGTGGCGCCGACCGGGCCGCCGCCGCTGAGGGTGAAGATGTAGTCGAAGGCCTGGAAGCCCGCGATGGTGGAGAGGATGACGACCACCGCGACGGTGGGGCGCAGCAGCGGGAGGGTGATCCGCCGGATGCGCTGCCACTCGCCGCATCCGTCGATGCGGGCGGCCTCGTAGACGGTGGTGTCGATGGCCTGGAGGCCGGAGAGCAGGATCAGGGCGTAGAAGCCGAGGTGGATCCAGACGCCGACGAGAATGACCGTCACCATGGCGAGGTCCGGTGAGACCAGCCAGCCGGGCCGGCCGAGCCCCACGGCGGAGACGACCTCGTCGACCAGTCCGGTCTGCCGGTCCAGGGCGGCTTTCCAGACGATGCCCACGACGACCGGGGAGATCATCAACGGGAGCAGGTAGGCGGCGCTCAGTGCTCCGCGGCCGCGCCGCTGGGCGTGCAGCAGCAGGGCCAGGGCGATGGCCAGCACGGTGGACACGACCACGAACCCCACGGTGAACAGCAGCGTGTGGCGGGCCACCGTCCAGAACTCACCGTCGCCGAGGATGGTGCCGTAGTTGGAAGTGCCGACGCTCCGGAAGGTGAGGCCGTCACCGCTGTCGTAGAAGCTGAGGTTGAAGCCGTTGACCGCCGGCCAGATGGTGAAGACGGCGAAGACGGCCATGTTGGGGAGGACGAACAGGTACGGGGCGAGCTTCCGCGAGGTGAGCGGCCTGCCTGTGGTGCGGGTCATGGCGGGCCTACCGGGCGGCCGCGTCGATGGCGGTCTTCAGGTTGCCGACGGCGCTCTTGACGTCCTCCTGGCCGGCGACGACCTTGTCCGTCTCGGTGATGAGCGCCTGCGCCGACTTGGTGAACGCGGGGCTGGAGTTGGAGGTGAAGGTGTCGTCCGGCGTGCGGGCCAGGTCCTTGAGGAAGGTGTTCATGTCGGCGCTGTGGCTGGGGTACTGCACTCCGGAGGCGGTCAGGTCCCGGCGGGTGGGCAGCCAGTAGGCGGTCCGGTCGACGGCGCGCTGGTTGTCGGCGGTGTTCATCCACTCCACGAACGCGGCGGCCAGGGCGGGTTCCCCGCTGTTCTTGAACGCGACCATGTACTTGCCGCCGGGGAAGCCGCCGCAGCGCGCCTCGCACGGGTTGGGCGTCGCCGCCCAGGCGAACCCGGCGCTCTCGGTGAAGGCGCCGACCTGCCAGGGACCTGACAGATAGACGGGTGCCTGCCCGGCGAGGAACTGGTCGTTGCCGCCCGCGTAGTTGTCGCCGGCGCCCAGCCAGAAGTCCTTGGAGATCGTGTTGTTCTTCACCAGGCCGGTGAAGAAGGCCAGGGCCTTCTCGGCCTTCGGCCCGTCGAGGCCGTTCTTGTTGCCGGGACCGACCAGCACGGTCCCGAACTGGCTGAGGACGGTGCTCAGCCGGTGGCCGGACTTGTCGATGGCGATCGCGTACGGCATGTGGTTGGCCTTGGCGACCTTCTCGGCGTCCGCGACGAACTGGTCCCAGGTCCACTTGGCCGGGATCGCCACCCCGGCCTTCTCGAAGGCGTCGACGTTGACGAACGGCCCGTTGACGGTCAGGTCGCTGGGCACCGCGAGCATGTGGCCGCTCGTGTCCTGCGCCGTCTTCGCCGCGCCGGAGGTGAACTGGCCCGGGTAGCCGTCGCCGAAGTACTGCTTGAAGTCGACGGCGACGCTCGCGTATGCGTGCCAGTCGCTGACTCGTGCCACCTCCGGTGCCTGACCGGAGGAGAGCCGGGCCTGCAGCGAGGTGTCGAGGTTGGCGTAGGGGACGATCTGCAGGTTGACCTTCGCGCCGGTCTCGGACTCGAACCGGGAGATGGCGGAGCGGGTCGCCTTCTCGTCCGCGGCGCCGTCGGTGAAGTAGACGTAGGTGAGCTTCTTGCCCTCGAAGCTCTTCCAGTCGATCTTGGTGGGAGTCGTCGGCCGGTCCCCGGAGGACGCCGGGGACCCCGGTGCACACGCCGTCGCCGCGAGTGCCGCGACCGTCCCGATCACCACCGCGCAGATTCGTTTGCGCACGCGCATGGTTCTCCACCCTTCTCTTCAGTGAGCGGTGCGGCTGGCCCTTCCTGTGTCCGCCACGGAGTGGGCCACAACTGGGCTGGCCTTGCAGGGAGTTGGTAGAAATACTGCTCCGAGTTCCGCGATAAGGGAAGACCGTCCCGCCCAGCGGAAAGGTCGGGCTCCTAATGGTTCGCAAACTCGAGGAGTTCTCCAGGTGTCCCGGTCGCGACTCGCCCGACGGTCGGGTTCGCCGTCGCCTGCGAGAACGTCGTCCACGTCGGGCGCTCCCAACGACCGCACTCCGCCGACCAGGCTCTGCTACGAAGATTTTGCGTTCTCGCGGGACGCCCATGAACCGGCCCCGACCTGCACGGAGTCCGCTTTGTCGGCCCCTACGGCCCACAGGTAACGGCGAGTTCACCGAGCTTCTCTTCCTCGGCAGTCTACGCGCGTGGTGTCATGCCCACGCTCACCCACCCCCCACGTGAGCGTCAACTCGACTAGGAGTCACGCATGCTGTCGAAGCTTCTCGGTCGCGCGGGTGTCGCCCTGGCGGCCAGCGCGGCCGTGGTCGCCGCCGCGGTCCCCGCGAACGCCGCGAGCTACACCGCGTTCGCCTTCTCGCTCAGCAGCAGCGAGCCCACGATCTACGACTTCATCAACTCGGCCACCAGTTCGCTCGACATGACGATGTACGAGCTGGAGGACACCACGGCCGTCAACGACCTCATAGCCCTCAAGAACAAGGGCGTCACCGTGCGGGTGGTCCTGGACCGGGCGCACCAGAGCGCCAACAGTTCCGCGTACAGCGCCCTGACCAAGGCGGGCGTGGGTGTGGTGTGGTCGCCGTCCAGCTTCGTCTACACGCACCAGAAGACCATCACGGTGGACGCCGCCAAGTCGCTGGTCCTCACCGGCAACCTGACCTCGCAGTACTACTCGACCGGCCGGGACTACGGGGTGTTCACCGACGACACCCGCGATGTCGCCGCGATCGAGAAGGTGTTCGCCGCCGACTACGCCGGCACCTCGGTCACCCCCACCGACGGCGACCACCTGCTCTGGTCCCCCACCGACTCCCGCAGCCGGCTGCTGTCCGTGATCAACGCCGCCACCAAGACGCTCGACGTCGAGGAACTGGAGTTCAGCGACAGCACGGTGGTCAACGCGATCGTCGCCCGGGCCGAGGCGGGCGTGAAGGTGCGGGTGGTCCTGGAGACACCCGGCGACTACGCCGGCGAGGTCTCCGACATCGAGGACGCCGGCGGCACGGTCGTCGGCTACTCCGACCCCGACGGCTTCTACATCCACGCCAAGGCCATGGTCGCCGACTACGGCCTGTCCACCCAGGAGGTGGAGGCCGGCTCCATGAACATCAGCAGCAACTCCCTGTCGAACAACCGGGAGCTGGGCATCATCCTCACGGGCACGGGGGTGGCGCAGTCGGTGGCCACGACCATCGAGACCACGTTCAACAGCGACTACAACGGCGGCACCGCCGCATAGCGGACCGGACCTCGGCCCCGGCGGCGCGTGCGCGCGGCCGGGGCGGAGGCAGGCCCACGCGGGAAGACCGACAGGGGTGTCGACGCGGGGGACGCCGCCTGCTCGCGGGCCGAGGGCCTCGCCCCGGCCGCGAAGAACCGCACAGCGCGGCGGAGGCCCACCGCATGCCCGGCAGCGGGAACGGCACGGTCCCGCGGTACGGCCGCGGCTCGACCGCCCACCCCCGTGACCAGTACCGGAAGCGAGTTCGCGCGGCCCGTCGTACGCCCGCCCGGGGGCCGTAATCTTGCGCACGTGAACGACGAGACCGTGCCAGAGCCCCTGGACTCCCCGCAGCCCCGTCCGCAGTCGCTGCTGCTCGCCTTCTTCGGCAACCACGTGCTGGACCAGGGCCCGCTGGGCGTCTACTCGGGCAGCATCATCACGGTCCTGGGCCGGGCGGACGTCGGCGAACAGGCCGTGCGCTCCACGCTCACCCGCATGGTCAACAGGAACCTGCTGCGACGGCAACGGCAGGGGCGCAAGACGTACTTCGGTCTGACGCCGCTCGCCACGCAGATCCTGCACGACGGCCGGCGGCGCATCTGGCAGACGGGCGCGGTCAACGACGACTGGGACGGCTCCTGGACCCTGCTCGGCTTCTCGCTGCCGGAGTCCTGGCAGCGCCAGCGGCACGATCTGCGCTCGCAGCTCGGCTGGTCGGGGTTCGGGCCGCTCTACAGCGGGCTGTGGATCGCGCCCGGCCGGGTGGACGTCTCCGCCGTCGTCGCCGAACTGGGACTCTCCGCGCACGTCAAGATCTTCCACGCGCTGGCCGACGAGGCGACGGACATCGACGTCATGATCCGCGACACCTGGGACCTGGGGTCGATCGCCGCCCGTTACGAGGACTTCCACACCCGCTGGGAGGCATGGCGCGCCGGCCCCGGTGACGACCCGGTCGTCACCCGGCTGCGCCTGGTCAGCGAGTGGCTGGGCGTCATCCGCACCGACCCCCGGCTGCCCGTCCGGCATCTGCCCGCCGACTGGCCGGCCCCCCGGGCGGAGACCACGTTCCACCGGGTCGCGGCCGAGACCGATGGGCCGGCCCGCCGGATGGCCACGGATCTGCTGGACACCACGCCCCTGTGACTCCTCCCGCCCGGTCGGCGGCCCCGCGGCTCGCCCGGAATCCCCTGGTCAGCATGGATCGCCGCCGATCTATGCTTCTTGGAGCAGGAGGTTCGCCGGACCGTCGAAGGAGAGGGTGCCCGTGTACGGCGACGCTCTCCGTCCGGCATCCGCACCGTGTCCGTCTCTCCCGAGGAAGCCCCGTTGAACTTCTGGTCGATCTATGAGCATGGCTTCGCGCGTGTCGCCGCGTGCACCGGCCACACCGTCATCGCCGACCCGCGCGCCAACGCCGAGGCGGTCCTGCGCCAGGCGCGCCGCTGCGCCAAGGACGGGGTCGCCGTGGCCGTCTTCCCGGAGCTGGGCCTGACCGGTTACTCGATCGAGGACCTGCTCCTCCAGGACGTGGTGCTCGACCAGGTCGAGGAGGCCCTCGCGACCGTGGCGGCCGGTTCGGCCGGGCTGCTGCCGGTCCTCGTCGTCGGCGCCCCGCTGCGCCATCGCAACCGGATCTACAACTGCGCGGTGTTCGTGCACCGGGGCCGGATCCTCGGTGTGGCACCGAAGTCGTATCCGCCGAACTACCGGGAGTTCTACGAGCGCCGGCAGATCGCCTCGGGCGACGACGAGCGGGGCGGCACCATCCGGATCGGCGGCGAGAGCGTGCCGTTCGGGGTGGACCTGCTGTTCGACGCGGAGGACGTCCCCGGTCTGGTGCTGCACGCCGAGATCTGCGAGGACATGTGGGTGCCGGTGCCGCCGAGCGCGGAGGCCGCACTGGCCGGCGCGACCGTGCTGGTGAACCTCTCGGGCAGCCCGATCACGGTCGGCCGCGCGGAGGACCGCAAACTGCTGTGCCGCTCGGCGTCGCAGCGCTGCCTGGCCGCGTACGTCTACGCGGCGGCCGGACTGGGTGAGTCCTCGACGGACCTGTCCTGGGACGGCCAGACCATGATCTACGAGAACGGCGCGCTGCTCGCCGAGACGGACCGGTTCCCGCTCGACGACCAGTACGCGGTGGCCGACGTGGACCTGGACCTGCTGCGCCAGGAGCGGGCCCGGATGGGCTCGTTCGACGACAACCGGCGTACCCACGCGGCACGCACCGGCGGCTTCCGGACCGTCCCCTTCCGGCTCGACCCGCCCACCGCCGACCTGGGCCTGCGCCGCCGGGTCGAACGCTTCCCCTTCGTGCCCGCCGACCCCGAGCGGCTCGCCCTGGACTGCTACGAGGCGTACAACATCCAGGTCGCGGCGCTCCAGCAGCGGCTGGCGGCGATCGGCGGCCCGAAGGTGGTCATCGGGGTGTCCGGCGGCCTGGACTCCACGCACGCGCTGATCGTCGCCGCCCGGGCGATGGACCGCGCGGGCCGCCCGCGCAGCGACATCCTGGCCTTCACCCTGCCGGGGTTCGCCACCGGCGAGCACACCAAGGGCAACGCCCACCGGCTGATGAACTCGCTCGGCGTGACCGCGGCCGAGCTGGACATCACGCCGACCGCACGGCTCATGCTGAAGGAGATGGGCCACCCGTTCGCGGCCGACGAGCCGGTGTACGACATCACCTTCGAGAACGTGCAGGCCGGGCTGCGCACCGACTACCTCTTCCGGCTCGCCAACCAGCGCGGCGGCATCGTGCTGGGCACCGGTGACCTCTCCGAGCTGGCGCTCGGCTGGTGCACGTACGGCGTCGGCGACCAGATGAGCCACTACAACGTCAACTCCGGTGTGCCGAAGACGCTGATCCAGCATCTGATCCGCTGGGTCATCAGCAGCGAGCAGTTCGACCCGGAGACCGCTAAGACGCTCGCCGCGATCCTCGACACGGAGATCAGCCCCGAACTGGTGCCGGGCGAGGAGCTGCAGTCCACCGAGTCCAAGATCGGCCCGTACGCACTGCACGACTTCACCCTCTACCAGGTGCTGCGGCACGGGTTCCGGCCGTCGAAGATCGCCTTCCTGGCCTGGCACGCCTGGCACGACCGGGAGGCGGGCGCCTGGCCGCCCGGCTTCCCCGAGTCCGACCGCAAGGCGTACGACCTGGCAGAGATCCGGCACTGGCTCGACTACTTCTGCCGGCGCTTCTTCGCCTTCGCCCAGTTCAAGCGCTCGGCCATGCCGAACGGCCCGAAGGTTTCGGCGGGCGGCTCCCTGTCTCCCCGGGGCGACTGGCGCGCCCCGTCGGACAGTTCGGCGAAGGCCTGGCTGCACGACCTGGCGCGCGTCCCGGAGGCATAGCGCGCCCGCCCGCGATTTGGTGTCCGCCCTGTGGCCACGCTATGGTCGATCACGCGCGCGGCACTCCACATCCGGGTAACGCGCGATGCGTTGGTGGTCCAAGGAAAGACGCCCCGCTTCCTGTGGGGAGATGCAGGTGCAAGGCCTGCCCGGCGCTCCGCCCGAAGAGCCCCGCCCCCGATCCGTCGGGGGCGGGGCTCTTCGCATGCACGGCTCTCGGCGACGGCCGTACGCACCCGGACGGGCGTACCTTCCACCGACACCCGGAAGGAGCCTCGGGGCAGGACAAAGTACCTGGTCAGGGAGGACTCGGCGGTATGGCGGGCAGGTCGGGGCCAGGGGCACCGGTTGCGGTGCCCCGCACGGTTTTCCACGGTGGGCGCAAGGACAGCAGTCTCGAAAGGAACCCCATGCGCGCCCTAGTCTCCCGCGGCCTCCTTGTCTCCCCCCTGGTCTGTGCCGCCCTGGTCTTCGGCCCGGCCGCCGCCACCGCTGCCGCCGCCGACGCCGGCCGAGAAGCCTCGGGAACCGGTGTCGCACAGACGGCTCTGCCTCCCGGTGCCGATGTCGCCGCGCTGCTGGACCGCATCCAAGCGATGGACACGACGCGGTACCACCACGCCCTGACCCCTCTCCTGGACACGCTGCCCGGCCTCACCACGGCGGACGGCACCGCCCTCGACCCCGCTCGGGCCGCCGCCTACGCCAAGGAAGTACGGGAGTGGAGCGACGCCCTGCAGAAGCGGCTGAGGCAACTGGACGCCGGCGGCACCGACCGCTCGGCGCGGGCGGCCGACCCCGTCTCGGACCTGCTGAGCGCGATCCAGGCCGCCGTCAACAGCCTGCTCAGCTCGCTGACCTCGCTCGACCTCGGCGGGGTGCTGGGCGCCGTCACCGGGCTGCTCGGGTCCATTCTCGACGCGGTCACGGGCCTCCTCGGCGCCGTGCCCGCGCTGCCGTCGCTGCCCGCCGCGGACGCTCCCGAGTCGACGACGATCGTCGTACCGTGAGGAACTGACCCGGAGCAACCCGTGGCCTGCCGCCGCGGCACCCAGGAACACGGGCGCCGCGGCGGCAGGCCCGTTCCGTGGCGGGACCGTCGGGTCAGTTCCCGGTCCAACCCGGGACCGTCTGCAACACCTGCTCGGCGACCCGTTCGAGAGCCGTGTCGTCGGGCAGTACGTCGTCCTGCCGCCAGATCGCGACCTCGAACGTCCCCCCGCCGTCGTCCTTCGCGTGCTTCGACACCAGGAGGCAGCGCGCCGTGCCGCCGGGCCCCGTGGTCGCCTTCCCGCCGCCGAGGTTGAAGCCGATGGAGATGGTCGGGCTGGAGTAGAGAACGGCCGGGTGACCGAGGACGGTCGTCTTGCGTGCGTCGCCCATCAGGTGGCCCACCTCGGCGACGGACAGGTCGTCGTAGGACGCCGACAGCTTCACGGAGTACGTCTTCAGGGTCACCGTGGCGTCGGGCGAGGGGATCTTCGTGCCGCCGGCGAGCGTGATCCAGTCCCCGCTGCCGCCGGCGGTCTCGGCCTGTTCCCGCGGTGTCCCCAGCAGGGCCGGAAGGTCGGGGCGGTTCAGCGCCTTGCACAGCCGTGCGCCCGAGACGTAACGGGCCGGCAGCCGCTCGGTCGACTTCGAGCAGGCCGCCGGTTCACTGCTCGCGTCCTGCGGGTGGACGAACGCCTTCTGAGCCCACAACACGCCCACCACGCCCAGGAACACGGCCACCGCCGCGATCGCCTGAACGACCGGTCTGCCTTCCTTCTCAGGCTCACTGAAAACTTCGGTCATGCCCCCACCCCCGCTGTGCGTCCCCTGTGCGCCCGTGGAGCCTAACTGATGTTCGTGGTACTGATGTTCACGGAGATGGCACGGGCCGCTCAGCCCCCTCGGTGGCTGCGGCTTCCCCCGGCGGTGTTTGATGGCGGCAGCACGCTCCAGGCCGGAGGAAGCAGAGGTGGGCGCGGTGGCCGACGGACGGGTCGTCGAGGCGGGCGGGAGCGCCCTGGTGGTGCGTCGCGCACCGCGGGACCGGACGCGGGCGGCAGTGCTGGTCCTGCACGGCGGGCAGGAGAACGGGCGCCGGCCGGCGCGCCCCTGGCAGCCGGCGGCCCTGCGCATGCGTCCCTTTCTGAGCTCCGCCGCGTCCGTCTCCTCGCCCCGCGACGTCCTGGTCGGCCAGGTGCGCTACCGGTACCGCGGCTGGAACGACGGCGCCGACCCGCTCCAGGACACCCTGCGCGCCCTCGACGAGCTGCGCGGCCGGGCCGGGGACGTGTCCGTGGTGCTGGTCGGCCACTCGATGGGCGGCCGGGCGGCGCTGCGCGCGGCGGCCGACCCCTCGGTACGCGGTGTGCTCGCGCTGGCGCCCTGGTGCCCGCCCGGCGACCCCGTGGACGATCTCACCGGGACCCGGATCCTCGTCCTGCACGGCGACCGTGACCGGGTCACCAAGCCCGCCGAGTCGGCCGTGTACGTACGGCAGGCCCGTGCGGCCGGTGCGCAGGCCGGAATGGTGCTGCTCAGGGGCGCGGATCACGCGATGCTCCGCCGCAGCCACGACTGGCACCGGGCCTCGGCCGCCGCCATCCGCCGGCTGCTGCGCCCCGAACGTGGTCTGGAGGGCTGGACGGCCGAGGCCTGTGGGGCCGAGGAGCCGCTTCTCCGTTGACGCGCGCCCTGATAAATTGCGGCGCCCCCACGCGGCATCCACTCCGAGGACGGCTGATGTCGATCACGAAGTTCGTCAAGCTTGTCACGTACCTGACAGCAATGCTCATGGCTCTCGCCCTGTCCGGCACCACCCCGGCGACCGCCGCACCACGGTCCGACGCCCCTGCACCGGCCGCGTCCGCCACCGGCACCTGGCAGCCGCCCCTGTCCACCCGGGGCCGCTACATCGTCGACGCCGCCGGGAACCGCTTCCGCCTCAAGGCCGCCAACTGGGACGGCGCCCAGGGCTCCTGGAACGGAAGCGGCAGCATCACCGACCCCGCCAACCACCACGCCGGCCAGGACTCCTACGGCATCCCCCTGGGTCTGGACCGTGCCTCCCTCCCCCAGCTGATGTCGGACTTCCAGGCGCTCGGCATCAACAGCATCCGGCTGCCGTTCTCGAACGAGATGATCCATACGACGGCCCCGGTACCGGACGCCGCGGTCACCGCGAATCCGCAGCTGCGCGGAGAGACTCCGCTGGAGGTCTACGACGCCGTCGTGGCCGCCCTGACCGGCGCGGGCTTCGCCGTCATCCTCAACAACCACACCAACACCTCCCGTTGGTGCTGCGGCATCGACGGCAACGAGCGGTGGAACAGCAGCCAGTCGACCCAGCAGTGGGCAGACGACTGGGTCTTCATGGCCCGGCGTTACGCGGCGAACTCCCGTGTCGTGGGCGCCGACCTCTACAACGAGGTACGCCGTGACGTCCTGAACGACCCCAACTGGGGCCTGGGCGACGACCACGACTGGTACGCGGCCGCCCAGCTCGCCGCCGACCGCATCCTCACCGAGGCCGACCCGGACCTGCTCATCGTCATCGAGGGCATCAACTGGACCGGGCTGCCGGTGGACGGCCTCCCGCACGACCGCCCCACCCTCGCCCCCGTCCGCACCCTCTCCCACACCCTGGTGGACGCCCACAAGCTGGTGTACTCCGCCCACTTCTACGGCTACACGGGCCCCCACCACAGCGGCGCCACCGGCATCGGCGAGACCAGCGACCCCCGCTACCAGGACCTGACCCGCGACGAGCTGTACCAGGTCCTCGCCGACCAGGCCTTCTTCGTCACCACCGAGGGCAAGCACTACACGGCGCCCGTGTGGATCAGCGAGTTCGGCATCGGCGCCGGCGAGACGGGGACGGCCGCCCGCACCTGGTTCGGCAACATCACCGACTACTTCGCCGACCACGACACCGACTTCGCCTACTGGCCGCTGGTCGGCTGGGAGGGCCACGACGACTGGGCGCTGCTGCGCTACGACTCCGCCGGGCACCGGTACGGCCTCCTCGACAGCGGCGACTGGCGGGCCACGGCCTGGGACCACCTGGTGAACTCCCCCGGCCGCACCGGCTACATCGCGCCGGGGACGACCTGGCGGATGCTGGCCACGGACCACGGCGACGCGGTCGAGTCCCTGCGCGTACGGGCGGGCGGCGACTGGGACTCGGGCGCCTACAAGGCGGTCTGCCCCGACGGGCTGCGGCTGATCGGCCTCGCGCACTCCGGCGGACGCGGCCTGTGCACCGACGCGACAACGGGTGATCTGCGGGCCACGGGCAACTCCCAGACGGTCGTCACGGACGAGCGGTACGTCCCGGCGGGCGGCGACTGGGCCTCCGGATACACCAAACTCCAGTGCCCCGCCGGGCAGTTCGGGATCGGCTACAGCCGTCGCGGTGAGCGGGTGTCGGCGCTGCTGTGCGCGCCCGCGCGCGCCGCGTTGAGCGCGAGCGGCCGCACGGTGTGGTTCGACCGGTCCGACAACCGCCCGGCCGACGGGGCGGGCGACGACTTCGCCTCCGGCGCCTACAAGGGTCAGTGCGCCGCCGGCGAGTACATCGCCGGAGTCGCCTTCACGACCCGGGTGGGCAGCACGCCGGGGCCCGCCGCCGTGCTGTGCGCGCCGGTGCCGTCCTGACCTCGTCGGTCACCGGCCCGCCGCTCCCCTCACCACCTTGGACAGAGCCCGGACGCTCACCGCGTCCGGGCTCAGGTGGGTCGTCCCGGTCAGCGGGCGGTCGCCGACCACGTCGAGGGTCCACTCCTCTTCCCGGTTCATGGCGTTCACGATCTCCTGCCATGTCAGGCCGGTGTCGTTCATCTCCTCGGGCAACCGGATATCGAGCACGAGAAGTCCGTCCACGTGCTCGCCGGTCGCATCCGCGTCCCGTCGGCTCAGGAAGCGTCCCTGCGGTGACTGGATGCGCACCTACGCCTGGACAGGAGTGCCGAGCTCCACGTCCGGCGTCGCCGTCACCCGCAGGGTGTCACCGCTGCCATCCCGAAGGGAAATTCGTACGCCGCACCGTCACGGTATCCGGCAAGGGCCACCGGCCAGCCGTCCGGGTCACCGTCCGCGACGCGCCAGAGCAGGTCGTAGCCGATCGGAGTGACGCCCCATCCGAGCAGGTCCGCTCAGGGCACCCGCGCCAGTCCGCCGCCCGGGGCCGGTACGGCCAGGTCGTCGTGGTGCGCCGGCGCGCCGGGGTTCTCGGCGGTGGCCGTGAGGATGGACTGCTGGAGCCGGCGCAGTCGTGCCGACGGTTCCAGGCCGAGGTCCCTGACAAGGAGGGTGCGCAGCTGCTGGTAGACGTGGAGCGCCTCGCCACGGCGGCCCGAGCGGTAGAGGGCGAGCATGAACTGGGCGTGCAGGTTCTCGTGGGTGCGGTAGCGGCTGGTCAGGACGGTGAGTTCGGCGAGCAGTTCGCGGTGCCGGCCGAGCCGCAGGTCGGCCTCGATGCGCTGGTCCAGGGCGCACAGCCGGCTCTCCTCCAGCCGTCGCGCCTCCATGGCCAGATGGGCTCCGGCGTGCACGTCGGCGAAGGGCGGCCCGGTCCACAGGTCCAGCGCCTGGCGCAGGGCACGGGAGGCGTCCGCGAAGTTCTCGTCGTCCATGGCCCGGCAGCCCAGTTCGCGGAGCCGCTCGAACTCCTGGATGTCGCTGTGGCCGCCTCCGGTGGCGAGCAGGTAGCCGCCCGGCAGGGTGGTGAGGACGTCCTTCGCGGAGGGCGCGTCCACGGCATCGGGACCGGGGCCCTGGCGCAGTGCCGTCGCGATGAGTTCCCTGAGCTGGAGCACATAGGTCTGCAGGGTGGTGCGGGCGCTGCGCGGCGGGGCGCCCGCCCAGAGTTCCTCGATGAGGGTGGAGACGGGCACCACCCGGCCGGCGCGCAGCGCCAGCAGGGCCAGCACCTGGCGGGGCTTCGGCGCGGTCGGGGCGATGGAGACCCCGTTCTCCCGCACGTTCAGTGCACCCAGCAGCCCGATGTCCACACGCGTCTCCCTGATCCTCACACCTGACACACCGCCAGTAGAAAACAGCACAAGCGGTCTGTCAACAGACCACCCGTCACTCTGCTTTCGACCGACAGCCGCAAGGTGCCGCACCGCCCCCGAGAAACACCGAAGTGGCTGCTCCGCGCCGTCTTTTCGACGACCCTCGGGGCGGGACGGCGCCGACCGGACGGTTCGGTCCGAGCCGTGAGCCGCAAAGGACTAGACCGGAGAACAGCACGAACGACGTCATCCGGTCGGTTACTTGACCATGGATCAGGTCAGCACCAGGAGACGGCCCACAGGCACTCGCCCAGGACGGCTGCCACCGCGGGTTCGGCCAGGGTCAAGGCCGTCGCGATCCGGGCAGTGATGTGCCGCGGGCCGTATCGGAAGAGCCCGTGACAGAGGAAGGTGATGACCGCCCCGGGCGAAGCTCGGTGACCGCCGTTGCCGACCGGTCCTGTCGGATCAGTGATCATCGGCAGCC
Organism: Streptomyces sp. NPDC058683; assembly: GCF_042716195.1. NCBI lineage: Bacteria > Bacillati > Actinomycetota > Actinomycetes > Kitasatosporales > Streptomycetaceae > Streptomyces > Streptomyces sp. NPDC058683. The sequence goes on from NZ_JBHXSK010000089.1 coordinate 20,672, forward strand.
CTCCGCCGCACGTCAATGACATGGCTGGGTCCACTTGTCGTATGATTCGACCAAGTTTTGGCCAACGTGCGTAGATATCGTTTCCGGGATCCACCCCGTGGGACAGACTCACCCGCGGAGGGGGGACGAGCACGGCCGAGTCACGCCGGGCGTGCCATCCCGCAGTGTCGCGTCGCCCAGGGGAGGGCGGCGAGCAGACCAGCGGAGGGATCCATGACGCAGTCGCTTCCGGGGCAGCACCCTGCCCAGGAGCAGGCGTTCGCCGGGCGCGGACGGCCACCGGTCGTCGTGATCGGAGCCGGACCGTACGGACTGTCGGTGGCCGCCCACTTACGGGCGGCGGGGGCGCCGGTCCGCGTCTTCGGTGACGTGATGGGCAGTTGGCGGCATGCCATGGCCACCGGGATGTTCCTGAAATCGACGCCGGCCGCCACCGATCTGTCGGCGCCGGAGCCGGGCGGCCGGCTGGCGGACTTCCGGCGTGAGCACGGCGAGCCGGAGCTGACCGAGCTGACCCCGATCCCGTGCGACGTCTTCGTACGGTACGGACAGTGGTTCCAGAAGCGGTACGTCGGTGAGGTGGAGCCGGCCCGGGTGACGGCGGTCGAGCGGCCCGGCTCCGGAGCCGGCTTCGTGGTCCGGGCCGACGACGGGCAGGAGATGACGGCCTCGGCCGTCGTGGTGGCGACCGGTCTGAACGGACTCGCCCATGTGCCGGACGAGTTGCGGCACCTCGCACCCGAGGGTCCCGGCCCCCGGGCGCCGGTGTCGCACACCAGCCACCACACCGATCTGTCCGCGTACGCGGGCCGGCGGGTGGCGGTCGTCGGCGGTGGCCAGTCCGCACTGGAGAGTGCCGCGCTGCTGCACGAGGCGGGCGCCGAGGCGCAGGTTCTGGTGCGCGAGCGGAAGGTGCTGTGGGGCATGACCCCGGACCTGGCCCGGCCCTGGATCCAGCGGCTGACCAAGCCGGCCTCGCCGCTGGGCACCGGCTGGATCCTGGCCGGGGTCTGCGCGGCACCGGGCGGTGTGCGGTGGTTTCCGGCGCCCGCGCGGCTGCTGCTGTTCCGGCGGGCGCTCGGCCCCTCGGGCGGCTGGTGGCTGCGGGAGCGGGTGGAGGGTGCCGTTCCGGTGCACACCTCGCGGCGGATCACCGGTGCCGTGCTCTCCGGGCCGGTGGTGCGCCTGGATGTCGCCGGTCCCGGGGGCGAGCGCGAGTCCCTCACCGTCGACCACGTGCTGGCGGCCACCGGTTACCGGCTGGACCTCGACGCGCTGCCCTTCCTGTCCTCCACGGTGCGTCGCGACGTGGCGTGCGTGCCGGGTTCGAGGGCTCCCGCGCTGCGGGGGACGTTCGAGTCGTCGGTGCCGGGGCTGTACTTCACGGGCTCGCTCGCGGCGCCGATGTTCGGGCCGATGATGCGGTTCGTGGCGGGCACGGAGTTCGCGGCCGTCCGCATCGCCCGGCACATCGGAACCTCCTGAGCAGCGGAATTCGGTTGCGGCGGGGCCGGTGAGCCCGGTGAGCTGGTTCCATGGACGGTGCCGTGGAGCAGGCGCGACGGGCGAGGGCGGGCGGCGACCGCCCGCGTGCGCGGCGACCGGCCCGGTGGCACGGGCCGGCGCTGCTCGGCGCCCTGATGCTGGCCGCCTTCACCTTCAACACCGCCGAAAACCTGCCGGTCGGCCTCCTGGAGGTGATCTCCGCCGGTCTGCGGGTGTCGCTGCCGGCGGCCGGCCTGCTGATCACCGGTTACGGCATCACGGTGGCCGTGGCCTCGCTGCCGCTCGCCCATGTCACCCGGGCCGTGCCCCGGCGCCATGTGCTCACCGGGCTGCTGGCCGCGCTCGTCGTGTCCAGCGCGGCCGCGGCGTCGGCCACCTCCTACGGGCAGCTCCTCGTGGCCCGGCTGCTGACCGCGCTCGCCCAGGCGCTGTTCTGGGCGGTACTGGGACCGGTGGCGGTAGGTCTGTTCACGCCCCGGGTCCGGGGGCGGGTCGTCGGGGCGCTGTCCGTGGCCGGTTCGCTCGCCCTCGTCCTCGGTGTGCCCGCCGGGACCTGGCTGGGCCGGCACAGCGACTGGCGGACGCCGATGGCGGCGCTGGCGGTGCCGGGGCTCGTGTCCCTGGTGACGATCGCGGTGCTGCTGCCGACCTCGCCTCCGGAAGACGCGCCCGCCGCCTACGGAACCCGTCCGGACACCCGCCGGTTCGTCACGGTGCTGGCGGCCGGCACGCTGTCCGCCACCGGGGCGTTCGCGGGCTACACCTACATCGTGACGTTCCTGGGGGAGGTGAGCGGATTCTCGCCGGACTCGGTCGGCTCCCTGCTGGTGGTCTTCGGGGTGGCGTGTCTGGCCGGTGTGGCCGTCACCGGGGCGCTCCTCGACCGCTTCCCGCAGTCCGCGCTCACCACCGCCGTGGCCGTGCAGGCGGTGGGCATGCTCGGCCTGTACTCGGCCGGCGGCCGTCCGGTGCCGGCGGTGGTGTTCCTGGTGCTGATGGGCGGTGCGCTCGGACCGGTGTTCATGGCCGCCCAGAACGCGATGCTGCTCTGCGCCCCGGGCCGCACGGACATGGCTCTCGCGGCCAACTCCGGCTTCTACAACGCCGGTATCGCGGCGGGTGCCGCGCTCGGCGGACTGATCCTGCCGCCGGCCGGGGTGCGGGCCGTCTTCCTGGCGGGCGGGCTGCTGACCGCCGGGGCCTGCGCGGTGCTGCTCGGCGGCCGACTGCTGCGTGCCGGGCGGGTGGTCAGCCGACCTGGGTGAGCGGGCCTGCGGCGTCGGGCGCCGGTGTCTCGTCCTCGGTGGCCGCCAGGACGGACTGGCGCACCTTGCCCAGCACGGCCGAGGGTTCCAGGCCGAAGTCGCGTACGAGGGTGGTGCGCAGTCGCTGGTAGGCGGCGAGGGCCTCGCTGCGGCGGCCCGAGCGGTGCAGGGCGAGCATGAGCTGGCCGCACAGGCTCTCGTGGGTGGGGTGCCGGCTGACCAGCACGGTGAGTTCGGCGATCAGCTCACGGTGCCGGCCGAGCCGCAGATCGGCCTCGATGCGCCGGTCCAGCGCGCACAGCCGGCTCTCCTCCAGCCCTCTGATCTCGGCGCGCAGACAGTCTCCGGCGGGGACGTCGGCCAGGGCCGGACCGGTCCACAGGTCGAGCGCCGTACGCAGCAGCCGGGCGGCCTCGCGATGGTCCCCCGCGTCCGTCGCCCCGTACCCGCTCCGGGCGAGCCGCTCGAACTCCCGGACGTCACTGGTGCCTTCACCGCTGTCGAGCAGATAGCCGCCGGGTACGGTGCGCAGCACCTGTTTCGCGGTACGTCCGTCCGCGTCGCCGCCCGTCCCCGCCGACGCTCCGGCGATGAGTTCGCGCAGGTGCATGACGTACGTCTGCAGGGTGGGGCGCGCGCTGCGCGGTGGCCGTTGCCCCCAGAGTTCCTCGGTGAGCGTCGCGACGGTCACGGCCCGGTCGGCGTGCAGGGCGAGAAGGGCGAGCACCTGACGCGGCTTGGGCGCGGTCGGGGTGATGGAGACGCCCATCTCGCGCACGTCGAGCGTGCCGAGTATGCCGATGTCCACGCCGTCCCCCTGCCCGTCCGCCACTTGGATGCTCCGAGGCGAGTCCCGGGCACCCGAGTCAAAAACGGCATGGACGGTTTGTCAAATCGAACACCCGTGACTTTATCGGCTCTTGACTCGGAGTCAGGAGTCGGACAGCACGGCGCCCGCGAACTCGCTGTCGTGGGCAGCCAGTTGAGGAAGCACCAGTGACCAGAACTGCTCGACGTGCTGGGGTGAGATCCGGTCACGGTCCGCCGCGCCGAGCACCTCGAACCCGACCGTCGCGGCGACTATCACCGCGGCGACCCGGTCCGGCGCCACTCCCTCGGCCAGTTCCCCTTGGTGCTGGGCCTGCACCAGTTGTTCGCACACCCAGGTACGCCACCAGCATCCGAACCCCATGCCGTTCTTGCGGGAGGGGTCGACGCTCAGTTTGAAGCCCGCGCGGACGACGGCATCGGTGGCGACCGTGACCAGCAGTTCCCGGGTGACCGTGATCAGCAGGTGCAGCGCGGAGGCGGCCGACGGGCGCCGGTCGGCGACCATGTGCTCGATGGTCCGCCGGGCCGCGCCCTCCACCTCGACCGCGAGGGCGTCCTTGCTGGGAAAGTGGAAGTGCAGCGCTCCGGCGCTCACTCCGGCCCGCCTGCTGATCGCGGGCAGCGAGGACAGCGCGTAGCCGTCCTCCGCGAAGATCTCGGCTGCGGCATGAACGAGGGCCTGGCGGGTTCGGGCCGCCCGGAGCTGCTTGACCATCGCGTCCCCCTGTTGATCCGGGCGAATCCGGAATTGGACGGTCCGATTCCCCCTGGGCCTGCAACATTGCGATTCGAGAACCCTAGCAAACAGCATGATTGGTAGGTTTGCCAGCGCTCGGAGGGTGGGCAGAGGACCCCGGCGGCCCTCTCGCATCATCGGAGCACGGCGCTCCGCACATAACAAACCGGCGAGGTGGTTCGGTCCGGGGCGGGTCAGGCCTCGGTGGCCACCAGCGATTCCTGTCGCCGACGCTCGACTTCCTCGACGACTCGGGCGCCCCGGTCGGGCGCGGTGTCCAGCCGGATCAGGGCCGCGGGAGTGGCTATGGCCGGCAGTACGTGGTTGTAGAGGACGGAGATACGGTCGTTGAGATCCGTCCAGTCGGAGACGACCTCGGACATGAACTGGGTCCCGATCCAGGCCCCGAGGAAGCACTCAGCGGTCTCCTGGGGCGTGACGTGCGGCAGCACCTCGCCGCGCTCCTTGGCCTCCACCAGTTTCTCGGTCACCACCTCGGTCCAGGCGGGCCAGGCGCTGCCGAACAGCGAACGCCCCTGGAGGTCCGCCGACAGCCGTATGCCGGCGAGCAGGATGACCTCCTTGGGGATGCGGTGGGCCAGCGTCATGCCGATGTCCACCCACTCCTGGAGCTTCAGCTCGCGCGGTACCCAGTAGTCGTCGCTGATCTGGGCGTTGATCACACCCCGCGCGAGGGCTTCCTTGGAGTCGAAGTGGAAGTACAGGGCCCCTTTGGTCACTCCGGCCCGCTCGAGGATCTCGGCGATCGTCGCCGCCGTGTATCCGCGCTCGGCGAAGACCGCGGCAGCGGCCTCGACAACAGCACGGCGGGTCCGAATCGCACGCTCCTGCCGCGCCATGGGGACCCCTCCTCGGTCAAAACAAAACCGGACGTGACGTACCTTACCCCAATCGGGGGTCGGTATTTCGGCCGCACGGGGCCGATTCCCGGCCGGTCCCGCGGCGGCGCCGGGGCGTCGGCGCGGGACTCGTCGGGCAGTTCACCAGGCGGTGCGCCCGCCGTCCACGGTAAGTGTGGCACCCGTGACGAAGCTCGCTCTGTCGCTGCACAGCCAGGCGGCGGCCTCCGCGACCTCCTCGGGGTCGGCGGCGCGTGCCTGCGGGGCGGAGCGGTAGGCCCGTGCCTCGTTCTCGGGCGACTTGGCGAACCAGTCGTCGATCATCTCGGAGCGGGTCAGGCCCGGGGCGATGGCGTTCACGCGGATGTGGTGCGGGGCGTACTCGACGGCGGCGGCCTTGGTCAGTCCGATCACCGCGTGCTTGGAGGCGATGTAGGGCGCGGCCGTCGAGGAGGCGACCAGCCCGCCCACGCTGCTGGTGTTGACGATCGAGCCGCCCCCGGTCTCCAGCATGGCCGTGATCTCGTGACGCAGGCAGTTCCACACGCCCCGTACGTTGGTCTCGGTGACCCGCTCGTAGTCGGCGTCGTCGATGAGATGCATCGGGGTCTTCGGCAGTGCGACGCCGGCGTTGTTGAAAGCGGCGTCGAGACGGCCGTAGCGCTCGACGGCGAACTCGACGGTCCGTCGTACCTCTTCCCCGTCGCGCACGTCCAGGGTGCGGTGGCTCGCCTCGGCGCCCTCGGCGCGCAGTTCGTCGGCGAGGGCGCGCAGCTTGTCCTCGCGGCGGGCGGTCAGGACGACGGTGGCGCCCTGCCGGGCGAAGACCCGGGCGGCGGCCGCGCCGATACCGCTGCTGGCACCGGTGATGAGGACGACCCGGCCGGCCAGCGCCGCTCCTTGTGCTGCGGTCACCTGGTCACCTCCGGGGCGGTGGAGAGGGAGTCGGCATCATGCCAGAAGATGTCGAGCCCGGCCTCCCTGTCCAGGGTGCGCAGACGCTGCTCGTCGATCTCGGCGAGGCCGCCTACCAGGTGCCGGACGCCGAGTTCGCGCATCAGCTGGCGCTGGAAGCCGTGCTCGAAGGTGCTGGGGTGCCCGACGAACGGCACGTCCAGTTCCTTGGCGTGGCCGGCGAAGCGGGCCACGTCGTCGATGAAGAGGACCTGGTGGCGGTCGAGGCCGAAGTGGTCCTCGGCTATCTCCCTGATGCCGGGGCGGAAGTCGTTGGTGCAGATGTAGTGCGGGGCGGTGAACAGCTGCTCCCAGGCGCCGAGATGGCGGCGGAAGTGGTCCTCGTCGAGGCCGCCGTAACAGATGACGTCGAGGCCCAAGGCGCGCAGCCGGTGCAGGAGTTCCTCGGCGCCGTCGAGGGTGCGGACGGGGTGGGTGCGCAGGTAGTGCTCGCGTTCGGCGAAGTAGTCGGCGATGGCCTCCTGCTCGCTCACGTCGGCGCCGGTCTCCTCCAGCAGCACCCGGGCGGCGGCGAGGCGGGACTGGGAGAAGAGCCGCTGTTCCAGCTCCCGGGTGTACGCACCGCCGTACTTGAGGACGAGGCGGTGCAGGACCGGGCTGAAGCTGTCGTTGAGCAGGACGCCGTCGATGTTGACGGCGGCGAGGCGCAGGGTGCGCAGTGGTTCCATCGGGTCTCCCTCTCGCGGGCCGTTCGACAATCATGCAGTGGCTGTCGGGACCGGGGGCGGCTCGGGTGCCTCGGCGGGCGGCTAACTCCCGGGAGAGATGGCCGAAAGAGACCGCTGGACAGGTTTTGACAGAGGCGAGCCGGGCCCGTCACCCGCCGATAACCGGCCGCCGACATCTGCCAGTTAGTCCGTTTTTCGCCGTGCCTTCGGCTTGATTGAGCGCGAAAATACTTGGCCAAACCACCACCGAGCGGAGTCATGCATGGACGGAGTCCAACCACACTTGGCGAATCCTTTACCTTGCGGCCGACCCGAGAAAACCGGTAGGTCCGTATCTTATAGGCGTCGAACAGAGCTTCAGCGAACGAAGAGCTTTCCGACGGGGGGTTATCGATGAGCCTGTCCGCCAGCGAGATCGGAGTCGGTCTGCCCGCACTGCCCCGGCTGACCACCACGGTCCCGAAGGAGTACGTCCACCGGGCGTCCCTGGCCGAGGTGTTCCTCAGCGGGTGTACCGCGCAGGACGACGGGCTGCGGTTCTCCCTCACCGGACAGTGGCCACGCGCCCACACCTTCTTCAACAGTGCCGACGGTTCGAGTCACGATCCGCTTCAGGCCGCAGAGACGTTTCGGCAGGCCGGCATGTTCGTGACGCACGCCGAACACGGCGTACCGCTCGGGCATCAGTTCGTCCTGTGGTCGCTCAGTTGCCACACCGATCTGGAGCAGCTGCGGATCGGCTCCCGGCCGACCGACTTCGAGCTGGAGGTGACGTGCCCGGACACCGCGCCGCGCGGCAGGGCGTCCGCGCGCCGGATGGGCATAGGGTTCGCGCTGCGCCGGGACGGCCGGCCCGTGGCCCACGGAGACGGGCTGTACTCCATCGTCACGCCGTCCGTCTACGCGCGGCTGCGGGCCAACCGGCCCGGAAAGCAGGCGGGTTCGGCGGACCCGATGGTCGCGGCCGACCCGATGCCACCGTCCGCCGTCGGCCGCACCTCCCCCGCCGATGTGGTGCTGACGCCCACGGACAGGCCCGACCGGTGGCTGCTCACCCCGGACCTGGCCCATCCGATCCTGTTCGACCACGGCGGTGACCATCTGCCCGGCATGGTCCTGCTGGAGGGTGCCCGCCAGGCCGCCTGCGCCCGGCTGGCACCCCGTGCACTGATACCGGCGAGCACCTCCACGACGTTCGACCGCTACGTCGAACTCGACAGCCCGTGCTGGGTGGACGTGACCGAGGTGACCCCTGGGGGCGACGGCACGGTGACCGTGCGGGTCGTCGGCCGGCAGGGCGGCGAGACCGTCTTCACCTCCACCGTGCACGGGCCCGTCGTCGACTGAAGGCGCCGCGAAACGGCCGCCGCCGGGTCCCGGTT
>NZ_JBHXSK010000090.1:0-26645 GCF_042716195.1 Streptomyces sp. NPDC058683
TGCACAACCTCGCCCTCGCCGGATAGACCCCCCAGCAGTACAGCAGTCGACCACGTCCGAGGTCACTCAGAGATCATTACGGGACAGCCCTTAGGAAGCCGCGCCCAGCTGTGCGGCGAGGTTGAACTCGTCGCACAGGAACCAGCCTTCGGTGATACGCCCGTCCTCGTCGAAACGTAGGAACGCGACCTCCGTGTACGTGACGGTCCTGCCGGTCGCCGGTCGTCCGAGGAAGGTGCCGGTGTGGGTCGCGCGGATGTCCCAGCGCGCCCACAAGTGGTCACCCGTGCCGTGGAGTTCGACGATCTCGCGCTCCTGGTCACCCAGGGCCTGCTTCATGCCCGCGAGCCCGGCGCGGAAACGGTCGTAGACGCTACCGGCGGACGGGTACGACGCCTGACCCGAGGCAGCCGCCAGGTCGGCCAGCCCGGCGCGCAGCGTGCGGAACTCCGGCGAGAAGATCTCCTCGATCAGCTCGTCGCGGCCTCCGACGATCACCTCGTACTGCAGACGCCGGAAGGTCTCCTTGTTGTGTTCCACGCGGGCCGCGTCGTCGGTTTGGCCGGTGGTGTCGGTCATGGGCTGCCTCCTCGGTCGGAAGTCGGTACTCGGTACTCAGCGGTCGGTGAAGCGGGGCATGACCTCGTTGACGAACAACTCCATGGAGCGGTGTACCTTTTCCACGGCCATGTCGCCGAAGTACATGTGGCAGGCGAGGTTCTGGAGCCCGGTCGGAGTAAGTTCCTCGATCTTCTTGGCGACGGTGTCGGGGGAGCCGTAGAAAGCGGCGGCAGCCAGGAACTCGCGGGGGTCGCCCGCCGCCGCGCCCAGTGCCTTGTGGACATGGACGCCCTCGCCCACGTGGTCACCCTTCGGCTTGGGAAAGGCCCGTCCGATGAGCGACTGGTAGAAGCGGATGGGCTCGATCAGGTCGGCGAGCGCCTGTTCGTCGGTGTCGGCCACGTAGACCATCTTCTGGACGAAGGACCAGCGCAGGGCTTCGTCGACCGCCTCGGGGGAGTGGTCGTTCTCTTGGAGTGCTGCTCGGTACAGGGCGAGCTTGTCCGCGATCTGAGGGGCCGGGTAGCGGCCGAAGAACACGGGCCAGCCGCGTGCGGCCGCCCAGCGGAAACCGTCGTCGGACAGGGTGCCTCGGGCCAACCGGGGATGCTCCTTGCCGCCGTAGGGGGCGGGCATGATCCGGCCGGTTACCTCGCCGTGGTCGTAGGCGGTCGAGTACGTGAGGGGCTCGGTGTCCTGTTTCAACTTCCAGGCCCGCTCGGCCACTTCGATGGCCTCGTCCATGGCGGCGTGCCGGGTGGCGTGGTCGCGGCCCAGGCCGGTGAACTCCACCGGTGAACTTCCTGGACCCACACCGATGATGGCCCGGCCCTTCGTCAATTGGTCGAGAAGATTGGCCCGTTCCGCGAGTTCGATCGGGTTCTGGGTCGCGGGGACGGTGAGGGCGATCAGGAGTGTCGCCTGCGTGAGTTGCGGGGCCAGGTAGGCCGCCATCATGAAGGCGTTGCCGTAGGTGTTGTAGTTGTCGAAGTGGTGCTCCGTCAGAGCTATGCCCCCGAAGCCCGAACGGTCCGCGAGCAGGGACTGTTCCACGAGGGCCTCGATGATCCTGGTGTCGGCCTCGGGGCCGGGGGACTGGGCGTTGGTGTAGAGGAAGAACCGCATGTCTGTTGCCTCCACGATGCTCGGTCGATGAAGTAAGTAAAAACTGGTTTACATGGCGCCCGTCAAGAGTCTGGGATGCACTTTGTGTGGTCCTCAGCCGAAGAGAAGGACGATTCGGCGCTGTCGCGTCGAGCGGCTGGGAGTAAGTGGATACTCTTTTGGAGCAAACAGTCGTGGCCGAGTGAGCGGAGCCCCCATGTCCCTTCCCGTGCTGTTCGGAGCCAACGTCGACCCCGTCTGGGAGGACCCGGGGCAGCCGCTCCGGATCACCCGGCAGGTCGAGAAGGCCGGCCTCGACCTCGTCACGGTCCAGGACCACCCGTACCAGCCCAGGTTCTACGACGCCTGGACGCTGATCAGCTATCTCGCGGGCGCCACTCAGAAGGTCACCTTCGTGCCCACGGTCGCGAACCTCCCGCTACGGCCGCCCGCCATGCTCGCGAAGTCCGCCGCCAGCCTCGACGTGCTGGCTCCGGGGCGGATCCAGCTCGGCCTCGGCACCGGCGCCTTCTGGGACGCGATCGAGGCCATGGGCGGACCGCGCCGGGAGCCCAAAGAGGCCGTGGCAGCGCTCGACGAGGCCATCGACATCACCCGGCTGATGTGGAGCGGCGAGCGCTCGGTGCGCTTCAAGGGCGAGCACTACTCGATCTCCGGAGTCCACCCGGGACCTGCCCCCTCCTCCGGCCTGGGCATCTGGCTCGGCGCCTACGGTCCCCGCATGCTGACGCTCACCGGCCGCAAGGCGGACGGCTGGATGCCCTCGTACGGCTTCCTCGGCCTGGACCGGCTGAAGGATGCCGTCGCGCGGCTCGACGCGGGCGCGAAGGAGGCCGGCCGGGACCCCGCGGCGCTGCGCAAGATCTACAACCTCAACGGACTGATCAGCCCGGTCGAGTCCGCCGTGCCGTTCCAGGGCAATGTGCGGCAGTGGGTCGATCAACTCGTCTCCCTCGTACGCGAGTACGGGATGAACGGCTTTGTTTACTGGCCCGACGCCGATCATCTCCGCCAACTGACCGTCTTCGCGCTGGAGGTCGTGCCGGGCGTGCGGGCCGCGCTGGCCTGACAAGGGGGAGTCGACGGTGCCATCGCGCTCGTCGCCGGTGGCACTGGCAACGGGGCTTCCACTCACCCGCGCCATCGGCGAGGTGCGGCCGCTGCTGGCGCAACGAGGCTGGACCGTCGCGCCAGGCATCCGGCTGCGCACACTCACCGAGGTCTTCGACCACCTCGGCACCGACGGTCAGACCGGGATCATCGACGGCACGGAGATTCGTGTGCGCCGCCCGGCCGCAGGCCGAAGGGGCCGGGACAGGTTCGTCTCCCGCACAGCCAAGCAGAATGCCTTGAAAACCGTGGTCCTCAGGGACGCCGACGGGCGGGGTGTTGTTCTGCCGCCTGGTCCGGTCGGGCAGTTGCGCGGACATTCACCGAGGCCCGGCAGCTCGGACTGGTCCAGCTCCCGGCCAATGGTTCGTTCCAGGGAATCCTCGCGGACGCTGGCTACCAGGACCTGAGTGCACAGACCGGCGGACGGGTGGTGACACCGCGCCATCGCACGTTCAAGAAGAACGCTCCCGCCTGGTATGAGAAGTGGCACGAGCAGCAGCGCAAGGCGAACTCCTCACCAGGTATCCACGTCGAGCACGGCATCGCACACCTGAAGAACCGGCGGCCTCGTGCCCGCCACCTCGGCCGTCGCGAGTCAACGAACGGCATCGTCCAAGCTTTCGCCGCCCTGCTCTCACACCAACAGACCGCCTACCTTTCCTGCGGCCCGCGAACGTGAAACCCGCCAGCGGCACGCACCTCGCCGAGCTACAGCCAACCGTGCACAAGGTCGTCAGCGGGAGTTGGCTGTTCGTCGCTGTCCAGGGGAGTAACACGGTGAACTTCGTGTCCGTACCTGTCCGGACACGACCGCGTCCCCGTCAGTCGCGCCCATTACCGTGCCCGTTCACAGCGAGCGCAGTAGCTCGGCGATCCGTTCGGCGACCTTCTCGGCTGAGCCCCGGGCGTACCGGGAGTTCATGGCCCCGTAGGTGATCCGGTCGTAGCTCACGGCGTCCGCCATGTGCGCGATCCGAGGACACCTTCGGCGTCGAGGCATCCGGGCTGTCATCCCGCAGCCCGCCGACCAGATCGGTCACCGTCTGCGGCGAGGTCGTGCCGGAGGTCGCCCGCCTGGCTTTGACGCCGAGGGATACAAGGAGCGCAATGCTGTCGAGCGGTGTATCGCCCGTCTCAAGCAGTGGTGCGGCCTGGCCCTACGGACGGACAAACTCGCCATCGCCTACCAGGCCGCACTCCACGTCGCGTCCATCTTGATCTGGGTCCGGTGTAGAGCAGGTCGCTGGACCCTGACCTTCGGATCGTCAGTTGCTGAGTGCCAGCCTGATACCGAAGATGCCGATGACGGTGCCGGTGATCCGGTCGAGCAGGCGGCGGGCCTGGGGCTTGCGGAGCCGGCCCTGCAGGACGCGAGCGAAGCCGATGAGGACGGCAGACCAGAGCAGACCGATCACGATGTGCACCGTGGTGAGCAGGAGGCCCATGGTGAAGTGGTCGGCGCCCGGGGGGATGAACTGAGGCAGGACGGCGACGTAGAAGGCGCCCATCTTCGGGTTCAGGAGGTTGGTGAGCGTCCCCTGCCGCCAGCCGCCGCTGACCGAGTCCGCGCCGGCGGCCAGAGAAGAATCGTCCGCGTCTGCCGTGGGCAGCCCCCGGAAGCTGTCCCGGAGCACGCGAGCCCCCATCCAGATCAGGTAGGCGGCGCCGATCCAGCGCAACGCGGTGTAGGCGAGGTGGGAGGCCGTGAGAAGCGCGGTCACTCCGAGGGAGGTGAACGCACCCCACACCAGGGTGCCGGTCTGGATTCCGAGGACGACGCCCCAGGCTCTCCTGCGCCGGCCAAGGGCCGACGTGCGCAAGATCAGCGCCGTATCGAGTCCGGGAGTCAGAGTGAGAAGCCCTACGACGAGGGCGAAGGACCACAGGGCGGAGCTTATTGCCATGGAATGCCAGGCTACCCCGCCAGATCGCCTGCCTTGTTAGCAGGTCCGGTGGATCTTGAGCCGGTCAGCTTCCACTCCAAAGAGACAGGCCCTAGTAGTGCTTTGACGCGGTTTTGCGCGGCGCCCTCGACGCCCCGCCGTGATTTACAGATGAACGGCAGGATCAATCGCTCTTACCACGTGACCTTCTGCAGTCCCTCCTGTGCATTTCCAGACCGCGGTCTCATGGAAATAACCCACATGCAAACCGCGGCCGTGATCGCCGCAGATGGGCCACGCCACACGATGGTGGCTCATCACGAATTCTTGCACTCCTTCCGCCACCGCACCCAGGACCTCTACCCAATCGGGCGTCGAAACCTCTGCGGACTTGATGCGAACCACGCCGACCGGCCCCAGATCCGGGTCGCGCAAGTAGTCGATGTAGCAGAATTCGTCCCCGGTGGCCGCTTTCCCTGTCTCCTCCTCCGCCGACCTGACGACCACCTCGAACGCCGATCGCGCCGTGGAAAAGGTTCGCGCGGTCCAGGATTCACAGAACTCTGTTTGCGAAATTTCTCCGAGTTCGCCGTACAGTTCGGACATCCATGTCAACACCCCTTCCGGTAGCTGCTCCCCGTGCCGCCAGACCGCCCGCAGCATCCGGTCCTGCCAGTCCGAAAAATTCGACATCCTCGCCGCCTTCCGATTGCAATGAAAGCCGGGGGAGAACTGGCCCTCCAATTCTCCCCCGGTGGTGATCAACCCGAAGGCCCTCAGGTGAAGAGGCCGTAGACGTTCAGGGTCGGGTTCTTCACGCAGATACCTTGGACGGTGAATTTTCCGCTGAATTCAACGTTATCCGTCCAGTCGAACCAGAAGGTCATCCCCATGGCCCTGTACTTCCCTCGATCCGACTCCGGTCTGCCTCTACCATTCGGAACACCCCAGGAGCCATGGAAGATGTAGGTGCCCGACTCCAGGTGGCCGTAGTTCTGATTTCTTGCGGCGTTGTACAGCGGAAGGACGATGCTGTACACGAGCTTCAGAGAGCCGTACTTCTTCCATATGCTCTTCAGCTTCACGTACCAGGTCAGGCTGCACTTGGACTTCCCGGTGCAGTTCCGACTGATGCTCAGTGTGTAGTTCTTCGTCTTCTTTGTCTGGTTGCGATATTTCAGCTCACCGCTGGTGTCCGCCTGACCGATCGGGTCGGCGGGGTAGATGTAGGCGCTGGTGTTGCCGCCGTAGACCGGGTCGGTCTGGAGGAAGCGGCCGGTTGTCGGATCGTAGACGCGGACACCCATGAGGGTGTATCCGGCCAGGCCGTCGGCGGCTCGCTGGTAGGCGCCCAGGGAGCCGTACTTCGCCGCGGCGGCGGTGGCGTCCAGCGGGTTGCCGTACTCGTCGTAGCGCTGGACCGTGGCGACGGCGGTCTCCAGGTCCAGATGGACGGAGATGTCACCGTGCAGGTTGGCCAGTTGGAGGACCGCGTCGCCGGTGGCACTGGTGGTGATAGCCAGGCCGCCGGAGAGGTCGGACACATGGCGGCTGACCGTGGAAGCGGAGCCCGCGGTGGTAACCGTCCACGACGGAGTGTCGCAGCCACAGCTGTAGTGGTTCACCGTGGTGCTCGTGGTCGACCAGGTGGTGCCGCTGTCGCTGGTAGTCGCGGTGGCCGAGGAGGCCAGGCGGCCGGAGCCGTCCAGGCCCCAGGTGGTACGGGCGGTGCCCACGATCTCGCTGGCCACCAGGTCGTTGGTGTAGTAGGCCAGGGTGTCGCCCGCCACCTGGGTGGTGCGGCCGAAGGCGTCATAGCTGTAGCCCGCGGCGTTGAAGCGGCCCGCGGTGTCGTACGCGTACGCCTTGGTGGAGGTGGTGGCGGTGCAATGGGTTCATTGACCAGGAGAAATGCAAGACGTCCGGTTGGACTATCAAGCATCCGGACCGTTCAGGCCGGATGTGGGTACTCGTGAGAGCTCCGTATGAGGTCATGGGCGGCAGGCGCGTTTTTCGAGGTTCTGCCAGGCGAGTCCGATGCGTGCCCCGACCTCGTCGACGGCGTCGGAGAGCTCGTCGGATGACAGGTACAGCAGAATGGGTCCGTCCAGGGCGCCGGTGAGTTGGACAGCGAGCATGTCGAGGTCGGCACCGGCGAGTTCGAGCTGTCCGAGCAGCATGCGGATGTGGACCCGGGACATCGGCGTACGTGAGCCGATCGGTATGGGTTTGCTGCCGTCCAGGGCGGCACGGGCAATGTCGCGATGCACGACCAGAAATTCGGCTCGGGCGCGTCCATAAGCGATCAGTCGGTCCAGGGGCGCAGCACCGGGACCCAGGGGAGGCGAGCCGGAGAGCACCTGCGCCTGGAAGGGGTGCTCGTCGTCGTCCAGCAGGGCCTGGTAGCTGGCGGGGGTCTCGTTGTAGCGGGTGACGATGCCACGCCACGGCATCAGTTTGTTGATCAGGCGCTCGACGATGTTGCGGTCCCGGTAGAGCCCGGCGTCATGGGCTACGGGCCGTCCACCGCGACGGCCCTGCTTCTTCGGGCGAAGCGTACGGGCCAGATCCTGACCGTCCAGGTCGCCGTGCGGCTCCCCGACGAGGGGCAGGGTGTGTGCCGAGGTGGTCGACTGATCCAGTGGACCGTCAGGGGTGTGGCTGTGCCGCCGGAGGGGTGGCGCGGGTCCGTGGCCGCGTGCTGGTCAGCCCCGTTTCCATGGCGGAGAGCAGGGTGAGGGCCGCGTCGAGGTGGGTGGTGTCGTGGCCGGCGGCGGCGGAGACGGCCGCGGCCCATTCCCGGCGGACGAGGGCGTAGTTGGCGCGTCCGTGTTCCGTGGTGTGGACCGTCACTCCGCGGCCGTCGCCGGGGTCGGCGCGTCGTTCGACGAGGCCCTTGCGCTCCAGTCCGCCCAGGACGGTGGAGAGATTGGTGCGCTGCAGCCCGGTCGCGGCGGCGATGCGGCTGGGCGGCGCGGCGTGGTCGTGCTGGAGGTGGCGCATCACCATGCCTTCGGACGGTGACAGGGGGATGGCCCGTTCGTCGGTGTAGCCGCGGAACTGGATCTCCCGGCTGATGATCAGCACGAGGTCGGCGAGCTCGGCCCACCTCCGGTCCTCGTCCGTTCCGGCCGTCGGGCTCGTCTGATGCGTCTGGTCCTCCGTCACGGCTCCAGAGTACGGGCTTGCCCGCGAGTAGTTATGTGGGCATACTCATTATGGCCTCATAGTTATGCGGCCATAACATCATCGCTCTCTGGAGCTGTCATGACGACAACCACTTCCTCCCGGCGCGCCGCCACGGCGACACTGTCGCCCCGTGCCGCGGCCCGTGCCGGCGGCTTGCACCCGGTCGGGGTGTTCATCCTGCTGGCAGGCGCCTTCCTGCCGATCATGGACTTCTTCATCACCAACGTGGCGCTGCCCAGCATCGACGCCTCGCTGCACGCCTCTGCGTCGTCGCTGGAGTTGGTGATCGCCGGGTACGGCGTCGCGTACGCGACCCTGCTGGTCCTCGGCGGCCGGCTGGGGGACCGCTACGACCGCCGCCGGATCTTCCTCGGCGCGCTCGTCGGCTTCGTGCTGGCGTCCCTGGCCTGTGGCCTCGCCCCGGGTGTGGGCGCGCTGATCGGGGCCCGCATCGTCCAGGGCGCCACCGCCGCCCTGCTGATCCCACAGGTGCTGGCGACCTTCCACCATGTCCTCGAAGGGGAGCGCAAGGCCCGTGCGGTGGCCCTGTACGGGGCGACCTCCGGTATCGCCGCCGTCGTGGGGCAGCTGGTGGGCGGCCTGTTGGTCAGTGCGGACATCGCCGGGACCTCCTGGCGGCCGATCTTCCTGGTCAACGTGCCCATCGGTGTGGTGGTGCTGTGCGTGGCGGCACAGGTCGTGCCCGCCACTCGCTCGCACCACCCGGTCGGCATCGACCTGCCCGGCACCGTGCTGTTCGCCGCCACCCTGACCGCCCTGCTGGTCCCGCTGACCGAGGGCCACTCGCTGGGCTGGCCGTGGTGGACCTGGCTGCTGATCGCCGTCGCGGTTGTCCTCGGCGCGGCCACCTACGTCGTGGAGAAGCGCACCGAGCGGCGCGGCGAGGTCCCGCTGCTGCCGCCGTCGCTGCTGCGCCTCCCGTCGATGTCCCGCGGCCTGACGATGGTGTTCGCCTTCAGCATCGGCTTCGGCGCGTTCATGTTCGTCTTCGCCCTCACCGTCCAGAACGGCCTGCACGCCGACGCCCTGCACAGCGGCCTGGCCATCCTGCCGATGGCCCTGCTGTTCTTCGCCGGTTCCCTGCTCGCCCCGCGTCTGCTCACCCGGTTCGGCAGGGCCGCGCTGTCCGCCGGCGCCGTCGTCCAACTCGCCGGACTGGCCTCACTGGTGACGGTCCTGCTGATGAAGTGGCCGCACGTGAGCCTGTGGGCCACGGCACTGCCGCTCGCCCTCGTCGGTGCCGGTCAGTCGATGCTGTTCGCCGGTCTGTTCCGCAGCGTCCTCGCCGACGTCCCCACCCACCTCGGCGGCATCGGCAGCGGCGTGCTGATCACCCTGCAGCAGAGCGGCCTGGCCCTCGGTGTGGCCACTCTCGGCACCCTCTACCTGACCCTGGCGCCGCACGGCGTCCAGCACGCCTTCGCCGGCGTCGAGTACGTGCAGATGGGCATCGTCGCCCTGCTCGCGGTCGGCGCGGTCGCCCTGCCGCGCTTCTCCCCGGCCACCGCGTCCGCCACCCCCGTCGTCGACGCCTGAGGCCGGTCTTCTCGGAAGGGACCAGTGACGAGTCTTCTCGACTTGTCGCGAGGGCAGTTCGCCATCACCGGCACGTTCCACAGGACCTGCCATGACGTTCGGTCTCGCGGGCGCCGGTCATGTCGTGGAGCTACCCCTTCACGCACGGGAACCGCGCCGGCATCCGGCGCTGACGTCAGACCGCGAAGACGAACCGTCGCACCCCGCAGGAGAAAGCATGATCACCACAGACCCCGTCGCGGAGCAGCAGGCCCGCTTCGAACCCGCCCTGGAGTTCCTCGCTCCGCTCTACTCGGCCGCCCTGCGGATGACCGGCCGCCCCGCCGACGCCGAGGACCTGGTCCAGGAGACGTACGCCAGGGCCTACGCCTCGTTCCACCAGTTCCGCCCCGGCACGAACCTCAAAGCCTGGCTCTATCGCATCCTCACCACGACCTTCCTCAACTCCCGCCGCGCACACCGGAGTCGACCGTCACTGGACACCATGGCGGAGGTCGAGGACTGGCAACTGGCCCGCGCCGGGGCGCACACGTCGACAGGTCTGCGCTCGGCGGAAGCCGAGGCACTGGACCTCCTGCCGGACGCGGACGTCAAGGCCGCGCTCCAGGTACTGTCCGTGGGGTGCCGGGTCGCCGTGTATCTCGCCTACGTCGAGGGCTTCACCGTCCAGGAGATCGCGGACATCATGCGGACGCCCACCGGCACGGTGCTGTCGCGGCTGTACCGGGGACGCAGTCGACTGCGGTCGCTGCTGGGGTAGTCACGCCGCCGTGACAGGCGCCGCCCGCCGGCCACCGCGTCGAGGCGAACGGACCGTCGGCAGCAGTCAGGGCCGGGTCAGCTCGAACCAGACCGACTTGCCCCGCCCACTGGGGGAGTTGCCCCAGGACGCGGCCAGCGCATCGACGATGAGCAGTCCTCGGCCGTGCTCCGACTCACGGTCCGTCTCACCGGAGGCGAGCACGGGCGCCGGCAACGGTGGCCGGGGATCGGAGTCGCGCACGTCCACGCGCAACCGGTCGGCGTACTCGCGGAGTCGGACCTCCACCTCGCTGTCGGCGTGCACCAGGCCGTTGGTGACCAACTCGGTGACGGCCAGCTCAAGGTCGGACGAGACGGCTTCCCAGTCCCAGGACCGTGCCCGCGCCCGCAGGAACCTGCGCACGTCGGCGACCGCACGAAGGTCGTGGCGCTGGACGAACGTTCGGGCCACTCGCTGGCGTCGGTCGGCACCCAGGCCCAGGAACTGGGCGATCAACACCACAGCGTCATCGTCGCGTCGGTCGCCGGTGCCCGTGATGTCGAGCAGGCGGTCGGTCAGAACCTCCAGCCGTGGTTCGCCGGGCTCCGCGAGGCACGCGTGCAGCGCCTCGATGCCGGCGTCGAGTGGCACAGCGCGGGAGCGGACCAGCCCGTCCGTGTACAGCACCAGGACCGTTTCCGGGCGAAGCGGCATCCGCACGGAGTCGTATGTGGTGTCGGGCCGGACTCCGAGGGGCACGCCCTGGGGAGGCCCCGGCGGTGTCGCGAAGGGGCGCCCGGGGCGGCCGAGCAATGGTGCCGGGTGTCCAGCGGACGAGATTTCGACGGCTTCCGCTTCCGCGTCCAGCCACACGCAGCAGCATGTGGCGAACAGGTCCGTGCCGAGATCGGAGAGGAGCCGGTTGGTGCGGGTGAGCACGTCTGCCGGGCGGTGGCCTTCGGCGGCGTAGGCACGGATCGCGCTGCGGATCTGGCCCATGAGCGTGGCGGCGCGAGGTGTGTGCCCCTCGACATCACCGACGATCAGGCCGAGGGCGCCGTCGGGGAGGTCGACCACGTCGTACCAGTCGCCGCCGATGGTTCCGGTCGTCGCCGTGACGTAGCGGGCGGCGACGTCCACTTCCTCGTGATGCGGAAGAGCATGGGGCAACAGTCCCTGTTGCAGTTCCTGGGCCAGTCTGCGTTGGGTCTCGAACTGCCGTGCCCGGCTGATGGACTGGGCCAGCAGCTGTGCGACCGTGGTCAGGGCGGCCCGTTCGGGGGCACTGAAGGTGTGTCGGTGGTCGAAACCCAGGGCGAGCGTTCCGGTGTCGCGGTCCTCGATCGTCAGGGGCAGCAGGCAGTAGGCCGAGATCGGTTCGTCCGTGTCCACGGCCTCGAAGAAGAGGGGACGGTCCGGAGGCGGCCGTGCGCCGGTGATCGTCTCCTCTTCCAGTGTGCCCGTCGAGGCGCCGGTGAGCCGCGCTGCGAGCGCGGGGCCGACTCCGCTGTGGCTGAGCAGCCGTGGTCGTCCGTCGTCAATGACCGAGACGGCCAGACACCGGGCACCGAAGGGTTCCATGATCCGTGTGGTCGCCGTCACGAGGACATCCCGGAGGTCGGGAGCCTGGCTGAGTTCGGCGGCGAGTCTGCCGATCTGGTACACGAGCGACAGGCTCACCGACTCCAGCGGAGCGTCCTCTCCCGCGGGAGGCGCCAGGACGAATCTCGGTGGTCCGGGGCGGCTCCTTCGCGGGGGCGGGCCGCCGCGAAGGAGCAGGGCATGGGTGAGTTCGTCCGCAAGATTCTGGCAGCGGTGCCCCATCCTGGCCGACGTGGCTGTCCATCCGACCGGATCGGCCCACACGAGGACGATGACCCCGAAGGACCGCCCCTCGTCGTCGACCAACGGGGTGGCGATGATCGCGTATGGGAACGGCATGGCCGGCCGGACACCGCTGGGCGTCCGTGTCCGGAAACGGACACACTGGCGGCCGGTGCGGTAGGCGACGGCTCCGGCGTAGCGGTCGTCGTCGACCGGATGGCGGTCCGCCACAGTGAAGATCGACAGAGGGTCGCCCACCACGACGACGTTGGCCAGTGCCCGACCGTCTTCCAACGGGAACATCGCGGTGGCAGTGGTTGCCCGAAGTTCGTGCACAGCGCCCCGCAGCGCCGCGGCGAGCATCCGGTCCTCGGCGTTGAGAGCCATCACGGGGTTGGCCGCTCTCGCGAGATTCCCCTCGTCTTCCATGGCTGCTCCTGGGGCCGACCCCCTCGTTCGAGGCTATACCGCACAGTCTCGGCGTTCCCATCGACCGATCCGCCCCTTGAGGCCCGGGCGACGGCGTCCGTGTGGCGTGTACGCGTCGCCCGTCCCGGCTCTGACCTGCCCCTGCGGCCAGCACGGTCCTGCGGTGAGAGTAGCGCGGGGAAACCCCTCTGACCTCGGCTGACGGAGCGTTTTCCGCGCACAAAGATGCGCCGACGCGTCGTTGACCGGCGATCTGCGGCAGAGCCAGGGTGAGGGGGACATCGGATTCAGACCGCCTGTTTCCGGTCACCGAAACGCGTGCAGGAGGCCGCGATGCTCCAGACACCAACCGACGAACACACGGAGTGCCCGAACGCCTCGGAAGCGGCGGCCATCGACGCGCCCCCGACGGGGACGACGACCTGTCGCGCCCTCTTCTTCCAGCTCTGCCTGTGGTGCCATACCCCGGACTACCGTCGTTCGTTCTGCCGTGTCTGCGGATCCAGGGCCTTCGGCCGGGAGCGCAGCGCGGGCGCCGGCGGTGTGGTTCGCCGTGTCGGGTACAAACCGCAGAACACCTGGCTCGTCGCGATGGACGAGGGCTTCACGGTGGTCTGCCAGGTCGTCTCCGCCGCGCCGGTCGTGGTCGCCATAGGGGCGAGGGTGCGGATCGTCGCTCCTCTCGATCGGGGGCTTCCCCTCGTCGAACTCACCTACCGGGCAACCTCCTCGTCTCCCAGGTGGTGAAGGGAAACGGCTCCGGCCATGTCATGTCCGGGCAGGCGGCACGATCAGAGAGGAGGGTGCGTGGGCACCCAGTACAGTGCGTCGGGCCCAAGAGCCGGAGCGACCGACGGAGCGGCGCGCGGGGCGCTGGACGGTCTGCGCATCGCCGACTTCTCCAGGGTGCTCGCGGGGCCCTACGCCACCATGCTCCTCGCCGATCTCGGCGCCGACGTGGTGAAGGTGGAGCGGCCGGGCATCGGCGACGACACCCGGACCTGGCACCCCCCTGCGGACCAGGACGGAACGTCGACCTATTTCCTGAGCGTCAACCGGAACAAGAGGTCGGTCGTTCTGGACCTGACCACCGAGGCCGGCCGCGCACAGGCACGCGCCCTGGTCGCCACATCCGACGTGCTGGTGGAGAACTTCCGCCCCGGCACGATGGAGCGGCTGGGCCTCGGCCACAGGGAGCTCCGCGCACGGCAACCGGAGCTGATCTACTGCTCGATCAGCGGCTTCGGCAGCGGTGCCGGCGCCGCGATCCCCGGGTACGACCTGCTGGTGCAGGCTGTCGGCGGTCTGATGAGCGTGACCGGGGAGGTACACGGGGAGCCGGTGAAGGCCGGCGTGGCCCTGGTCGACGTCATCACCGGCCTGCACGCCTCGCTCGGGATCCTCGCCGCCCTCCGGCACCGGGACGCCACCGGCGAGGGGCAGCTCGTGGAGGTGAACCTGCTCGGCTCGCTGCTGTCCGCGATGGTCAACCAGGCGTCGGCATTCGCCGTCGCCGGCGTGGTGCCGGGCCGCATGGGCAACGCGCACCCGAGCATCGCCCCGTACGAGACCTTTCCGACCGCCGACCGACCGCTCGCCCTCGCCGTGGGCAACGACCGGCAGTTCGCGGCGCTCGCCGACGTCATCGGGGTTCCCGGTCTCGCGCTCGACGACCGCTTCCGCACCAATGCGGTCCGGGTCGCCCACCGCGCGGACCTGCGGGACATCCTGACCCCACGGCTCTGTGGCGCCGGTGCCGACCACTGGTCGGCCGTCCTGCTGGCCGCGGGAGTGCCTGCCGGGCCGGTCAACGCCCTGGACGAGGCGTTCGCCTTCGCCCGGAAGCTGGGCCTTCCCGGCGTCGTCGACATCCCCGCCGCACCCGACGACGGGGCAGCAGGCAGGCCGTCCCGCCAGGTCGCGCACCCCATCGCGCTGAGCGCGACCCCCGCGCGGTACCGCCTGCCCCCGCCCCACCTGGGGCAGCACACCACGGAGATTCTCCACGGTCCGTCCGGCCACACCTCCCCGTGAGACGCAGCGATCGGGCCGACCGCTCGCAGCGACAGCACCCTGAACGAACCCATCACCAGAACAATCAATCATGATCACTAGGAGCCCCCTATGAGCAGTGGCAAGCCGCTGACGGACCCCCTCGACCTGCTCGACCTCTCCTGCGTCCTCTCCGACGAGGAGCGGGAAATCCAGTCCACGGTCGCCAAGTTCCTCGCCGACCGGGTCCGCCCGCACCTCGCGGAGTGGTTCGAGAACGCCCACTTCGCCCGTGAACTCGCCCCCGAGCTCGGCAAGTTGGGTGTGCTTGGCATGCATCTCGACGGCTACGGCTGTGCCGGCACCAACGCCGTGTCCTACGGGCTGGCCTGCCTGGAGCTGGAGGCCGCGGACTCGGGTTTCCGCAGCTTCGTCTCCGTGCAGGGTTCGCTGTCGATGTTCTCCATCTGGAAGTGGGGTTCGGAGGAGCAGAAGCAGGAATGGCTGCCCCGGCTCGCCGCCGGTGAGGCCATCGGCTGCTTCGGCCTGACCGAGCCCGACTTCGGCAGCAACCCTTCCGGGATGCGCACCCGGGCTGTCCGCGACGGCGGCGACTGGATCCTCAACGGCTCCAAGATGTGGATCACCAACGGCTCCATCGCCGATGTGGCCACCGTCTGGGCGCAGTCCGAGGACGGCGTCCGCGGTTTCCTTGTGCCCCGGGGCACGCCCGGCTTCACCACGCAGGACATCAAGCAGAAGATGTCACTGCGTGCCTCGATCACCTCGGAGCTGTACTTCGACAACGTACGGCTGCCGGCCTCGGCACGGCTGCCGCTCGCGGAGGGCCTGCGCGGACCGCTATCGTGCCTGAACGAGGCCCGCTTCGGCATCCTGTTCGGTGCCGTCGGCGCCGCTCGCGACTCGCTCCAGACGGCCATCGAGTACGCCGACTCCCGCGTGCAGTTCGACAAGCCGATCAGCGCCTTCCAGCTCACCCAGAAGAAGCTCGCCGACATGACCGTCTCCTTGGGCAGTGCCGCACTGCTCGCCCTCCACCTGGGCCGACTGAAGGACCAGCACCGCATCCGGCCCGAGCAGATCAGCGTCGGCAAGCTCAACAACGTCCGGGAAGCGATCGCCATCGCCCGGGAATGCCGCACGATCCTCGGGGCCAACGGCATCTCCCTGGAGTACTCGCCGCTGCGCCACGCCAACAACCTGGAGTCCGTGCTCACCTACGAGGGCACCGGCGAGATGCACACGCTGGTCGTCGGCCAGGCGATCACCGGTCACCCGGCGTTCCGCTGACCACTGAGGGCTGTCGGCCGGCACCGTACGGCCGGGCCGGCGTCCTGAAGTCGTCCGCTCCAGCCGGACCGTCCGTCTCGCACGTCGTCGAACTGGAGGACCGAGGGGTCGGCTGAGCGGTCGTCGGCCCGGACAGCGTCATGATCTCGGTGAGGATGCGGATGCCGTCGTCGTGGACGTACCCGACGCCGCCGGCGAAGGTGCGCCATTCGGCAGAGGCGGGCTGCTCGCCCGTGTAGGTTCCGAGCTGACTTGTCGGCCGAGACCGTGTTGACAAGGTTTTCGGACCTCGCGACGGTCAGGAGATGTCGTGCGAAACGGGATAAAGCGGACCGTCATGACGCGCCATCTGCGGCCACGTGCCCTTCTGCTCGGTGCCGTGCTCGTCCTCGCCCAGCTTTTCCTGGGCCCGTCGACCGTCCGCACCGTGACCACCGAGTCCGGCGTGGACTGCGACCGGATCTGGCAGACGCCGGAGGACGACGGCACGTTCTACGAGACCAACCGCACCCGTATTGATCCCCGTCCGGGCCATGGCTGGCCGGTCGGCTCCGCGCAGTCGGTCGGGATGGACCCGGCGGTGCTGGAGGCCGGGCTGCACCGGCTCGGCCGGGAGCGGTCGGTGTTCAGCGCGTTGGTGGTGCGGCACGGCCGGCTGGTGGCCGAAGGGTACTTTCACGGCAGCCGTCGCGACCACAGCAACAACGTCCACTCGGCGTCCAAGAGCGTGCTCCAGGCCCTGATCGGGATCGCGGTGCGGCGGGGGTTCATCGGCAGCATCGACGACCCCGTGCGCCGGTACCTGCCGGAGTACTTCGCCGACGCCCCGGCCGAGGCACGGCGGATCACACTCCGGCACCTGCTGACCATGACCGCCGGGTGGGAATGGCAGGAGGACGAGACGGAATACACGGTCCAGAGGCGGCGCGACTGGGTGAAGGCGATCGTCGAGCGGGACCTCGAGCGCGAGCCCGGCACCGCTTTCACCTACAGCTCGGGGAACACGCACCTGCTCTCCGCGGTACTCCAGCGGGCCAGCGGCCGCAGCACCTGCGAGTTCGCCCAGCGGTACCTGTTGGATCCGCTCGGAATCACTGCCGAGCACTGGGGACGGGACCCGCAGGGGGTCTACTCGGGCGGCTACAACCTCTACCTGACGCCACGGGAGTTGGCGAAGTTCGGGCTGCTCTACCTGAACCGGGGTCGGTGGCAGGGCCGACAGATAGTCCCCCGGGAGACGGTCGCGCAGTCGATGCGGCCCGTCGTCCGCGTCGGCGACGGGTACTCCTACGCGCACGGGTGGTGGCTGCGTCGGATCGGCGGCCGCGCCGTGCCGTTCGCCTGGGGGTACGGGGGCCAGTACATCTACCTGCTGCCTGCGGCGGACGTCGTGGTGGTGGTCACCGAGAACACCCGCGAAGGCCACGAGAACGTGGACGTGGACCTGCGCGTCTTCCTGGAGGACTATGTCCTTCGATCTGCTCGCGGGCGGATCTGAGCGCGGCGACGTTCCGGCCCCCAACCGGCGGCGCGCGTGGTCCGTCATCGACGTTTTCCGCGTCCGGGAGTGGCTGCCGTCGCCGCTCCTGCCCGGGCGGGCGGTCGCGGTGGCGACGGCAGGGACGGCACCGTACCCGGCCGCACGGGACACCGCCCGGCACACGGCACGCGGCACGCGGCTCAGGGCCTCAGACCGACTGGTAGTCGAAGAATCCCTGTCCCGACTTGCGGCCCAGCAGACCCGACTCGACCATGCGGCGCAGCAACGGGGGAGCGGCGTACAGCGGTTCCCGGTACTCCGCGTACAGCGCCTCGCCTATCGCCGCCACCGTGTCCAGACCGATGAGGTCGGCCAGATGCAGCGGGCCCATGGGGTGGGCGCAGCCGGCGGTCATGCCCGTATCGATGTCCTCCGCCGTCGCCGTACCGGAGCCGACCATGCGTACGGCGGCCAGCAGGTAGGGAATCAGCAGGGAGTTCACCACGAAGCCCGCGCGGTCCTGCGCGACGATCGACTTCTTGCCCAGGATCCGGTCCGCGAAGTCACGTACGCGCGTCCGGGTGGCCTCGGAGGTGTGGAGCGAGGGGATCACCTCGACCAGCGGCATGACGGGGACGGGGTTGAAGAAGTGCAGGCCGACCACGGCCTCGGGCCGTGCGGTGGCTGCCCCGAGCCGGGCGATGGGGATCGAGGAGGTGTTGCTGGCCAGGACGGCGGCCGGGTCGGTGAGGATGCCGTCCAGCCGCCGGAACAGCGCCGTCTTGGCCTGCTCGTCCTCGACGGCGGCCTCGATGACCAGATCCGCTCCGGCCAGGCGGGAGAGATCGCCCGTGGCCGAGATCCCCGCCAGGGCATGGGCGCGGTCCTGGGAGGTGAGGGTGGAGCGCTTCTCCGCCTTGAGCAAGGAGTCCGCCACACCCGCCAGTCCGGCCCGGGCCCGGTCCTCCGTCACGTCGCACAGCGTGACACGTAGTCCGGCCCGGGCGCAGACCTCGGTGATGCCGCGGCCCATCTGTCCGGCGCCGACGACGCCCACGTGCTTGATCGATGTCATGTTCCTCCGCCTGTCCTGCGTCTGGCGGCGGTCGTCGATCGCCGCCCCCGATGGTCGGTGCGTGTCGAGCGTAGGACGGCGACAACCCCTCTGACCTGCTTCGACGATGCGTCATCCGCGTACAAACGTGCGTCGGACGGGCATGGTCCGGCGCCTTGAACGGACTGCGCGCCGGTGGCTTCCGCCGATTGCCTCACGACGCACGACCCGGGCTCGCCGACCGCATGCTGACGGGGCGTCGGGCTTCTGCCGACGCCCGCCGAGGACGTGTCCTTCAGGTGGTGACCGTGGCGGCCGCGGCCTCCCGCAGCCGGCGGCTCACGGCGCGTACCGCGGGGGAGGTCTCTCCACGGCGGTACGCCCCGACCAGCCGGGTGGTCAGCCGTACGTCCGCCAGCGGACGGTACGTCACCCCGGGGATCTGCACGCGGCGGAGTGACTCGGGGACCAGGGCCACGGCCAGACCGCCGCCCACCAGCGTCAGAGCCGCGATGAAGTCCCGCACCGGGGGAGCGCACCGTGGGCTGAATCCTCCTCTCTCGGCCACTTCGAGGATCTGGTCGCGGCAGCCGTACTCCTCGTCGAAGTGCGGGGCCGCGAACCGCTCGTCGCGCAGCTTCGCCACCGGTACCGACTCGTACGCCGCGAGCGGTGCGTCGGCCGGCAGCGCCAGGACGACCTCTTCGGTGAGCAGGCAGATGGCTGTGACCTCGGGCGGGTACTCGGGCCTCCAGCGCAGGAAGCCGACGTCGATGTCCCCGCACGCCAGCGCCTCCAGCTGGGCCGGGGTCTCCAACTCGCGGACCTCCACGGTCAGATCGGTGCCGAGGGTCGCGCAACGGGTGAGAACGTCGGTCAGCACACCAGAGAACGCGGCTGAGGCGACGTATGCGATCTGGGCGTGTCCCAGCTCTCCGCGCCCGGCCCGCCGGCCCACCGCCACGGCCCGGGCGGCCTGGGCGAGGGTGAGCCGTGCCTCTTCGAGGAACAGCTGCCCGGCGCCGGTCAGGGCCGGACGGGTGCGCCTGCCGCGGTCGATCAGCCGTACACCCAGGTGTGACTCCAGGGCCCTGATCTGGGCGCTGAGTGCCGACGGGGCGAGGTGCAGCCGGTCCGCCGCCCGCGCGAAGTGCAGTTCCTCCGCGACGGTGACGAACGATTCCAGCCAGCGCAGTTCCATCGGCTCCTCCGCCCTGCCGTGCCTGTGGGGTGGCACCCCGCGGCGGTGTCAGGGCAGAACAGGACCGCCGCGGGGTGAGTACTGGGAATCCGGGTCAGGGGATCACGACGTAGTTGCTGAACCCGCCGTCGAGGTCCGTCGCGCGCCCCGAGATCGCTTCGTTGACCTCGGACAGCGGGAAGGGCTTGGTGATCAGGTACGACAGGTCCAGTGCCCCGGTCGCCACCATGTCGGCGACCTCCTGGCCCTGCGCGGTGCTGAACCAGTTGGAGCCGATCAGCTGGACCTGCTCGTCCATGAGCCACTTCACGTCCAGGGGCAGCCGGTCCGCGACACCGCCGACGTTGACCACCCTGCCGCCGCGGCGGACGCCCTGCATGGAGTCGAGCATCGTCTCCACAGGGGCTTTGGCGCCCAGGGCGCTGATGACGAAGTCCGCCCCCTCGCCGCCGGTGCGGGACCTGGCCCACTCGCCGGAGGAGCGCTCGCCCAGCCGCATGACTTCGATCCGGTCCGGGGCCAGTTCCTTGACCCGCTTGAGCAACTCCTCGTTGCGGCCGGTACCGAGGACCCTGGAGACCCCTGAGGCCAGTGCGAGAAGGGTGCAGGCGACGCCCAGGGTGCCGGTGATCCCGTCGATCAGCGCGACCTGGCCGGGGCCGGCCGCGGCGTACTTGAGCGCCCGGTGGGAGGTGCCGATGTAGCCGAGCTTGCCGGCCTGCTCGAAGGTCATGTTGTCGGGGATGTTGACGATCGAGTACTGCGGAGCCGTCATGTACTCGCAGAAGCCGCCGTAGGGGTAGAGGTCGAAGATCCGCTGGCCGTCGCGGGAGGTGCTGAAGTAGCCGTTCAGGGTGAAGTAGCGGCAGCGGCTCAGCTCGCCACCGCGGCACACCTGGCAGCTGCCGCAGGACCGCAGCGGGCTCACATAGACCCGGTCGCCGGGCTTGGTGTTGAGCACCGCCTCACCCACCGCCTCGACCACGCCCGCAGGGTCGAGGCCGAAGACCGCGGGCAGCTTGGGCAGCGGCTGGTGCGGGTACCAGGTGGGCCAGTTGTTGATCACATTGGCCATGTTCGGCACGATGCCGCATGCCCTGACCCGCACCAGGACATCGGTCGGCCGTGGGGTGGGCACATCGATCGTGTCCACGGACATCGGCTCACCGAGCGCGTGCAGTCGTGCAGCGAGCATTTTCGCCATTGAAATACTCCTTGAAACTGTTCCGTCCCAACCATCGGGGGCCGGATGCTTTCTGTTCGGCGACCGAGGCGGCGGAACGGCGGCTCGGTGATCACATCTCGTGCGTTGACGGGCCGTACGGCGCCGAGAACTACGAGTGCGGGAACGGGTTGGGGTAGTCGTCCTCAAGGTCGATGTCCAGCAGGCCCATGATGCGGACACCGGAGTTGTACCAGGCGATGGACAGCGCGAGCTCGATCATCTGCTTCCGGGGCAGGCGCTCGGCGGCGGCGCGCCACGTCTCCGCGGAGACGTCGACCCGGAGCGTGGACTCCTTGGCGAGGCGCATCACCGCCTTCTCCGTCTCGTCGTACACGTCGGTGGTCTTGAAGTCGCCCACCGCGGCGATCTGTTCCTCCGTGAGTCCGGCCTTGAGCGCGTGCGCGTGGTGGTGCGCCACCTCGTACGCGGACCGGGTCACGTGGCCCACGGTCAGGATCGCCAGTTCGCGGAGTGCGGGGCTGAGCTCGCTGGCCCGCAGCGAGTTGGCGTAGGTGAGGAAGCCGTCCAGCTGTTCGGGCGCGCCCGCGAGGGCGAGGAAGATGTTCGCCGTCGGTACCTTGCGTTCGGCTTCCAGCCGGTCGTACAGCGGCTTGTGCGACTCGTCCGCGTCCTCGCGGCGCAGATAGGGAACTCGTGCCATGGCGTCTCCTCGGGGACGGAAGATCAGTGTGCGGACTGTTCGAGCAGGAACCGCTCCAGCGTCATCGGCTGCGGAGCCTCGGCCGGCGGGGTCTGCTTCACCCCGACGAAGGGCGACGCCTCGAAGTACCACTTCTCCAGCGCCGGAAGCCCCCAGCGGACATTGGTGCTCAGCGATCCCGCGTCCCAGCGCACCGGCTCGACCTCGGTGTCGATCGTCTGGTAGTGGCTGTTGAAGACCTCCACCCGGTGGCCGTCGGGGTCGCGCAGGTAGGTGAAGAGCATCCCGCCCGGACCGTGCCGTCCCGGGCCCCGCTCCACGCCCTCGCCGTAGCCGAGGATGCCCGCCCAGTCGCAGGCGGTGAAGATGTCGTGGCTCTCGGAGACGGTGTACGCGAAGTGGTGCAGGGCCGGGCCGGTGTTCTCCACGATCGCGAGGTCCAGACAGGTGCCCTTGCGGTACATGAACGCACTCAGCAGCTTGTCGCCGTGCGCCAGGTACTCGGAGTTGCGGAAGCCGAGTTCGCCGTAGAACGCGGTCAGCTCGTAGGTGTTCGGCGCGAAGGTCTGGAAGTGGTCCAGCCGCTGGGCGCGGGCGCCCTGGTGGTGCTGGAAGTCGATGTGCAGCCGCGGGCGCGTCTCCATGTGCGCGCAGAGTTCGAGCGGTGTGCCGACCGGGTCGCTGACGTGCAGGGTGCGGCTCTGGTGGGGGAGATCGACCCACTCCGCGGGCAGCCCCCGGTCGCGGAACCAGTCGTACGCGATGTCGAGGTCCTCGTCGAAGAAGACGCGGAAACCGATCCTCCGGCAGGAACCCGCGCCGTCCTCGTCCAATTCCAGCACGAGGCTGTGGTGGCATGCCTCGGCGAGGCCGCGGAGGTGGCAGGTGCGCTCGTCCTCGTCGCTGACGACGAGTCCGAGGGCGTTCACATAGAAGTTCCGGCTTTCGGCGAGGTCGGCCACGGTGAGACGCACATGGCTGGTTCGGGTGATGTTGAAACTCGGGCGCAGATTGACGGGGGGCAGCATGCTGGTCTCCGGTCGGCTCTGGATGTCGCTGGCTTCCATACTTCTGGGTCTTCTCACGGCCTGCTCGTGGAGGGCTCGGCATCGGCGAAGGCGAAGGCGGACCAGCCGCTGAACTCCGCGGAATCGCCGAGGGACTCCTCGATACGCAACACCTCGTTCCACTTGGCCATGCGCTCGGAGCGCGTGAACGAGCCCACCTTCAGCTGACCCGCGTCCCATCCGATGCTCAGGTGGGCGATGGTGACGTCCTCCGTCTCACCGGAGCGGGCCGAGACGATCGTGCCGAAGCCGGCGTCCTTGCCGGCCCGCAGGGCTTGGAACGCCTCCGTGACGGTGCCGGCCTGGTTGGGCTTGACGAGGACGGCGTTCGCCGCTCCGCCGGTGGCCGCCGCCTCCACCCGCTTGGCGTTCGTGACGAGGTAGTCGTCACCGATCACCTGGCAGCGGTGGCCGTAGCGGCGGGTGAACTCCACCATGCCGTCGGGGTCGTCCTCACCGACCGGGTCCTCGACGGACAGGATCGGGTACTGCTCGATCCAGCCGCCGAGCATGTCGATCAGCGCCGCTGTGTCCAGGGTGCGCTCATCGAGGGCCAGCGTGTACCGTCCGGCGCCGCCGAACTGGGAGGCCGCGATGTCCAGCGAGATGCCGACCTGGGCCGACGGTGTGAAACCGGCGGTCTCGATCGCCCGGGTCAGCGTCTCCAGGGCCTCCTCGTTGGAGTCGAAGGCGGGCCAGAAGCCGCCCTCGTCGGCCACGCCCTGGGCCTTCCCCGCCGCGCGCATCAGGCTGCCGGCCGCGCGGTAGATCTCCGCCGTCCAGTCCAGTGCTTCGGAGAAGCTCCGCGCCGCGGGGCAGACCACCATGAAGTCCTGGACGTCGACGCGACGGTCCGCGTGGGCGCCGCCACCGAAGATCTGGATCTCCGGCAGCGGGATGCGGACCGGACGCCCGCCCGACAGGTGCCGCCACAGCGGCACGCCCGCCGACGCGGCGGTGGCGTGCAGGACCGCCATGGAGGTGGCCACGATCGCGTTGCCGCCGAGGCGGCCGCGGTCGGGGGTGCCGTCGAGGTCCACCAGGAGCCGGTCGACGGCTTCCTGGTCGGCCGTGTCGAGGCCCAGGAGGGCGGGTGCGATCTCCTCGTTCACCGAGCCGACCGCGCGACGGACGTCGAGCCCGCCGAAGCGGTCCCCGCCGTCGCGCAGGTCGAGCGCCTCGCCCCGGCCCGTCGAGGCCCCCGCCGGTGCGATGGCCCGCCCGATTGCACCGTCCGCGAGGTGGGTCTCGACCTCGACGGTCGGCCGGCCGCGAGAGTCCCACACCCTGCGGCCGTGGAGTTTGGCGATCCGCGCGTCTGTCATTGCCGTGTGACCTTTCGGAGTTCGGACGATCGAGGTGGTGCGGGACCTGTGCCGGTCGTCACGGTAGGGAGGCATCGCCGCGACGAGCGGGGCAGAGCCCCGGGAGGGGCGGTCGACCTCGCGGCGCGGTACCCGGAACGGCGTGCCGGCAGGGCCGGGGCGAGCGAAGTGTCGTGCGGCTCTCTTCGTCGCGGCGCCGGGCCGGCTGGGGAGTGCGGGTGCGAGGACGATGACGAGGATTGCCAGACCGCCGCAGCTCGAATGCTAACGATAGCGCAATCGTGCGTAGCACTCGTTCTCATGTCAAGAGGGAGGTGGAATCTCATTCGCAGACTGTCGAACGCGGGTGCCTTCCCCTTGGTGCGTCTCCGAGCTGATGCTATCGTTCGCATAAATGGCCCGCTCTGAGGACTCCGGCGGACCTGCGCTCCTCCTGGACAGACGGACAGCACAGGTGGGCGTGGGCCCGCCGGGCCGGACCGCGGCCGAACCGAAAGCGAGCCCGACATGACACCCGAGCCCTCCGCGCCGCCGATGGCCCTCACCACCGTGGTGGCCAGCACCCGTCCCGGCCGTGTGGGCAGGTCCGTCGCGGACTGGTTCTCCCGGGTCGTGGAGTGAGACGAGTTCGAATCGCACCTGGTCGACCTGTACGAACTCGCGCTTCCGTTCTGCGACGAGCCGCACCCGCCCGCCCAGCAGCGGTACACGCAGACCCACACCCGCACATGGAACCGGATCGTCGACCGTACGCGCGGCCGACGCCGCGCCATGGTCAGCCGGATACGGCCGGGGCCCGGCCGCCGGGTGGCGCGGTGCTGCCGCGCAGGATCAGTGATCCGGGGGAGAGGGACGTGTACGGGCCGTCGTTGCCCGGCTTGGTCTTGAGCCGGCGCATCAGCCACAGTGCGCAGCCGGTGGCCATCTCCTGGATGGGCAGGCCGACCGTGGTGAGCCCCGGGCCCCACCAGGAGAACCCGGGTTCGTCCCCGAACCCGACCACGGACAGCTCCGAGGGCACCTTCACGCCCTGTTCGGACAGTTCCTCCAGGACCCCCAGCGTGAGCTGGATCGATCCCAGCACGAGCGCGGTGGGCGCATTCGGGCCGGTCAGTAGCCGGCGCACCGCCTCGCGGCCATGGCCTACGGACGACGGCGGCCCCAGTTCCACGCGCCCCGCGCCCTCCGGCAGCCCGCCTTCGCGCAGGGCGCTGCGGAAGCCGCGCAGACGCTCCGCACCGGTGGGCAGCTCTTCGGGGCCTCCGAGGTAGGCGATACGGGTGTGGCCCTGGGTCACGAGGTGGGCCGTGGCCTGGCGCAGCGCTTCGTGGTCGTCCACGCCGAACCACTGCGACCCCAGTGAGGTGTGGCGGCGCAGCAACTGCAGGTGCGGCAGGACGCGCAGGAGCTTGACGGACTCGCCGTGCGGGCGCGCCGTGGGCACGATGATGACGCCCGCGACGCGGTAGGCGGACAACTCCCGCAGGTGGCGCAGCTCCACCATCCGGTCGTCGTCGGTCTCCGAGAGCATCAGCTGGAAGCCCTCGGCCGCCACGTTCTTGGACAGCTCGTGCGCGATGGTCGAGTAGAAGCTGTTGCGGATGTCCGGGATCACCAGCCCGACCACGTTGCTGGACGCCCCCCGCATCATCCGCGCCGCGCGGTTGCCGACATATCCCATCTCCGAAGCGGCCTGCCGGACCCGGAACTTGGTCTCCTCGCTGATGCGCGGATCGTCGGCGAGAGCCCGGCCGACCGTCGAGACGGAGACGCCGAGCCGCTCGGCGATGTCCCTGGTGGTGATCACGTAGAGGGCCCCTTCGAGCTGCCTGGTCCTGGTGCGGTCGCTTCCGTGTGCCAACGATAGCGCTGCTGTCGTGTTCCGCGGCCGGATGAGTGGGGCGCCGGATTGATCACCCGCTTCGTGCTAACGTTAGCACTGCTGGAAGGGCCGTGCAGCCGCCCCCGGCTGCCCAATTGCGGAGGTCTCCCTTGCGAATCGTCAGGTATGCCGTGGGTGATGCGCGTCACTACGGAGAACT
Organism: Streptomyces sp. NPDC058683; assembly: GCF_042716195.1. Taxonomy (NCBI): domain Bacteria; kingdom Bacillati; phylum Actinomycetota; class Actinomycetes; order Kitasatosporales; family Streptomycetaceae; genus Streptomyces; species Streptomyces sp. NPDC058683. Next base: position 25,782 of record NZ_JBHXSK010000090.1, read on the forward strand.
CGAGCCCGGTGACATCCGGATCTCCAGATTCGAAGGCGATCCGTTCACCGGGCTGGCTGCTACGGGGCGGGTTGACGATGTCGGCGACGTCGTCGTTCTCCCGCCGCTGGAGCGGCCCCGGGTCTTCGGGTTCGCCTATAACTACGCCTCGCATGTCGAGGAGACCGAGCGCGAGATCCCGGAAGTTCCGGTCTGCTTCATGAAACCGAGTACGTCTGTCATTGGGCCGGGAGAAGCCATCGTCTATCCGGCGGACGGTGAACTAATTCATTTCGAGGGCGAGTTGGTCGTCGTCATCGGAAAGGAGGCTCGCCATGTGAAGCCCTCCGAGGCCCATGAACACATCCTCGGCTACACGTGCGGCAATGACGTCAGCGACCGCGTCGTCCAGCGCAAGGAAAGCGCGTTCGGGACGCTGCTCATCGGGAAGGGGCAGGACACCTTCGCTCCCCTCGGTCCGGTCATCGCAACCGGGATCGACCCGTCCGGCCTGTCGCTGACCACCCGTGTGAACGGGACGGTCATGCAGTCGGCGAGCACGGCAGACCTGCTGCTCGCCGTTCCCGACATCGTGGCCTACCTGAGCCGGTATCTGACACTGCTGCCCGGTGACGCGATCATGACCGGAACGCCGTCCGGTGTCGGGCCGATCCGCCCCGGGGACGAGGTGGAGGTCGAGATCGAGGGCATCGGTGTGCTGCGCAACCCGGTTGTGGCCGAGGGTGCCTGACTCCGGATCCCCGTCGTAGGCCGAGCCAGGGGGCGGGGGCGCCCCCGACGGGGGGGGGGGGGCCCCGGGGCGGGGGGTTTTTAAAAAAACAAAGCCCCCCAACAACCGAAAACGAGGGGTATTCGGGGGTGTGG
>NZ_JBHXSK010000091.1:0-26615 GCF_042716195.1 Streptomyces sp. NPDC058683
GTCCCCATCCTGGGCCGGCCGCTCTTATCCGCCGTTTATTGTAGGGCTTTATCTCGGCCGGGCGGGGGGGGGGGGGGGGGGGGCCCCCCCCCCCGCCACTTCAGGCTGCCGTCGGCAGTTCCGGCCGTAGCGGCCAGTACGTGTTCACCGTCTCCGGTGTGCCGCTGCGCGCGAACCAGGCCTGCAGCCCGCGCGCCTGCGCCGCGTGCCACGTCGTCTGCAACGTGTGCAGCTCGGCGGGGCTCAGGCGCTCCAGCCGGGCCGCGAACCGACGGCCCAGCGCCCGTACCAGATCCAGTGAGGCCAGTGCGTCGGCGGCCGCGTCGTGCGCGCCCTCCAGGGTGACCTCGTAGTGCGCGCAGAGGTCGGTCAGGGTGCGGCGGCCCTTGCGGTAGCGGTCCAGATGCTTGTCCAGGACCCGCGGATCGAGGACGAGCAGGGGGCTCGCCTCGAACCAGCGGTCCAGTGAGGACGCCCGGTGCCGCCGCAACTCGCGGTCCAGGAGCGTCAGATCGAACGGCGCGTTCATCACCACCAGTGGGCGGTGCATCGCCGCGTGCTCGGCCAGTTCCTCGGCTATCTCGTACATCACCGGCGCCGGCCAACGGCCGTTGCGCTGCAGGTGTTCGTCCGTCAGCCCGTGCACCGCCGTCGCCGCTTCCGGCACCGGGATGCCCGGGTTCACCAGCCAGCGGGTCACCCGGGGACGGGTGCCCGGGGCGTCCTGGACGACGACCGCTGCGGACACGATGCGGTCGGTCTCCACGTCCACGCCCGTGGTCTCCGTGTCGAAGGCCGCCAAGGGCCCCTCGTACCAGCACGTCATGCCAATACAACTCCTCGTTCACCCACGGCAGCTGACGTTCCGTCTTCTGCCCGTTTGGTGATACCCGGGCCGTTTGCGGCGTACGCCGGAAGGACACAACAGGAGTGCGGGTCTTTGCAGTTCAGCGGCCCGCCACGGGGAAACTCTTTGGCTGGGAAGGCTATTGGTCATGGCGATAGCGCAGCCCGAGCGGGGCGGGCTGCTGCCCGAACGCACGGGCCCCCATCGCGGCACACTCGCCACCACCGCCTGCATGGAGACACTGCAGGTGGGATATCTGCACGCCGTCGCCGCGGCGGCCGGCTGCTCGCTCTCGCAGCCATTCCCGGACAACGGCATCGACTGGCACGTCAGCCACGGCTCGCCCGGGCACACCGTCGACGACGAGGTGACCATCAAGGTGCAGCTCAAGTGCACGTACCAGATCGCACCCAACCCGCCGGGACGTTTCTTCTCCTTCACGCTGGACAACGACCACCTGCGCAAGCTCGCCCGCACACCGGTGTCGGTGCACAAGATCCTCGTGGTGATGCTGGTTCCGCGCTCCCAGGACGACTGGCTGCGCGCCAGCCACGACCGGCTCGATCTGCGCCACTGCTGCTACTGGGTCAACCTGGCAGGGCACCCGATCACCGGCCGGAACCGGACCACCGTGCGGATTCCGACCGCGCGCATCTTCGACGACCGGGCGCTCTGCGAGATCATGACGCGGGTCGGGACGGGAGGACGACCATGAGGCACCGTCCGTACGAGGAGCAGCTGCGGGAAGTCCGGCCGCATCCGGTGGACCCTCACTGGAACCATCCTCCCGAGCCCGCCGAGGTCGACCCCGCGGTGCTCGGCGCCCTGCTGCGCCGGCACGGCTGGCAGCGGCGCGGGGGAGCCCCGGGGCGATACGGCCGCTGGACCCCACCCGGGCCGGGCAACACCGGCACCAGCCTGCTCGTACCAGAGAGCCGCGCCTTCCCGGACAGTGACGATCTGCTCGGGGAGGCGCTCACGGCTCTCGTGCGCAGCGGTACGCCCGCCGCGCGTGAGGTGCTGGTCGGGCTGGCGGTGCCCAGCGACGAGATCCGCTGGTGGCGGGACGTACCGAGCGGACCCGCGGACACCACGCCCTGGACGGTCGAGGAGCAGCTGCGCACCGCGGCCCGGGGGACCCTGCTGGCCGGCGCGCTCGCCACGCGCGCGCGTGCCGGCTACTACGGCGCCCGGCACAAGCGTGCGGCCGCCGCCCTGCTGGAGTCCGTCCTGGTGGGCTCGGCGGAGGGCGGCCGCGGCCTGACCGCCTTCGTGCCCGTCGGCACCGGGCGGCCCCTCGCCGTACGCCTCCACCAGGCGCTGTACGCCGCCCGCGAGGCCATCGACTACCAGCGGGCCACCGGCGGCATGGACGCCTTCGACGGAGCCGTCGAGGCGGGCGTGAGCCGGGAACTGACCGACGCCCTGGTCACGCTCGTGCGCGGCACCGAGGGCGCCCGGATCTCCGTCGAGTGGGCCCCGGGCGCCGGAGTCCCCGACGACTGCGCGGCCACCGTCGAGCCCGTCGAGTTCTCCCCCGGCGACCTGCCCGTGCTGCGCGAGGCCGGCGCCCGCTTCCTGCGCGACGAACCCTCCGTACCGGTCCGGATCACCGGCACCGTGGTCCGGATGCGCCGCTCGGAGCCGCGCGGCGAGGGCGCGGTACGGCTGCGGGTCATCGCCGGCGCCGAGGTGCCGTACGTCCGGGTCACCCTCGACGAGGAGGACTACCGGATCGCCGGGCAGGCCCACCTGGTCGGGCTCCCGGTGCGGGTGCACGGGCGGCTGGAGAGCCGGGGCGGGTTCCGGCGGCTGTCCGGCGCCTCCGGGGTCGTACCGGTGCAGGTGGACGAGGCCGAGCGGGACCGGCTGGTGAAGTCGCTCCAGGAGAACCTCGACTTCTTCGAGGAGGCGTGCAGCGGGGACGAGTGCGACTGACCGCGGACTGTGGGTGACCGTTTAGCGGTCGGTGGTGCCGGGTCGGTACGATCCGGTATTGCGCGCGCTCCTGGTATGGCGCCGCATCCACCTTCAGGCAGGAGAGACCGGTGTCAGACGTCCGTGTGATCATCCAACGCGATTCCGAGCGGGAAGAACGCGTGGTGACGACGGGCACTACGGCCGCCGAGCTCTTCGCCGGCGAGCGCTCGATCATCGCCGCCCGGGTGGGCGGCGAGCTCAAGGACCTCGCGTACGAGCTGAAGGACGGCGAGACCGTCGAGGGTGTCGAGATCTCCTCCGAGGACGGTCTGGGCATCCTGCGCCACTCGACCGCGCACGTCATGGCCCAGGCCGTCCAGGAGCTCTTCCCGGAGGCCAAGCTGGGCATCGGCCCGCCGGTCAAGGACGGCTTCTACTACGACTTCGACGTCGAGAAGCCCTTCCACCCCGATGACCTCAAGGCCATCGAGAAGAAGATGCAGGAGATCCAGAAGCGCGGGCAGAAGTTCTCCCGCCGCGTGGTGACCGACGAGGCCGCCCGCGAGGAGCTGGCGAACGAGCCGTACAAGCTGGAGCTGATCGGCCTCAAGGGCTCGGCGTCCAGCGACGACGGCGCGGACGTCGAGGTCGGCGCCGGTGAGCTGACGATCTACGACAACCTGGACGCCAAGACCGGCGAGCTGTGCTGGAAGGACCTCTGCCGCGGTCCCCACCTGCCGTCCACCCGTCTGATCCCGGCGTTCAAGCTGATGCGCAACGCGGCCGCCTACTGGCGCGGCAGCGAGAAGAACCCGATGCTCCAGCGCATCTACGGCACCGCCTGGCCGTCCAAGGACGAGCTGAAGGCGCACCTGGACTTCCTCGCCGAGGCCGAGAAGCGCGACCACCGCAAGCTGGGCAGCGAGCTGGACCTCTTCTCCATCCCCGAGCAGATCGGCTCCGGGCTGGCCGTCTTCCACCCCAAGGGCGGCATCATCCGCCGCGTGATGGAGGACTACTCGCGCCGCCGGCACGAGGAGGAGGGCTACGAGTTCGTCTACACCCCGCACGCCACGAAGGGGAAGCTCTTCGAGACGTCCGGGCACCTGGACTGGTACGCCGACGGCATGTACCCGCCCATGCAGCTCGACGAGGGCGTGGACTACTACCTCAAGCCCATGAACTGCCCGATGCACAACCTGATCTTCGACGCGCGCGGCCGCTCCTACCGTGAACTGCCGCTGCGGCTCTTCGAGTTCGGCACGGTGTACCGCTACGAGAAGTCCGGCGTCGTGCACGGCCTGACCCGGGCCCGCGGCTTCACGCAGGACGACGCGCACATCTACTGCACCAAGGAGCAGATGGCGGACGAGCTCGACAAGACGCTCACCTTCGTCCTGAACCTGCTGCGCGACTACGGCCTCACCGACTTCTACCTGGAGCTGTCCACCAAGGACCCGGAGAAGTTCGTCGGCTCCGACGAGGTCTGGGAGGAGGCCACGGAGACCCTCCGCGCGGTCGCCGAGAAGCAGGGCCTGCCGCTCGTCCCCGACCCGGGCGGCGCCGCCTTCTACGGCCCGAAGATCTCCGTGCAGACCAAGGACGCCATCGGCCGCACCTGGCAGATGTCGACCGTGCAGCTCGACTTCAACCTGCCCGAGCGGTTCGACCTGGAGTACACCGCGGCCGACGGCTCCAAGCAGCGCCCGGTGATGATCCACCGCGCCCTGTTCGGCTCCATCGAGCGGTTCTTCGCGGTGCTCCTGGAGCACTACGCGGGCGCCTTCCCGGCGTGGCTGGCACCGGTCCAGGCGGTCGGCATCCCGATCGGCGACGGACACGTCGAGTACCTGCAGAAGTTCGCGGCCGAGGCCAAGAGGAAGGGCCTGCGGGTCGAGGTCGACGCGTCGTCGGACCGGATGCAGAAGAAGATCCGCAACGCCCAGAAGCAGAAGGTGCCCTTCATGGTCATCGCGGGCGACGAGGACATGACGGCCGGCTCGGTCTCCTTCCGGTACCGCGACGGTTCGCAGGAGAACGGCATTCCGTTCGAGGAGGCCATCGCCAAGATCGCGCAGGTGGTCGAGGAGCGGACCCAGGTCTGAGCCCGCACCTTTGCGAGAGGCCCTCGGAGATCACTTCTCCGGGGGCCGTTCGTCTTCCTCCCCCAGCGCGAACCGCTGCAGCAGCATCGACGAGAACGACCCGGTGACCGTTCCCAGCAGCGCCAGACCGCAGGCCATCAGCCCGACCGCGATGGTCCGGCCGCGCGGGGTCACCGGGACGACGTCGCCGTAGCCGACGGTCGCGAGCGTCTCGCAGGTCCACCAGACGGCATCGCCGAAAGTACGGATGCTGGCGTTCGGGGCGGCGCGCTCGGCCTGGTAGACGGCGAGCGCGCCGGCGAAGCCCAGCAGCGCGATCGACAGCGCCGCGTAGACCGTCACGCGCGCGTACAACGCCAGCCAGGGGCGCCCGCGCCGGCGCTGCATCGCCTCGTAGGTCCGTACGATCCGCACCGGCCGCAGCAGGGGCAGCAGCAGGACGAGCGTGTCCAGCCACTGCCGTCGTACGAAGCGCGGACCTTGGCCGCTGATCCGCCAGCGCACCGCGTAGTCGACGCCGAACAGCGCCCAGGCCGCGTAGGTCAGCGACAGGAACAGGTCGTGCACACTCCCGGGCAGACCGGGCGCCAGCACATGCACCGCGTACGAGCCGAGGAAGACCAGTGACGCGATGCCGAGCGGGAGGTCGGCCCACTGCTGCCAGCGGGTCAGCCGGCTGTCGTCGTCCATCCGCCCAGCTTCGCCGTCCGGCGGTTTCCGCTGGCCCCGGCGACACGCTGCGAACGGGCGAAGCAATATGCTGCCTAGCATGACGAGTGAGCCGGAGCAGCAGATCGGAGTGGGGACGCAGGACGCGTTCCAGCGCCTGTGGACGCCCCACCGGATGGCCTACATCCAGGGCGAGAACAAGCCGACCGGCCCGGGGGCCGACGACGGCTGTCCCTTCTGCTCGATCCCGGCCAAATCCGACGAGGACGGTCTGATCGTCCGGCGCGGCGAGCACGTGTACGCGGTGCTCAACCTCTACCCGTACAACGGCGGCCATCTGATGACGGTCCCGTACCGCCATGTCGCCGACTACACGGACCTGACCGGCCCGGAGACGGCCGAGCTGGCCGAGCTGACCAAGCAGGCGATGACCGCGCTGCGCACGGCGTCCGGTGCCCAGGGCTTCAACATCGGCATGAACCAGGGCGCGGTGGCCGGCGCGGGCATCGCGGCCCACCTGCACCAGCACATCGTCCCGCGCTGGGGCGGGGACACGAACTTCATGCCGGTGGTGGGCCACACGCGGGTGCTGCCGCAACTGCTGGCCGACACCCGCAAGATGCTGGCCGAGGCCTGGCCGACGGCAGCGTGATCAGCCCGTCCGGCGTTTGAGGACGAGGCCGCTCAGGCCGAAGCGGCGGTGTGGGGGCGACAGCCCCCGGCGGCGCCTGCGGCCCCCTCTTCTTCGGCTCTGCTGCCGGAGGCTCACGCGTCGTACTTGTCCGCCTTCTTCGGTGACGCGTCCTGGACCGCTCCGCTGAGGTTCCCCGCCCTCGAGGTGAACTTGTCGACGTTGACGTCGTGCTCCTTGAGGACACTGAGCGCGGCCCGGTGCACGGCACGGAGTATCGGCGTGGCCGCGCGCAGCGCGTCGTCGGCCATGAAGCGGTGGTCCCAGGGCTGGTCGGCCCAGGCGTGCCGCAGACCGAACGGCTCGGGCAGTCCTATGGAACCGCCGAGCCACTTCAGCAGCGGCGGGTACCAGCTGATGGTGGCGCGCGCGGCGAGGCGGACCACCTCGTCGGCGGTGACCAGCGGCAGCTTGATGGTCCGGGTCTCCCAGAACCGCACCGTCTTGGAGACCGTCCTGGTGGGCGCCTCGGGCTTGCCGCTGAAGAAGCCGTTGACCGGGCCGAGGGCGTGTCCGGTGACCTCGATCCGCAGGGTCTCCTTGAGCACGGTCACGGTGGTCATCATCGTGATGATCAGGCCGCCGTCCCACAGGTACGGCCACTGCACGCCCAGGTAGTGGCGTTCCCCCTTGTCGAAGTGGTTGCTGTTGCAGATCCGCTCCACGTCGGCGGGCCCCACCTTGTAGTCGGTCCCCTCGGGCCTGGACACCGCCTTGGCGCCCGCTCCGACATGGGTGGCGATCCAGTGCTTGACCTGGGGTTCCGGGAAGCCGCCGGTCTTCAGGTGCTGCCGGTGCAGCACGCTCAGCTCCTTCTCGATCTCCCGGACGACCGTCCAGGACCGGAACTCGTGGACGCCCTTGACCGGGTCGAGGGGGACCAGTTCCTCCGCGAGCACCCAGGAACCCCAGCGGGTGCCCATGCCGAGTATGCCCTTGGTGCCGGCGTAGAAGACCGAGTTGGACTGCTGCTCGGCGCTGAGCCGGGCCAGCGACTGGCGCAGCTGCTCGGCCGCGGCCTGGTCGGGGCTGGTCGGCACCGCCTCGGGGACCTTCGCGCCGACACTGCCGCCGGAGAGCAGACCGTCCCAGGCCGCGCGCAGGTCCGTCGCGGTCCTTTCGCAGAGCCGCTTGGCCAGGTACCAGCCGACGACGGGGAGCACGATGCAGCCGCGCGCGTACCAGCCCCAGAAGCCGGTGAGCGGCATCCGGATCAGGAAGATCACCGCGAGCACGCCGACGGCGGCCAGCAGGGCGCTGCCGAGCCCGGAAACCCGCTTGTTGTCGGCCTTCATCATGGTCGCGCGGAGCTGGAAGACCAGCAGCCAGACCACCAGGCCGGGCAGGAACAGCAGGCCGCACAGGAACATGATGGCGGTCAGGCGCTGGTCGCGTTCCTTGCGGATGCGGTTGGCGGCGAGGCAGTGCTCGACGACCACCTGGGGTTCGCTGCCGAAGGACTGGATGAGCGGTTTGCGGCCGACGCCCAGCATGCGGTCGATGACCGCCTGGGAGTACGCCTCACCGAAGTTGGGCCGGAAGATCTTCGCCCACTTGCGGCCCTCGTTGACCGTGGACTGGTGCCACTCGTTGTCCGCCTTCTTGATCTCCTCCATCGGCGTGTCCCGGTAGGCCGCCGAGGCCAGGGCATAGGTCGGGGCCTGCGCCTCGCCGCCCGGCCTGGGCACCTGCGGCCCGAAGAAGTCCTCGAAGCTCATTCCCGCCCCCACTTGCCGCCGTCCCGCTTCTGCGGCCTTCCCGACTTCCGTACTCCGCACACCTGTTGATCAAGTACTCAGAGTATCCCCGGCCACCGACAACCGTCGGCGGACGGCCGAAGCCGTCCGCCGAACACCCTTTGTCGTCGACTGTGACGACTCGCCGACTGTGACGCCGATGACGCCTATGACGACTATGAGGCCGACTACGAGCCCTCCTTGGCCTGTTCGCGAATCTTCTCGGCGATCTGCGGTGGCATCGGCTCGTGACGGGCGTACGAGCGGCTGAAACGCGCCGTGCCGTGCGACAGGGAGCGCAGGTCGACCGCGTACCGGCCGATCTCGAACTCCGGCACCTCTGCCTTGATCAGCGTGCGCCCGCCGCTGGTCTGCTCGGTGCCCAGCACCCGGCCGCGCCGCCCGGACAGGTCGCTCATCACCGCGCCCACGTAGTCGTCGCCGACCAGCACGGACACCTCGGCCACCGGCTCGAGGAGATGGATCCGGGCCTCCGCGGCCGCCTCCCGCAGCGCCAGCGCGCCCGCCGTCTGGAAGGCGGCGTCGGAGGAGTCCACCGAGTGCGCCTTGCCGTCGAGGAGGGTCACCCGCACGTCGACGAGCGGGTAGCCGGCCGCGACGCCCTTGGTGGCCTGGGCCCTGATGCCCTTCTCGACGGACGGGATGAACTGCCGGGGCACGGCGCCGCCGACCACCTTGTCGACGAACTCGATGCCGGAGCCGCCGGGCAGGGGTTCCACCTCGATCTCGCAGATCGCGAACTGCCCGTGCCCGCCGGACTGCTTGACGTGCCGGCCGCGCCCGGCGGACCGGCCGGCGAACGTCTCGCGCAGGGACACCCGGTGCGGTACGACGTCGACCTGGACGCCGTACCGGTTGCGCAGCCGCTCCAGGGCGACGTCCGCGTGCGCCTCGCCGAGGCACCACAGGACGACCTGGTGGGTGTTCTGGTTCTGTTCGAGCCGCATGGTCGGGTCCTCGGCGACCAGGCGGGACAGGCCCTGTGAGAGCTTGTCCTCGTCCGCCTTGCTGTGCGCCTGGATGGCGAGCGGCAGCAGCGGGTCGGGCATCTCCCACGGCTCCATGAGCAGCGGGTCGTCCTTGCCGGAGAGGGTGTCGCCGGTCTCCGCGCGGCCGAGCTTCGCCACGCACGCCAGGTCACCGGCGATGACATGGGTCACCGGCCGCTGCTGCTTGCCGAACGGCGTGGACAGGGCGCCGATCTTCTCGTCGACGTCATGGTCCTCGTGGCCGCGGTCGGCGAGGCCGTGCCCGGAGACATGGACCGTCTCGTCGGGGCGCAGCGTGCCGGAGAAGACCCGGACCAGCGAGACCCGGCCGACGTACGGGTCGGAGGCGGTCTTCACCACCTCGGCGACCAGCGGACCGCCCGTGTCGCAGGGCTTGATGTCGCGCGGCTCGCCGTCGATGGTGGTGACCCCGGGCGTGGGGTGCTCGAACGGGGTCGGGAACCCTCGCGTGACCAGCTCCAGCAGCTCCACCGTGCCCAGCCCCTGGCGGGCGCCGTCGGTGGCCGGGGCGGCGGCCAGGACGGGGAAGAACGCCCCGCGCGCCACGGCCCGCTCCAGGTCCTCGATCAGTGTCTTGAGGTCGATCTGCTCGCCGCCCAGATAGCGGTCCATGAGCGTCTCGTCCTCGCTCTCCGAGATGATCCCCTCGATCAGCCGGTTGCGGGCCTCGTCGATGTCCGGCAGCTGGTCGGGCCCGGGCTCGGACTCCTTGCGCTCCCCGGAGGAGTAGTCGAACAGCTTCTGCGTGAGCAGCCCGACCAGACCCGTCACGGGCGCGTGCCCGTCCGGTCCCTGCGGGCCGTGCAGCGGCAGATAGAGCGGGAGCACGGCGTCGGGGTCGTCGGCGCCGAACGCCTCGGCGCACACCCGGGTCATCTCCTCGAAGTCCGCGCGGGCGGCCTCCAGGTGCGTGACGACGATCGCCCGGGGCATCCCGACGGCCGCGCACTCCTCCCACACCATCCGGGTCGAGCCGTCCACCCCGTCCGAGGCCGAGACGACGAAAAGGGCCGCGTCCGCCGCACGCAGACCGGCCCTCAGCTCACCGACGAAGTCGGCGTATCCCGGGGTGTCCAGGATATTGATCTTGATTCCGTCCCAGTCGACCGGTACCAGCGACAGCTGTACGGAGCGCTGCTGCCGGTGCTCGATGTCGTCGTAGTCCGAGACCGTGCCGCCGTCCTCCACGCGGCCCGCCCGGTTCACCGCTCCCGCGGTCAGCGCGAGAGCCTCCACCAATGTGGTCTTGCCCGATCCGGAGTGGCCGACCAGTACCACATTCCGTACGGACGCGGGGTGGTCGGCCGCTGTAGCCCTGCCGGCGGCTCCGGGGTGTTCCTTGACCTTGTCGCCCATGGCCTTGCCTCCCGTGCACGGTGAGGTCTGTGTGGGCGCGGGCGAGCATGCCGGGCCGCGTGCGGCGGCGGCACCGATGACGCCCGCGGTTATTCGAGCTTTCCACTCCCGTCACGGTGCGTCCATACGAAGGACGTGATCGTGCCCGTGAGCCCCTCCGTGCGCCGCCACCGGTCCCGTCCGCGAGTGCCCAGCCGTCGCACACACGCGCGCGTGGCTACGATGGGCCAGCCGGGGTGGCCAGCAGGGGCCGCACGGCGCAACGACCGTCGGGAAGGCCATGCTGAACAAGTACGCGCGTGCATTTTTCACGCGTGTCCTCACACCGTTCGCCGCGTTTCTCATCCGCCGGGGTGTGAGCCCGGACACGGTCACGCTCCTCGGCACGGCCGGAGTCGTCGCGGGCGCGCTGGTCTTCTTCCCCCGGGGCGAGTTCTTCTGGGGCACGATCGTGATCACGCTGTTCGTGTTCTCGGACCTGGTGGACGGCAACATGGCCCGCCAGCTGGGCCGCACCAGCCGCTGGGGCGCCTTCCTGGACTCCACCCTGGACCGGGTCGCCGACGGCGCGATCTTCGGCGGCTTCGCCCTCTGGTACGCGGGCAACGGGAACAACAACGTCCTGTGCGCCGTCTCCATCTTCTGCCTGGCCAGCGGCCAGGTGGTGTCGTACACCAAGGCGCGCGGCGAGTCGATCGGGCTGCCGGTGGCCGTCAACGGCCTGGTCGAGCGCGCCGAGCGCCTGGTGATCTCGCTGGTGGCGGCCGGTCTCGCCGGTTTCCACAAGTTCGGTGTGCCGGGCATCCAGATCCTGCTCCCGATCGCCCTGTGGGTGGTTGCGGTGGGCAGCCTCGTCACGCTGGTCCAGCGGGTCGTCACGGTCCGCCGTGAGTCCGCCGAGGCGGAGGCGGCGGCCGAGCGGGAGAAGGCCTCGCACGGGAGCGAGGCGGCACAGTGACCGCCGCCGACCGGCTCACCGACGGTCTGTACGGGCTCGGCTGGAGCACCGTCAAGAAACTGCCCGAGCCGGTCGCCGTGCGCCTCGGCCGGACCGTCGCGGACCTCGCCTGGCGGCAGCGCGGCAAGGGTGTCCAGCGCCTGGAGTCCAACTACGCGCGCGTGCTGCCCGACGCGAGCCCGGAGCGGCTGCGCGAGCTGTCGCGCGCGGGCATGCGGTCGTACCTGCGCTACTGGATGGAGTCCTTCCGGCTCCCGGCCTGGAGCGAGGACCGGATCCGGGCCGGCTTCGACGTCAAGGACGTCCACCACCTCACCGACGGCCTCGCCTCCGGCAAGGGCGTGATCATCGCGCTGCCGCACCTGGCCAACTGGGACCTGGCCGGCGCCTGGGTCACCACCGAGCTGAAGACCCCGTTCACCACGGTCGCCGAGCGCCTCAGGCCGGAGACGCTCTACGACCGTTTCGTCGCCTACCGCGAGGGCCTCGGCATGGAGGTCCTGCCGCACAGCGGCGGCTCCGCCTTCGGCAACCTCGCCCGCAGGCTGCGCGACGGCGGCCTGATCTGCCTGGTCGCCGACCGGGACCTGTCCGCCTCCGGCGTCGAGGTCGACTTCTTCGGCGACACCGCGCGGATGCCCGCGGGACCGGCCCTCCTGGCCCAGCAGACCGGCGCGTACCTGCTTCCGGTGACCCTCTGGTACGACGACACTCCCGTCATGAAGGGCCGGGTGCACGCCCCGATCGACGTCCCCGAGTCAGGTGACCGGGACTCGAAGACGTCTGTCATGACACAGGCGCTGGCCGATGCCTTCGCCACCGGGATCGCCGACCATCCGGAGGACTGGCACATGCTCCAGCGGCTGTGGCTCGCCGACCTCGACCCCGCGAAGGGACCGTCGTGAGGATCGGCATCGTCTGCCCGTACTCCTGGGACGTGCCCGGTGGCGTCCAGTTCCACATCCGTGACCTCGCCGAGTACTTCATCCGCCTCGGCCACGACGTCTCCGTCCTCGCCCCCGCCGACGACGACACCCCTCTCCCGCCGTACGTCGTCTCGGCCGGCCGCGCGGTCCCGGTGCCGTACAACGGCTCGGTGGCCCGCCTCAACTTCGGCTTCCTGTCCGCCGCGCGGGTGCGCCGCTGGCTGCACGACGGCGCCTTCGACGTGGTCCACATCCACGAGCCGACCTCGCCCTCCCTCGGCCTGCTGACCTGCTGGGCGGCGCAGGGCCCGATGGTGGCGACCTTCCACACCTCCAACCCGCGCTCCCGCGCGATGATCGCCGCGTACTCGATCCTCCAGGCCGCCCTGGAGAAGATCAGCGCCCGGATCGCGGTCAGCGAGTACGCCCGCCGCACGCTGGTCGAGCACCTCGGCGGGGACGCGGTGGTCATCCCCAACGGCGTCGATGTCGACTTCTTCGCCAAGGCCGAACCGCGCCTCGAGTGGCAGGGCGACACCATCGGCTTCATCGGCCGGATCGACGAGCCCCGCAAGGGCCTCCCGGTGCTGATGAAGGCCCTCCCCAAGATCCTCGCCGCCCGCCCGGAGACCAGGCTCCTGGTGGCCGGCCGCGGCGACGAGGAGGCCGCCGTCGAGTCCCTGCCCGCCGAGCTGCGCTCCCGCGTCGAGTTCCTCGGCATGATCAGCGACGAGGACAAGGCCCGCTTCCTGCGCAGCCTCGACCTGTACATCGCGCCCAACACGGGCGGCGAGAGCTTCGGCATCATCCTGGTCGAAGCTCTCTCGGCCGGGGCTCCCGTCCTCGCCTCCGACCTCGACGCCTTCGCTCAGGTACTGGACCAGGGGGCGGCGGGCGAACTCTTCGCCAACGAGGACGCGGACGAGCTGGCCAAGGCCGCGCTGCGGCTCCTGGCGGACCCGGAGCGCCGGGCCGCGCTGAGCGCCCGCGGCAGCGTGCACGTACGCCGCTTCGACTGGTCGACCGTGGGCGCGGACATCCTGTCCGTCTACGAGACGGTGACGGCGGGCGCGGCCGCGGTGGCGGCGGACGAACGCCCGGGCCTGCGGGCACGGTTCGGACTGGCACGGGACTGAGCCCCCGGGCGGGGTCCGTGCCCGGGGGCTGAGTTTTCGGGCGGGGCTCGTGCCGGCGTGGGACTGAGTTCCACGGGTGGGGTTCGGGGTGGCGTGGGGCTTGGTCCCTGGGCGGGGCTGGTGCCGGCGTGTGGCTGAGTCCCCGGGCGGGGTTCGTGGCCGGCGTGTGGCTGAGTTCCGTGGGTGCGGTTCCGGTTGGGGTGGGGCTGAGCTCCGCGGGCGAGGTTCCGGTTGGGGTGGGGCTGAGTTCCGTGGGTGCGTCGGCGGGCCGCTAGCGTGTGCGCCCGTGACCGCAACCCTCATCTGGACGCTCTGGATCCTCGCCGCCCTCGTCGTGACCGGCCTCTATCTGAGCTGGACCGCGGGGCGGCTCGACCGGCTGCACGCACGCATCGACGCCGCCCGCGCCGCCCTCGACGCCCAGCTGCTGCGGCGCGCCTCAGTCGCCCAGGAGCTGGCGACCTCCGGGGTGCTGGACCCGGCCGCCTCGATCGTGCTCTACGAGGCCGCGCACGCCGCCCGGCAGGCCGAGGAGGACCAGCGGGAGGTCGCCGAGAGCGACCTGAGCCAGGCCCTGCGCGCGGTCTTCGAGCACCCGCAGCAGGTCGAGGAGGTCCGCGCGGCCCCCGGCGGCGAGGCCGCGACGAGCGAGCTGGCCGAGGCCGTACGCCGGGTGCCGATGGCCCGCCGCTTCCACAACGACGCCGTCGGCGCGGCCCGCCGGCTGCGCGAGCACCGCAAGGTCCGCTGGTTCCGGCTGGCCGGACACGCCCCCTTCCCGATGGCCTTCGAGATGGACGACGAGCCGCCCGCGGCACTGGTGGACCGCGGCACCGGACCGGCCGCCTGAGCTGCGACGGGCCGGTGCCGGCAGGCCAAAAGGATCCACCGGCTTGCCATTGGCCCTTGCTGTGGACTGGTCCACTCGCGTTTCCTCGGTGTTTGCAGAAACCCTCTTTCACCCAGTGAGGTCACCCGTGTCCACCGTTGAGAACCAGGCCCCCGAGACCGGCACCGCCCGCGTGAAGCGCGGCATGGCCGAACAGCTCAAGGGCGGCGTGATCATGGACGTCGTCACGCCGGAGCAGGCGAAGATCGCCGAGGACGCGGGCGCCGTCGCCGTCATGGCCCTGGAGCGGGTCCCGGCCGACATCCGCAAGGACGGCGGAGTGGCCCGGATGTCCGACCCGGACATGATCGAGGGCATCATCGAAGCCGTCTCCATCCCGGTCATGGCCAAGTCCCGGATCGGCCACTTCGTCGAGGCCCAGGTCCTCCAGTCGCTCGGCGTCGACTACATCGACGAGTCCGAGGTCCTCACCCCGGCCGACGAGGTCAACCACTCCGACAAGTGGGCCTTCACCACCCCCTTCGTCTGCGGCGCCACCAACCTCGGCGAGGCCCTGCGCCGGATCGCCGAGGGCGCGGCCATGATCCGCTCCAAGGGCGAGGCCGGCACCGGCAACGTCGTCGAGGCGGTCCGCCACCTGCGCCAGATCAAGAACGAGATCGCCAAGCTGCGCGGCTTCGACAACAACGAGCTGTACGCCGCCGCCAAGGAACTGCGCGCCCCGTACGAGATCGTCCGCGAGGTCGCCGAGCTGGGCAAGCTCCCGGTCGTGCTGTTCTCCGCCGGTGGCGTCGCCACCCCCGCCGACGCCGCGCTGATGCGCCAGCTCGGCGCCGAGGGCGTCTTCGTCGGCTCCGGCATCTTCAAGTCCGGCGACCCGGCCAAGCGCGCCGCCGCGATCGTGAAGGCCACCACGTTCTACGACGACCCGAAGATCATCGCGGACGCGTCCCGCAACCTCGGCGAGGCCATGGTCGGCATCAACTGCGACACCCTCCCCGAGACCGAGCGCTACGCGAACCGGGGCTGGTGATGACCACTCCGGTGGTCGGAGTCCTCGCGCTCCAGGGCGACGTACGGGAGCACCTCGTCGCCCTGGCCGCGGCCGACGCCCTGGCCAGGCCGGTCCGGCGTCCCGAGGAACTCGCCGAGGTGGACGGCCTGGTCATCCCGGGCGGCGAGTCCACCACCATCTCCAAGCTGGCCGTCCTGTTCGGCGTGATGGAGCCGCTCCGCGCGCGCGTGCGGGCCGGAATGCCCGTCTACGGCACCTGCGCGGGCATGATCATGCTCGCCGACAAGATCCTCGACCCGCGCTCGGGCCAGGAGACGATCGGCGGCATCGACATGATCGTGCGCCGCAACGCCTTCGGACGGCAGAACGAGTCGTTCGAAGCGGCGGTCGACGTCAAGGGCGTCACGGGCGATCCTGTAGAGGGCGTGTTCATCCGCGCCCCCTGGGTCGAGTCGGTCGGCGCCGCGGTCGAGGTGCTCGCCGAGCACGACGGCCACATCGTCGCGGTCCGCCAGGGCAACGCGCTCGCCACGTCGTTCCACCCCGAGCTGACCGGCGACCATCGTGTGCACTCCCTGTTCGTCGACATGGTGCACGCGAACCGGGCGGCGGAGTCCTAGTAGGATCTCTGGCGTTCGTTGCAGAGATGGGTTACGCGAAGGAGACAGGCAGATGTCCGGCCACTCTAAATGGGCCACGACGAAGCACAAGAAGGCCGTGATCGACGCCAAGCGCGGCAAGCTCTTCGCGAAGCTGATCAAGAACATCGAGGTCGCCGCGCGGATGGGCGGCGTCGACATCGAGGGCAACCCGACCCTCTACGACGCCATTCAGAAGGCGAAGAAGCAGTCGGTCCCGAACAAGAACATCGACTCCGCGGTCAAGCGCGGCGGTGGTCTTGAGGCCGGCGGTGCCGACTACGAGACGATCATGTACGAGGGCTACGGCCCGAACGGCGTCGCGGTGCTCATCGAGTGCCTCACCGACAACCGCAACCGCGCGGCCTCCGACGTGCGCGTCGCCATGACCCGCAACGGCGGCAACATGGCCGACCCGGGCTCGGTGTCGTACCTCTTCAACCGCAAGGGCGTCGTCATCGTCCCCAAGGGCGAGCTGACCGAGGACGACGTCCTGGGAGCCGTCCTGGATGCGGGCGCCGAGGAGGTCAACGATCTCGGCGAGTCCTTCGAGGTGCTCAGCGAGGCCACCGACATGGTCGCGGTCCGCACCGCCCTCCAGGACGCCGGTATCGACTACGACTCGGCCGAGGCCAACTTCGTCCCGACCATGCAGGTCGAGCTGGACGAGGAGGGCGCCCGGAAGATCTTCAGGCTGATCGACGCCCTTGAGGACAGCGACGACGTGCAGAACGTCTTCGCCAACTTCGACGTCAGCGACGAGGTCATGGAGAAGGTCGACGCGTAACGCGCGCACGGGCTGAACGGACCGAACGGGCCGACGGGACACACCCGTCGGCCCGTCGTCATGTCGGCCGTTGTCGGTGGCACCGGATAGCCTGCACAAACTGGGGGCACCTCCCAGCGATAGCTGGGGGAGACCGAAGGGAGGGGTGCGTGCGCGTACTGGGGGTGGATCCCGGGCTGACCCGATGCGGTGTCGGGGTCGTCGACGGCGTCGCCGGGCGGCCGCTGACCATGGTCGGTGTCGGAGTCGTGCGCACGCCCGCGGACGCCGAACTCGGCCGGCGCCTCGTCGCCATCGAGCAGGGCATCGAGCAGTGGCTGGACGAGCACCGGCCCGAATGCGTCGCGGTGGAGCGCGTGTTCAGCCAGCACAACGTCCGGACCGTGATGGGCACCGCCCAGGCCAGCGCCGTCGCCATGCTGTGCGCCGCCCGCCGGGGCATCCCGGTCGCCCTGCACACCCCCAGCGAGGTCAAGGCCGCCGTCACCGGCTCGGGGCGCGCCGACAAGGCCCAGGTCGGCGCCATGGTCACCCGGCTGCTACGGCTCGACGTACCGCCCAAGCCGGCCGACGCCGCCGACGCCCTCGCGCTCGCCATCTGCCACATCTGGCGGGCCCCCGCCCAGAACCGACTCCAGCAGGCCGTCGCCCTGCACGCAGCCAACGCAACGAAAGGCCGTACGGCATGATCGCCTTCGTGAGCGGCCCGGTCGCCGCCCTCGCCCCGGACTCCGCGGTCGTCGAGGTGGGCGGGATCGGCCTCGCGGTCCAGTGCACGCCCAACACCCTGTCCGGGCTGCGGATGGGCCGGCAGACCAAGCTCGCCACCTCCCTCGTCGTCCGGGAGGACTCGCTCACCCTGTACGGCTTCGCCGACGACGACGAGCGCCAGACCTTCGAACTGCTGCAGACGGCGAGCGGGGTCGGCCCCCGGCTCGCCCAGGCCATGCTGGCGGTGCACAGCCCGGACGCGCTGCGTCTGGCCGTGGCCACCGGCGACGAGAAGGCCCTCACCGCCGTACCGGGCATCGGCAAGAAGGGTGCCCAGAAGCTGCTCCTGGAGCTGAAGGACCGGCTCGGCGAGCCCCTCGGCGCCCCCGCGATCGGTGCGCCGGTCAGCCAGGGCTGGCGCGACCAGCTGCACGCCGCGCTCATCGGCCTCGGCTACGCGACCCGGGAGGCCGAGGAGGCCGTCACCGCCGTCGCCCCGCAGGCCGAGGCCGCCGGGGGCACCCCCCAGGTCGGCCAGCTGCTCAAGGCGGCCCTGCAGACCCTCAACCGCGCCCGCTGACCCCACCACCGCTGAGGCACATCACTTATGAACTGGGACGACACGACCGACACCGGCGCCGACGCGGAGCGGCTGGTGGGCGCTGTCGCCGACGGCGAGGACCAGGCCGTCGAGGCCGCCCTGCGCCCCAAGGACCTCGGTGAGTTCATCGGCCAGGAGAAGGTCCGCGAGCAGCTCGACCTGGTCCTGCGGGCCGCACGCGCGCGGGGCGCCACCGCCGACCATGTGCTGCTCTCCGGCGCCCCCGGCCTGGGCAAGACCACACTCTCCATGATCATCGCGGCGGAGATGGGCGCGCCGATCCGCATCACCTCGGGCCCCGCCATCCAGCACGCCGGCGACCTGGCCGCGATCCTCTCCTCCCTCCAGGAGGGCGAGGTCCTCTTCCTCGACGAGATCCACCGGATGTCGCGGCCCGCCGAGGAGATGCTGTACATGGCCATGGAGGACTTCCGCGTCGACGTGATCGTCGGCAAGGGCCCCGGCGCCACCGCCATCCCCCTCGAACTCCCCCCGTTCACCCTGGTCGGCGCCACCACGCGGGCCGGCCTGCTGCCCCCGCCGCTGCGCGACCGCTTCGGCTTCACCGGGCACATGGAGTTCTACGAGCCGCGGGAGCTGGAGCGGGTGGTGCACCGCTCGGCGAACCTGCTGGACGTCGAGATCGACACCGCCGGCGCCGCCGAGATCGCCGGCCGCTCGCGCGGCACGCCCCGGATCGCCAACCGGCTGCTGCGCCGCGTCCGCGACTATGCGCAGGTCAAGGCGGACGGGCTGATCACGCGCGAGATCGCGCACGCCGCGCTGGCCGTCTACGAGGTGGACGAACGCGGCCTCGACCGGCTCGACCGCGCGGTCCTGGAGGCCCTGATCAAGCTGTTCGGCGGCGGCCCGGTCGGTCTGTCCACGCTCGCCGTCGCGGTGGGGGAGGAGCGCGAGACGGTCGAGGAGGTCGCCGAGCCCTTCCTGGTCCGCGAGGGACTGCTCGCCCGCACCCCACGCGGCCGCGTCGCCACCCCCGCCGCCTGGGCCCACCTGGGCCTGACCGCCCCGCGGGGGACGGGACCCGGCCAACAGGACCTGTTCGGCACGTGACACCGGACCGGCCCCCGGCGCCCACCACAGGCCGCCCCACCGGCCCAGCAGCGCCGCCGCGGTAGACGGCCTCCATGAGCAGCGCCCGGCCTTCACACATGCCGTCGGATGCGCGGAGCCGGGTCTTCGCGCCTGCCGTCGGCCGCGTACCCGATCTTCGCGCCCGCCCGCGGACGTGCCGTACCGGTCTGTGTGCCTGCCGTCGGACGTGCCGTGTACCCGTCTTCGCGTCTGCCGTCGGACGTGCCGTGGCCGGGCTTCGCGTCTACCGTCGGATGTGTGGTGCCGGGGCTTCGCGCCGGTCCCTGGACGTGTGGTGTCCTGTCATGACATGTGTGCTGGACGCTCCGCGCCGGGGCCTCGTGTCCGCCCCCGGGGCGCGTCTCGCCCCGCCCCTCCATTACCCCTGGCCCCCGGTATCCCGCCGCCCGCCGCGCAGGCTCCGTGGGCAGACGTGATCTCTTCGTGACGGCGGGGCATTGGCGGGTGCAGGAACCCAGGTGCCATGCTGAGCGTTGTTCCATGCGCGCGGACTCGCTTAGACTCCGCCGATGCTGCCTTTGCGGGCGGCGCCGACCACACCCCCATCATCCAGGCCGCTCACTGCCGCGGCTGCGCGAAGGAAATTCCGTCTCGTGAATACCTTGCCTCTTCTCTTCTTCATCGTCCTTATCGCGGCCATGTTCCTGATGACGCGTTCCAACAGGAAGCGCCAGCAGCAGGCGAAGCAGATGCGGAACGAGATCCAGCCCGGCAGTGGCGTCCGCACCATCGGGGGCATGTACGCGACGGTCAAGGAGGTCAACGAGGACACGGTCCTCCTCGACGCCGGCCCGGGCGTCGACCTCCTCTTCGCGAAGAACGCGATCGGTGCCGTTCTCACCGACGACGAGTACAACCGCATCGTGCACGGCATCGAGCACGACCTGAAGTCCGACACCGACATCGTCCCGGACGACGCCTCCTCCCTCACTGAGACCGACGACGAGCCCGCCGGCGCTGCCGCCGCCTCCGGCGACAAGACCGTCGACTTCGGTAAGAAGGACGCGGCCGAGGAGAAGGCCGACGAGAAGGCCGAGGACACGGTGGAGGCCAAGGCCGAGGAGGCGGAGCCCACCGAGGCGAAGGCCGACGAAGAGCCGAAGAAGACCGACGGCGACTCCGACGCGAAGTAGCCGTGTCCCGGGGAGCACGGCGCGCATCACCCGCGCCGGCCGCACCCCGGGCACGTCTGTTTCCCGGACGGGATCCCGACACCATGTCATGGCCGACCGCGCCGACCAGGCGCACGGCGGCCCGAGAGGGAGTACGAGAAGGTGGCAGCACCTAAGAGGGGCCGGAGCGCGAGCGCCCAGAGCAAGCCAGGGCGCTCGCTGGCCTTGATCCTGATCGCCATCGTGGCGCTCACCGGAGGGATGTTCCTCTCCGGAAACACCACTCCGCGTCTCGGTATCGACCTGGCCGGTGGTACGAGCATCACGCTCCAGGCGCAGAACGAGCCGGGCCAGCCCAACGCGATCAACAAGGCCAACATGGACACCGCGGTCGACATCATGAACCGCCGTGTCAACGGCCTCGGTGTCTCCGAGGCGGAGGTGCAGACCCAGGGCACCAGCAACATCATCGTCAACATCCCCAAGGGCACCAACTCCGAAGAGGCCCGCCAGCAGGTCGGCACCACCGCGAAGCTGTACTTCCGCCCGGTCCTGGCCCAGGAGGCCAGCGCAGGCAGCGCGTCGAGCGCCTCCCCGAGCGCGTCCGCCAGCGGCAGCTCCAGCGCCTCCCCGAGCACGACCGCGAGCCCGTCGAGCAGCGCGTCCGCGTCCGAGAAGGCGACCGGGTCGTCCTCCGCCACGCCGTCCTCCTCCGCCACCTCGCAGGGCCGCGCCGTCACCGACGCGCTGAAGGCCGACTCCACGCCGTCGTCCTCGGCGTTCGCCGCGTCCTCGGCCAGCCCCTCCGCCTCCTCCTCGGCCGACGCGAGCGCCTCCGCCGAGGCCTCGAAGCTGCAGGCCGAGTACACCGCGCTGGACTGCTCCAAGGCCGCGCAGCGCGCCACCGCCGGCAAGAGCGCCAAGCCGGCCGACGCCACGGTGGCCTGCGGCCAGGTCTCCGGCGCCTGGTACAAGTACGTGCTCGGCCCGGCCGCCGTCGACGGCACCGAGGTCAAGAAGGCCCAGGCCGTCTTCGACACGCAGGGCGCCTCCGGCTGGCAGGTCCAGATGAACTTCAGCTCCAGCGGAGCCAAGAAGTTCGCCGACATCACCGCCTCCCTCGCCAAGAACTCCCAGCCGCAGAACGAGTTCGGCATCGTCCTCGACGGCGAGGTCGTCTCCAGCCCGTACGTGCAGCAGTCCATCACCGGCGGCCAGGCGGAGATCTCCGGCAGCTTCACCCAGGAAGAGGCGCAGAGCCTCTCCAACATGCTGTCGTACGGCGCGCTCCCGCTGTCCTTCAAGACGCAGAGCGTCACCACCGTCACCGCCGCCCTCGGTGGCGAGCAGCTGCACGCCGGTCTGCTGGCCGGTGCCATCGGTCTCGCGCTCGTCGTGATCTACCTGGTGGTCTACTACCGGGGTCTGTCGCTGGTCGCGATGGCCTCGCTGCTGGTCTCCGCGATCCTGACCTACGTACTCATGGCGTTGCTCGGCCCGGCCATCGGCTTCGCGCTGAACCTGCCGGCCGTCTGTGGTGCGATCGTCGCGATCGGTATCACAGCGGACTCGTTCATCGTGTTCTTCGAACGCATCCGGGACGAGATCCGTGAGGGCCGCACGCTGCGTCCCGCCGTCGAGCGGGCCTGGCCGCGCGCCCGGCGCACCATCCTGGTCTCCGACTTCGTGTCGTTCCTGGCCGCCGCCGTGCTGTTCATCGTGACCGTCGGCAAGGTCCAGGGCTTCGCGTTCACCCTCGGTCTGACCACCGTGCTCGACGTGGTCGTCGTCTTCTTCTTCACCAAGCCGCTGATGACGGTCCTCGCCCGGCGTAAGTTCTTCGCGAGCGGCCACAAGTGGTCCGGGCTCGACCCGAAGGGTCTGGGCGCCCAGCCCCCGCTGCGCCGCACCCGCCGTCCCGCCGGTCCCGTCGCCGGCCCTGTCGACCCGAAGGAAGCGTGAGCGATGTCGAAACTCGGCAACCTCGGCGCCCGACTCCACCGCGGCGAGATCAGCTACGACTTCATCGGCAAGCGCAAGATCTGGTATGGCATCTCCATCCTGATCACCATCACGGCCATCGTCGGCCTGGCGGTGCGCGGCCTGAACATGGGCATCGACTTCCAGGGCGGTGCCGTCTTCACCACCCCGAAGACCAGCGTCTCCGTCTCGCAGGCCGAGACGTACGCGGAGGACGCCTCGGGCCACGACGCGGTCGTGCAGAAGCTCGGCACGGGCGGTCTGCGCATCCAGATCGCGGGCATGGACACCGAGAAGTCGGACGCCACCAAGGCCCAGCTGGCCAAGGACATGAAGGTGGACTCCGAGTCCATCGCCGCCGACCTGGTCGGCCCCAGCTGGGGTGACCAGATCGCCAACAAGGCCTGGGAAGGCCTCGCCATCTTCATGGTCCTCGTGGTGATCTACCTGGCGATCGCCTTCGAGTGGCGGATGGCGGTCGCGGCCCTGGTCGCGCTGATCCACGACATCACCATCACGACCGGTATCTACGCCCTGGTCGGCTTCGAGGTCACGCCCGGCACGATCATCGGTCTGCTGACGATCCTCGGTTACTCGCTCTACGACACGGTCGTCGTCTTCGACAGCCTCAAGGAGCAGACGAAGGACATCACCAAGCAGACCCGCTTCACCTACAGCGACATCGCGAACCGGTCGATCAACGGCACCCTGGTCCGTTCGATCAACACCACGGTGGTCGCGCTGCTGCCGGTCGCGGGCCTGCTGTTCATCGGCGGTGGCTTCCTCGGCGCGGGCACGCTCAACGACATCTCGCTGTCGCTGTTCGTCGGTCTGGCCGCCGGTGCCTACTCGTCGATCTTCATCGCCACGCCGCTCGTCGCCGACCTCAAGGAGGCCGAGCCGCAGATGAAGGCGCTGCGGAAGCGTGTCCTCGCCAAGCGGGCCCAGGCCGCCGCCGAGGAGGAGATGGCCGAGACCCGGGTCGGCGGCCCGGAGGAACCCGACGACGCCGCTCCGGCCGTCGTCGGCCCGCGCAACCAGCCCTCCTCCCCCCGTAACCGGGGCGGCCGCGGCCGGCCTTCGGGGAAGCGCCGATGACGGACATCCGGGAGTTGCTGCTCAGCCGCATCCGGGACGTCGCGGACTACCCGGAGCCGGGCGTGATGTTCAAGGACATCACCCCGCTCCTGGCGGACCCGGCCGCGTTCACCGCGCTCACCGACACCCTCGCGGAGATCGCCGGGCGCACCGGTGCCACCAAGGTCGTCGGTCTGGAGGCCCGGGGCTTCATCCTGGGTGCCCCGGTCGCCGTCCGGGCCGGTCTGGGCTTCATCCCGGTCCGCAAGGCCGGCAAGCTCCCCGGGGCGACCCTGAGCCAGGCCTACGACCTGGAGTACGGCTCGGCCGAGATCGAGGTGCACGCCGAGGACCTCGGCGGGAACGACCGGATCCTGATCGTCGACGACGTGCTCGCCACCGGCGGCACCGCCGAGGCCTCGATCCGGCTGATCCACCGCGCCGGCGCCGAGATCGCCGGCGTCGCGGTCCTGATGGAGCTGGGCTTCCTGGGCGGCCGCGCCCGCCTGGAGCCGGCCCTGGACGGAGCGCCGCTGGAGGCCCTCCTCCAGGTCTGAGCGTCGTACAACTGATCGAACGGCCGTCCTTCGGGGCGGCCGTTCGCGTGTGCCGCCGGGCCCTCGCAACCCCCAGGACACCCCGGTGGAATCCCTCGGCAGCCTCCCGTGTTACTTGCGTATACGGTTCTCGGTTCGGCCTGCAGGCGATGACACGGCCCAGGATCGCTACCATGGGCAGTCCGGAGCCTGACCGGGGGACCCGGATCGCGCACGAGGAGCCCTCTTGCCAGACGAGGCCCAGCCACTGACCGCCGCCAAGCCCGAGCCTGGCTCGGCACCCGCGGCGAAGCCCGCGCCGAACGTGTCGCAGACGAAGAACGACACCCGTGGGCCGGTCGAGCATGCCCAGTCCGCGCCCGCCGAGAAGTCGGCCGAGACCTCGCGCCCCAAACCGGCCCCGGCCGAGCGCCCCACGACCCGCCCCAACAGCGGCCAGCCCGCGCGCACCGGCTCCTCCAACCGCGTCCGCGCCCGCCTCGCCCGCCTCGGCGTGCAGCGCGCCAACCCGTACAACCCGGTCCTGGAACCGCTGCTGCGCATAGTCCGCAGCAACGACCCCAAGATCGAGAACGCCACGCTGCGCCAGATCGAACGTGCCTACCAGGTCGCCGAACGCTGGCACCGGGGCCAGAAGCGCAAGAGCGGCGACCCGTACATCACCCACCCGCTGGCGGTGACCACGATCCTCGCCGAGCTGGGCATGGACCCGGCGACCCTGATGGCGGGGCTGCTGCACGACACCGTCGAGGACACCGAGTACGGCCTGGAGGACCTGCGCCGCGACTTCGGCGACGTCGTCGCGCTGCTCGTCGACGGCGTCACCAAGCTGGACAAGGTCAAGTTCGGCGAGGCCGCGCAGGCCGAGACCGTGCGCAAGATGGTCGTCGCCATGGCCAAGGACCCGCGCGTCCTGGTCATCAAGCTCGCCGACCGCCTGCACAACATGCGCACCATGCGCTACCTCAAGCGCGAGAAGCAGGAGAAGAAGGCGCGCGAGACGCTGGAGATCTACGCGCCGCTCGCCCACCGCCTGGGCATGAACACCATCAAGTGGGAGCTGGAGGACCTTGCGTTCGCGATCCTCTACCCCAAGATGTACGACGAGATCGTCCGGCTGGTGGCCGAGCGGGCACCGAAGCGTGACGAGTACC
Source organism: Streptomyces sp. NPDC058683 (assembly GCF_042716195.1). NCBI lineage: Bacteria > Bacillati > Actinomycetota > Actinomycetes > Kitasatosporales > Streptomycetaceae > Streptomyces > Streptomyces sp. NPDC058683. Next base: position 24,974 of record NZ_JBHXSK010000091.1, read on the forward strand.
TGGCCATAGTGACCGACGAGGTCCAGGCCGACCTGCGCGCCGCCCGCATCAAGGCGACCGTCACCGGCCGCCCGAAGCACTACTACAGCGTCTACCAGAAGATGATCGTCCGCGGCCGGGACTTCGCGGAGATCTACGACCTGGTGGGCATCCGCGTCCTGGTGGACACCGTCCGCGACTGCTACGCGGCCCTGGGCACCGTCCACGCGCGCTGGAACCCGGTTCCGGGGCGCTTCAAGGACTACATCGCGATGCCCAAGTTCAACATGTACCAGTCGCTGCACACGACGGTCATCGGCCCCAACGGCAAGCCCGTCGAACTCCAGATCCGGACGTTCGACATGCACCGCCGCGCCGAGTACGGCATCGCCGCGCACTGGAAGTACAAGCAGGAGGCCGTCGCCGGTGCCTCCAAGGTCCGCACCGACGTGCCGAAGTCGTCCGGCAAGGGCAAGGACGACCACCTCAACGACATGGCGTGGCTGAGGCAGTTGCTGGACTGGCAGAAGGAGACCGAGGACCCCAGCGAGTTCCTGGAGTCCCTGCGCTTCGACCTGTCCCGCAACGAGGTCTTCGTCTTCACCCCCAAGGGCGATGTCATAGCGCTCCCGGCCGGGGCCACCCCGGTCGACTTCGCGTACGCCGTGCACACCGAGGTCGGCCACCGCACGATAGGCGCGCGGGTCAACGGCCGCCTGGTCCCGCTCGAATCCACCCTGGACAACGGTGACCTGGTCGAGGTCTTCACCTCCAAGGCGCCCGGCGCGGGCCCGTCCCGCGACTGGCTCGGCTTCGTCAAGTCACCGCGTGCCCGCAACAAGATCCGGGCCTGGTTCTCCAAGGAGCGCCGGGACGAGGCGATCGAGCAGGGCAAGGACGCCATCGTCCGCGCGATGCGCAAGCAGAACCTGCCGATCCAGCGGATCCTCACCGGCGACTCGCTGGTCACGCTCGCCCACGAGATGCGCTACCCGGACATCTCCTCGCTGTACGCGGCGATCGGCGAGGGCCATGTCGCCGCGCAGAACGTCGTGCAGAAGCTGGTGCAGGCGCTCGGCGGCGAGGAGGCGGCCACCGAGGAGATCGACGAGTCGGTCCCGCCGGCCCGCGGCCGCCGCAGCAAGCGCCGCAGCAGCCAGGACCCCGGTGTGGTCGTGAAGGGCGTCGACGACGTCTGGGTCAAGCTCGCCCGCTGCTGTACGCCCGTACCCGGAGACCCGATCATCGGCTTCGTCACCCGCGGTAGCGGTGTATCGGTTCACCGCAGCGACTGCGTCAACGTGGAGTCACTGTCCCGGGAGCCGGAGCGCATCCTCGACGTCGAGTGGGCGCCCACCCAGTCCTCGGTCTTCCTGGTCGCCATCCAGGTCGAGGCCCTGGACCGCTCCCGGCTCCTGTCCGACGTCACCCGCGTCCTGTCCGACCAGCACGTCAACATCCTCTCCGCGGCCGTCCAGACCTCCCGCGACCGGGTGGCCACCTCGCGCTTCACCTTCGAGATGGGCGACCCCAAGCACCTGGGCCACGTCCTGAAGGCCGTACGCGGCGTGGAGGGCGTCTACGACGTCTACCGGGTCACGTCGGCCCGCAACCGGTCGTAGCGCACGGCATACGACGAGAGGGGCCCCGTACGCCGTGTACG
>NZ_JBHXSK010000092.1:0-26420 GCF_042716195.1 Streptomyces sp. NPDC058683
GCAGCAAGGCGCGCTGCGGGCCCTCCGGCGTCTGTGTGCCGGCTCACGCCTCCCGGCGCAGCGACGGCTTCAGCTCCTTCAGCCGCCCCAGCAGTCCGTTCACGAACGACGGCGACTCGTCCGTCGAGAACTCCTTCGCCAGCTGCACCATCTCGTCGAGGACGACCGCGTCCGGCGTCTCGTCGACCCAGATCAGCTCGTACGCCCCGAGGCGCAGGATGTTGCGGTCGACGACCGGCATCCGGTCGAGCGTCCAGCCGACGGCGTACTGGGAGATCAGCTCGTCGATCCGCCGCTCGTGCTCCGCGTAGCCCTCGACCAGCTGCATCGTGTACTCGCTCACCGGCGGCTGCCGGGTGTCGTCCCGGGAAAGCCTGATCCAGTCCGCGAGAACGGTCAGGACGCCGGCCCCGCGCTGGTCGCCCTCGAAGAGGATCTGGAAGGCACGCTTGCGGGCCGTGTTGCGGGCAGCCACGGTTAGCTGTTCACCCGGCCGAGGTAGTCGCTCGTGCGGGTGTCGACCTTGATCTTCTCACCGGTGGTGATGAAGAGCGGGACCTGGATCTGGTGGCCGGTCTCCAGGGTGGCCGGCTTGGTGCCGCCGGTGGAGCGGTCGCCCTGGACGCCCGGCTCGGTCTCCTGAATGGTGAGCTCGACGGCGGCCGGGAGCTCGACGAAGAGCACCTCGCCCTCATGCTGCGCGACGGTGGCGGTGAAGCCCTCGATCAGGAAGTTCGCGGCGTCGCCGACGGCCTTCCGGTCGATGTGCAGCTGGTCGTAGGTCTCCATGTCCATGAAGACGAAGTACTCGCCGTCCATGTACGAGAACTGCATGTCGCGCTTGTCGACAGTGGCCGTCTCGACCTTGACGCCGGCGTTGAAGGTCTTGTCGACCACCTTGCCGGACAGCACGTTCTTCAGCTTGGTGCGCACGAAGGCCGGGCCCTTGCCGGGCTTGACGTGCTGGAACTCGACGACGGACCAGAGCTGGCCCCCGTCGAGCTTGAGCACCAGGCCGTTCTTGAGGTCGTTCGTGGAAGCCACGGTTGCGGAATCTCCTGGACTGACGTACGACCCCGGGTCACGCGCTACAGCGCGAGCAGCTCCTTGGTCGTGATGGTGAGTAGCTCGGGTCCGCCGTCCGCCTCAGGGCGGACGACGAGCGTGTCATCGATCCGGACACCGCCCCGGCCCGGGAGGTGGACCCCCGGTTCGACGGTGACCGGCACGCAAGCGTCCAGTTTACCCATGGACGACGGGGCGAGCTGCGGGTCCTCGTCGATTTCGAGTCCGACACCGTGTCCCGTGAGGGGCTGGAGTCCCTCGGCGTAGCCCGCGGAGTCCAACACCTGGCGGGCGGCACGGTCCACGTCGCGGTAGGCGGCCCCGGGTACGAGGCTCTCCCGGCCGGCCCGCTGAGCGGCGAAGACGAGGTCGTAGAGCTCGATCTGCCAGTCGGCGGGCGAGGTGCCGATGACGAAGGTGCGGCCGATCTCGCAGCGGTAGCCGCGGTAGGTGGCGCCGAGGCAGACGGAGAGAAAGTCGCCCTCCTCGACCCTCCGGTCGGTGGGACGGTGGCCGCGGCGGCCGGAGTTCGGTCCGGTCGCCACGGAGGTGGGGAAGGCCGGGCCGTCGGCACCGTGGTCGACCAGGCGGCGCTCCAGCTCCAGGGCGAGATGCCGTTCGGTGCGGCCGACGAGGATCGACTCCAGCAGCTCGCCGAGGGCCTGGTCGGCGATCTCGGCGCCGATCCGGAGGCAGGAGATCTCCTCCTCGTCCTTCACGACCCTCAGCTGCTCGACGGCGCCGCCGAGGTCGGTAAGGCGGAGGCGGGGGGCGACCGAGGAGAGGGCGCGGTGCCGGGTCACCGTGAGGTGGTGCTCCTCGACGGCGAAGGCGTCGGCGTCCTGGGCGGCGGCGAGGTCGGCGGCGGCGACGGCGGGGTCACCGCCGGGTCCTTCGAGGAGATGCTGCCGAAGGGAGCCGTCGGGGCGGGCCTCGGTGGGGCGGTCGTCCTGGGGGCCGGGGCTGACGAGGAGGTCCTCGCGCCTGCCGAGCAGCAGGACGGAGCCGGCGGGGGCGGCGCCGGCGAGGTATCTCACGTTGGCAGGGCGTGAGATGAGCGCGGACTGGCAGCCGGCCGCGTTGCATCGTTCCCTCAGCCTGGTTCGGCGGGCCGCGTACACGTCTGACATGAGTCGAGCGTAGGAGTCGTGGGCGATTTGTGCCGGTTGAGGGGGGCCGAGTGGGGTGGTTGGGCGCCGTTGCGGGGTGCGGGTCGGTGGGGGTTGCTCGCGCCCACGCGGCGGAGCCGCACATCGATACAGCCCCGCGCCCCTGAAAAAGCGGTTCCCCGCCCCCCTGAAAACAGGGAGCTGCCGTCACCCCGCGATCACCAGCTCGGTGGGCTCGCTATCGCCCGTGCCAGGACCTCGTCCAGCACGCGGGCCGTGCTCGGCACGTCCAGCTGGGAGTTGTCGATGATCGGGAGGCCCGAGCCGTACCAGCCCGCCATGCGGCCGTGGATGCGGGCCACCTCCTCGTCGGCGAGGCGGCGGTTGCCCGTGCGTTCGGCGTTGCGCTCCAGGACGATGTCGAGGCCCGGGAGGAGGACGACCGGGAGGAGGCCGGGGCCGACGTGGCGCTTCCAGCCGCCGAGGCCGACGACCGGGCGGTCCGGGAAGACCGCGTCGTCGAGGATGCACGAGATCCCGTTGGCCAGGAAGTTGCGGGCGGCGAAGCCGCAGGTGCGGCGGGCCAGGCGGTACTGGGCCTCGGAGTTGTCGTTCCAGCCGGACTGGGGGTCGGCGAAGCCGGAGCGGACCCATTCGCGGACGTCGTCGAGGCTGATGTGGGCCGTGGGGACCCGGCGGTGGTCGGCCCAGTACTTGGCCACGCTCGTCTTGCCCGCACCCGCCGGGCCGATGAGGAGGACGGCCAGGGTGGTGGTGGTCGGGTCGGGCACGGTGGTCGCGGCCGGGGGTGCGATGGGTATGCCGACCGGGGCGCCCGGCGGCAGCGGGACATGGCCCGTGGTGTCGGGGGGCGGCGGGGCCGCGGGCAGGAGGGGAGGCGGCGGAACCGACGGTTGCGGGGGCGCGGCCGGTGGCGGCGGCACGGGCGCGGGGCCCTGCGGCGCTCCCGGGCGGTGTGCGGCCGGCGGCCAGCCGGTCGGTCCCTGCCCCGGCTGATGGGGCGGCGGCAGCGGAGATCCCACTGCGTGCTGCATCCGGTGCCACTCCGTCTCGTCATGTGCGGCTGCGCTCGTTACCGAACGGTACCGCCCCCGGTCGTCGTTTGGTGAAACGGCCGGGGGCGGTACGAAGTGCCCGGGCCGGGAGGCGAATCGGGCGGAAGGAACAGCAGCGGACTTACTGTCCGACCTCGCCGTAGGCGGCGAGCAGCACGGCCGGGTCCGGGCCCTCCAGGACGGTCGGCTTGGCGAGGCCGTCCAGGACGATGAAGCGCAGCAGGTCGCCGCGGGACTTCTTGTCGACCTTCATCGTCTCGACGAGCTTGGGCCACTGGTCGTAGCGGTAGTGCAGCGGCAGGCCGACCGACTCCAGGACCGTGCGGTGGCGGTCCGCCGTCGCGTCGTCCAGGCGCCCGGCCAGCCGGCCCAGCTCGGCGGCGAAGTGCATGCCGACGGCGACCGCGGCGCCATGCCGCCACTTGTAGCGCTCGTTCTTCTCGATGGCGTGGCCGAGCGTGTGACCGTAGTTGAGGATCTCCCGAAGGCCCGACTCCCTGAGGTCGGAGGAGACGACCTCGGCCTTGACCCGGATGGAGCGCTCGATCAGCTCGGCCGTGTGCGGGCCGGCCGGGGTGCGCGCGGCCTCCGGGTCGGACTCGATGAGCTCCAGGATCGCCGGGTCGGCGATGAAGCCGGCCTTGATGACCTCGGCGAGCCCGGAGACGTAGTCGTTGACCGGGAGGGAGTCCAGCGCGGCCAGGTCGCAGAGCACACCCGCCGGCGGGTGGAAGGCGCCCACCAGGTTCTTGCCCTCGGCGGTGTTGATGCCGGTCTTGCCGCCGACCGCCGCGTCGACCATGGCCAGCACCGTGGTCGGGACGGCGATCCAGCGGACCCCGCGCAGCCAGGTGGCGGCCACGAAACCGGCCAGGTCCGTCGTCGCCCCGCCGCCCACGCCGACGATGACGTCGGAGCGGGTGAACCCGGACTGGCCGAGCGCCTTCCAGCAGTAGGCGGCGACCTCGGCGGTCTTGGCCTCCTCCGCGTTGGGCACCTGGATGGCGACGGCCTCGTAGCCCTGCCCGGCCAGGTCGGCGCGGAGCGCGTCGCCGGTCTCGGCGAGCGCCTCGGGGTGGATCACCGCGACCCGCTTGACCCGATCGCCGATCAACCCGCCCAGTTCGCCGAGCAGTTGACGGCCCACCAGGACCTCGTACGGCTCGGTGCCCGCGGTGCCGCCGACCTGGATCCGGGTGACTGCCTCGCTCATGCTTCCTTCAACTCCAGTGCGTCCAGCGCTGCTTGGGTGACCTCTTCGGGCGTACGCCCGTCGGTCGCGACGACCACCGAGGCGACCTCCTCGTACAGGTGCCGCCGTGCGTCCATCAGCTCGCGCCACTGCTTGCGCGGGCTGATCGCGAGCAACGGCCGGGCCGCGTTCAGGCCGGTGCGCTTGACGGCTTCCTCGACGTCCATCGAGAGGTAGACCACCCGCCGGCCGGCCAGCAGCGCGCGCGTGTCCGCGTCGAGGATCGAGCCGCCGCCGAGCGCGAGGACGCCCTCGTGCTCGACCAGCGCCACCTGTACGGCCCGCTTCTCGATCTCCCGGAAGACCGGCTCGCCCTCGGCCACGAAGATGTCGGCGATGGCGCGGCCCTCGGTGGCCACGATGTCCTCGTCGGTGTCCCGGTAGCCGACGCCGAGCCGCTCGGCGAGCAGCTGCCCGACCGTGGACTTGCCCACCCCCATCGGTCCGACCAGCACCACCTTCGGTGCGGCGCTCACCGGATGGCCAGGTTCTCGAGGTACGAGCGGACGTTGCGGCGGGTCTCGGGCACCGAGTCACCGCCGAACTTCTCCGCGACCGCGTCCGCGAGGACGAGCGCGACCATCGCCTCGGCGACGATGCCCGCGGCCGGCACGGCGGAGACGTCGGAGCGCTGGTGGTGGGCCTGGGTGGCCTCGCCGGTGGCCACGTCCACGGTCCGCAGGGCGCGCGGCACGGTCGCGATCGGCTTCATCGCGGCCCGGACCCGCAGCAGCTCACCGGTGGACAGGCCGCCCTCGGTGCCGCCGGCGTGACCCGAGACGCGCCGGATGCCCTCGTCGGTGCCGACGATCTCGTCGTGCGCCTGGGAGCCGGGCACCCGTGCCAGTTCGAAGCCGTCGCCGATCTCGACGCCCTTGATCGCCTGGATGCCCATCAGGGCCCCGGCGAGACGGGCGTCCAGCTTGCGGTCCCAGTGCACGTGCGAGCCGAGGCCGACCGGCACGCCGTAGGCGAGGACCTCGACCACACCGCCGAGGGTGTCGCCGTCCTTGTGGGCCTGGTCGACCTCCGCGACCATCGCCTTCGACGCGTCCGCGTCCAGGCAGCGCAGCGGGTCCGCGTCCAGCTTCGCCACGTCGGCCGGGGTGGGGTACACACCCTTGGGGGCCTTCACGGAGCACAGCTCGACGACGTGCGAGACGATCTCGATGCCGGCCGTCTCCTTCAGGTACGAGCGGGCCACCGCGCCGAGCGCCACCCGGGCCGCGGTCTCCCGCGCGGAGGCGCGCTCCAGGATCGGCCGGGCCTCGTCGAAGCCGTACTTCTGCATGCCTGCCAGGTCGGCGTGGCCGGGACGCGGGCGGGTCAGCGGGGCGTTGCGGGCGAGCCCGGCGAGGATCTCGGGGTCGACCGGGTCGGCCGCCATGACCTGCTCCCACTTGGGCCACTCGGTGTTGCCCACCATGATGGCGACCGGGGAGCCGAGCGTGAGACCGTGCCGGACACCCCCCAGGAAGGTGACCTGGTCCTGCTCGAACTTCATGCGCGCACCGCGTCCGTAACCGAGCCGCCGCCGCGCCAGATGGTCCGCGACCATCTCGGTCGTGATCGGCACGCCGGCGGGAAGGCCCTCCAGCGTCGCGACAAGTGCGGGACCGTGGGACTCCCCCGCGGTCAGCCAACGCAGCCTGCTCAACGATGCTCCTCAGTGCTCGCGCCCTGGTACTGCCCTGCGTACGCGCGTCCTCGCGTACGGCGACGGCCCGACCGGGTGCGCGGCCCCGGTCCGCCGTCTCCGATCCTCCCACGTCCGGGCGGTGAACCCGGCCGCCGGTCCAGCAGACGGACGCGGAGGCGGACCGGGTCAGCGCTCGGCGAGTGCCTTCTCCCCGGCCCGGCGCATGGCGTCCAGCGGCGCCGGGGCGCGGCCGGTCATCTGTTCGACCTGGAGCACGGCCTGGTGCACCAGGAGGTCGAGGCCGCTCACCACGGCTCCGCCGAACATGGACCAGCGTGCGGCCAGCGCCGTGGGCCAGGGGTGGTAGAGGACGTCGAAGAGGGTGGTGGGGCGCTCGGGTACGGCGGCGGCAAGGGCGTCGGTGGTGCCGGCCGGGGTGGTGGCGATGACCAGGGGGGCGTGCAGGGCCTGTCCGGCGTCGGCCCAGTCGGCGGTCCGGACCTCGACGTCGAGCCGCTCGCCCCAGTGCCGCATCTCGGCGGCGCGCTCCTCGCTGCGGACGTACGCGACGACCTCGCCGGTGCAGATCCGGGCGAGCGCGGCCAGCGCCGAGGACGCGGTGGCGCCGGCACCGAGGACGGCGGCGGAGTCGACCTGTTCGATGCCGTGCTCGCGCAGTGCGGCGACCATGCCCGGGATGTCGGTGTTGTCCCCAAGGCGCCGGCCGTCCTCCGTGAAGACGACCGTGTTGACCGCGTCGACCGAGGCGGCCGTCTCACTGATCTCGTCGACCAGTGGGATGACCGCCCGCTTCAGCGGCATGGTCAGCGACAGCCCCGCCCACTCCGGCCCCAGCTGCCCGAGAAAGCCGGGCAGCCGGGTCTCGTCGACCTCGAAGCGCTCGTACGACCAGTCGGTGAGCCCGAGTTCGTCGTACGCGGCCCGGTGCAGCACCGGGGAGAGGGAGTGGGCGATGGGCTTACCGAGCACAGCGGCCCGGCGGGCGTCAGTTGCCCGAGTTGGCATTGAACTTGTCCTTGAGCTTCTCGAATTCGGCGTTGGTCTTGGCGAATTCGGTGTTGTTCACGCCGTCGGTCGCCACGAAATACATCCAGCCGTCGTCGGTCGGATTCAGTGCCGCCTTCAGCGCTTCGTCGCCGGGGTTGCCGATCGGACCCGGCGGAAGGCCCTTCTGGGTGTACGTGTTGTACGGGTTCTGGTTGCTGTTGATCTCCGACTCGCTGATGTGGATTTTGCTCGTGCCCTTCAGGTAATTGAAGGCCGAGTCGAATTGCAGCAACCGGTTCGTCTCGGTGTTCGTGGGCTCGAGACGGTTGTAGACGACTTCCGCCATCTTGCGGAAGTCGTCGTGCGTCTTTCCTTCGGCCTGGACGAGGCTCGCGACCGTGATGACCTGCAGCGGGTTGTCCAGGTCGTACTTCTTGGCCTGGGCCGCGAGGTCGTAGGTGGCGTATTCCTCCTTGGCCGCGGCGACCATCTGTTTCAGGATCGCGTCGGGCTTCATGCCCTTGGCCGCGGGATAGGTGCCCGGGAAGAGGAAGCCCTCCAGCGGATCCATGATCTTACTGTTGGTGTTCGCGTAGCTCGGCAGGCCGAGGCTCTTGTATTGGGCCTTGGCGACCTTCCTGGTGGTACCGGAGGAGAGGCCGAGCTGTTTGTCGAGGGCCACGTAGACGGCTGCCGCGCGCTCGCCCGGGGTGACCACCACATTGGCCTTGCTCTTCGGGTCGAGCATCAGCTGTACGGCACTCGCGGCGGACATCTCCTTCTTCAGGAGATAAGCGCCTGCCTGAATCGTTTTTCCGTCGGGGTTCTGCGACTGGGCGGCCACGAACGCGTCGACGCTCTTGATGACGCCGGCGTCCTCCAGCCGACGGCCGATCTCGTATCCGCCCGCGCCCTTGGGGATCTCGACGGTCACCGAACCGCTGCCGCCACCCGCGTAGTCGGGGGCCGGGCCGAAACGATTTTGGTAGAAGTGCCAGCCGTAATAGCCGACCGTCGCCGCACCGCCGCCGAAGACCAGGCAGACCACCAGGCAGGCGCAGCCGTTGCGGCGCTTCTTGGCCCCTTTGCCACCCTTCGCGTCCTTGCCGCGGCCACCACCGCGGCGCCCTTTCGGGTCGTCGTCATCGTCGTCGTCATCGTCGGCGCCCGTGAAGAAGGGGTGCTGCTCCTCCTCCTCGACGGCGGGCTCCGGCTGCGCCTCCGGCTCCGGGTCGCGCCGGCGGCCGGGCGGTTCCGGCGGCGGGTAGGCGTCCTCGGTGCCGTAGAAGTCGGGCTGCTCCCCGCCGTACGCCACCGGCTGCTGGCCGTAGGGGTCGCCCGGGTCGGCGGCGTAGGGCACCTGGCCGTGGGTGCCGGTCGCGTCCCAGCCGCCCTGGTGGTACTGCTGTTGGGGATGGCCGACGTACTGCTGCTGGTCGTACTGCTGCTGGCCCTGTCCGTCGGCGTACTGAAGCTGGCCCTGCTCGTCGTAGTACGCGTACTGCTGCTGGCCGTGGTGCGGGTCGTACCCGCCCTGCGGGTGCTGGCTCCAGTCGCCGTACTGCTGCTGCGGCTGCTGCGGATAGTGCTGCGGCTGACCGCCGTAGGGAGACTGCTGACCCACGTGGGCCTGCTGTCCTCCCCATCCGTCGTCCCCGTACAACGGGTCCTCCGGATGCCACGGTTCGGAGCCTTCGCCCCGGCCATACTCAGTCATCGATCCCCTAGAGCCGCGAGGCGGCGCGTCACGCGGCTGGTGGGCCGACTGTCGTACCGCTTCTTGCTGTGCGGTGGCTGTTCGAAAACCATCGCATCGCGCGGAACGTTACCGTATCGCGATCAGATGACCACTTCGACGCCCTCGCCGGGTGGTTTACCTGACACCCGTTCGGATTCCAGCGCCTGCTGGAGGATGATCACAGCGGCAGCCTGGTCGATGACCGAGCGGCCCTTCTTGGACTTCACCCCCGAGGCGCGCAGTCCCTGACTGGCCGTCACGGTCGTCATTCGCTCGTCGACCAGCCGGACCGGCACCGGTTTGATGCTGTCGGCCAGCTCCTGGGCGAAGGCCCGGACCTTGACGGCGGCCGGGCCCTCCCCTCCCTTGAGGGAGCGAGGGAGTCCGACGACGACCTCGATCGGTTCGTACTCCTCGACCAGTTGCCCGAGCCGGCGGTGGGCGGCCGGGATGTCCCGGCCGGGGACGGTCTCGACGGGGGTGGCGAGGATCCCGTCGGGGTCGCACGAGGCGACCCCGATCCGGGCGTCCCCGACGTCGACGGCGAGCCGACGCCCTCTTCGCATCTTCTTACCGTTTCTTACTTGGCGGTCTCGGCCACGAGACGCTCGACGGCGTCGATGGCCTCGCCCACGGCGGCAGGGTTCTGGCCGCCGCCCTGGGCGACGTCCGGCTTGCCGCCGCCACCGCCGCCGAGGGTCTTGGCGGCGGTGCGCACCAGGTCACCGGCCTTGAGGCCGCGGTCGCGGGCGGCGTCGTTGGTGGCGATGACCGTGAGCGGCTTGCCGTTGTTGACGGTGAACAGGGCGACCACGGCGGCGCGTCCGCCCTGGATACGGCCGCGCACGTCGAGGACCAGCTTGCGCAGGTCGTCCGCGGTGGTGCCGTCCGGGACCTGCCCGGTCACCACGGCCACACCACGCACGTCCTTGGCGGAGTCGACCAGACCGCCGGCGGCCTGCAGCACCTTCTCCGCACGGAACTTCTCGATCTCCTTCTCGGCGTCCTTCAGCTTGCCGAGCATGGCGGAGACCTTCTCCGGAAGCTCCTCCGGGCGGCCCTTGATCAGCTCCTGGAGCTGGGCGACGACCGTGTGCTCACGGGCCAGGAAGTTGTAGGCGTCGACGCCGACGAGAGCCTCGATACGACGGACCCCGGAACCGATGGACGACTCGCCGAGCAGCTTCACCAGGCCCAGCTGGGCGGTGTTGTGCACGTGGGTGCCGCCGCACAGCTCCTTGGAGAAGTCGCCGATGGTCACCACGCGCACCCGCTCGCCGTACTTCTCGCCGAACTCGGCGATGGCGCCCTGCTTCTTGGCCTCGTCGATGCCCATGATGTCGGCGCGCACGTCCAGGTCGCGGGCGAGCACCTCGTTGATCTTCTGCTCGACGTCGGTCATCACGGCCGTCGGAACGGCCGACGGCGAGCCGAAGTCGAAGCGGAAGCGGCCGGGCTGGTTCTCGGAACCGGCCTGGGCGGCCGTCGGGCCGAGGGCGTCGCGCAGCGCCTGGTGGGTGAGGTGGGTGGCCGAGTGGGCACGGGCGATGGCGGTACGGCGGCGCTGGTCGATCGCGGCGTGGGCCTTGGCGCCGACCGTCACCTCGCCGAACTGCACGACGCCCTTGTGGACGTAGACGCCCGGGACCGGCTTCTGGGTGTCGCGGATCTCGATGACGGCACCGGAGTCGACCTTGATCCGGCCGGTGTCGCCGATCTGGCCGCCGCCCTCGGCGTAGAACGGGGTGCGGTCCAGGACGATCTCGACCTCGTCGCCCTCGGTGGCGGCCGGGGAGGAGACGCCGTCGACGAGGATGCCGACGATCGTGGTCTCGCCCTCGGTGTCGGAGTAGCCGATGAAGTCGGTCTCGCCGGTCTTGTCGGCGATCTCGCGGTAGGCGCCGGCTCCGGCGTGCCCGGTCTTCTTGGCCTGGGCGTCGGCCTTGGCGCGGTCCCGCTGTTCCTTCATCAGGCGGCGGAAGCCGTCCTCGTCCACGGCCAGGCCCTGCTCGGCGGCCATTTCGAGGGTGAGGTCGATCGGAAAGCCCCAGGTGTCGTGGAGCAGGAAGGCCTTGTCGCCGGCGAGGACCGTGCCGCCGGCGTCCTTGGTCTCGGTGACGGCGGTGTCGAGGATGTTGGTGCCGGCCTTCAGCGTCTTGAGGAAGGCGTTCTCCTCGGCGACGGCGACCTTCTCGATGCGCTCGCGGTCGGTGACCAGCTCCGGGTACTGCTGGCCCATCATCCGGATGACGGTGTCGATCAGGTCGAGGACGACCGGGCCGGTGGCGCCGAGCAGTCGCATGTTGCGGATGGCGCGGCGCATGATGCGGCGCAGGACATAGCCGCGGCCCTCGTTGCCGGGGGTGACGCCGTCGCCGATGAGCATCACCGACGTCCGCATGTGGTCGGTGACCACGCGCAGGGAGACGTCCGAGCCGTGGGCGTCGCCGTAGCGGACGCCGGTCAGCTCGGTGGCCTTCTCGATGACCGCCATGGAGGTGTCGATCTCGTACATGTTCTGCACGCCCTGCAGAATCATGGCGAGGCGCTCCAGGCCGAGGCCCGTGTCGATGTTCTTGCTGGGCAGTTCGCCGAGGATCTCGAAGTTGTCCTTGCCGATGCCCTCGCCACGCTCGTACTGCATGAAGACGAGGTTCCAGATCTCCACGTACCGCTCGTCGTTGACGGCCGGGCCGCCCTCGACGCCGAACTCGGGGCCGCGGTCGTAGTTGATCTCGGAGCAGGGGCCGCAGGGTCCGGGGACGCCCATGGACCAGTAGTTGTCCTTCATGCCGAGGCGCTGGATGCGCTCCTTCGGCACGCCGACGACGTCGTGCCAGATGCGCTCGGCCTCGTCGTCGTCCTGGTAGACGGTGATCCACAGCCGGTCCGGCTCCAGGCCGTAACCGCCCTTGTCCTGGGAGCTGGTGAGCAGCTCCCAGGCGTACTTGATGGCGCCTTCCTTGAAGTAGTCGCCGAAGGAGAAGTTGCCGCACATCTGGAAGAAGGTGCCGTGGCGGGTGGTCTTGCCGACCTCTTCGATGTCGGGGGTGCGCACGCACTTCTGCACGCTGGTGGCGCGGGCCCACGGCGGCTTGACCTCGCCGAGGAAGTAGGGCTTGAAGGGCACCATGCCGGCCGGGACGAGGAGCAGAGTCGGGTCGTCCGCGATGAGCGACGCCGAAGGGACGACGGTGTGACCGCGCTCTTCGTAGAAGCTCAGCCAGCGGCGGCGAATCTCTGCCGACTCCATCAGTGGTCCTCATTCCGGTCGTACGAGTACGTCGTGTTCTCGATGTACTTCGGGTTGCTGCGGTTGTTCTCGATGGCGGTGAGCCGCCGGGGCGCGGGGAGTTCGGGGTCCGCGTTGATGCCCAGCGCATCCCCCAGCTCCGCCTCCCGCTGGGCCATGTTGTCGCGGACGTCGAGCGCGAAGCCGACCGCCCGGTCCTTGATCCGGTGACCGGTCTCCAGCGCCTTGTTCGCGGCGGTGGCGGCGAGGCTCTCGGGGGTCAGCTGCCTGAGCTTGCGGTTGACCTTGGTGGTGGCCCAGACACCGGCGGCGACACCGGTGGTGAACCAGAAGGTACGGCGGAACATCTGCCTGGCTCCTACTTTCCCCGGTTCTTCCGCCGCGCGGCGGGCACGGTCCGGCCCACGATCACGGTACGCCCGGGCTCCCGGGCGGGCACGTCCTCCGCCTTGCGGCCGGTCAGTGCCCGGCGCACGCCGTAGCCGAACGCCGCGACCTTGACCAGCGGGCCGCCGAAGGCGGAGGCGACGGTGGTCGACAGCGCGGAGGCGTTGGAGGTGACCTCCTGGACGTCGGAGGCGATCGCGTCGACCCGGTCGATCTGGGTCTGCGCGGAGCGTACGGCCGCGGAGGCGTCGGCGAGCAGCGGGACGGCCTGGTCGGTCACATCCGCCACGAGCTTGGTGGTCGCCTTGAGCGTCTGGGCCAGCCTCACGAGCGCCACCGCGAGGAAGGAGACCAGGATCGCCCAGAAGACGGCCACCAGGATCCCGGCCACCTCTCCACCGGACACCGCGCGCACCCGCTCCCTGTCTCGTGCCTGGACGATGTAGATCAACAACAACGTGGATCAACATCGAAAAGTCTGCACCGAGCCTATCGCGCCGGGCGTGGGACTCCGTACCGGATTACCGGCGCGCTGGAGGTGGAGTTACGGGAAGCGATTGTACGGACCGAACACGGTTAAGTACGCTCCGTGTCCCATGCGAGGACCTCAGCGCCCCGGCTCTTCGACGGACGGCAATCTGCCCCTGGAACTGACCGCGTTCGTGGGTCGCTCGGCCGAACTCGGCGAGCTGGCCCGGGCCCTGGAGTCCGGCCGGCTGGTGACGGTGACCGGGGTCGGCGGGGTCGGCAAGTCCCGCCTCGCGGCCCGGGCGGCCGCCGCGGCGGCGCCCCGGGACGGGGTGTGGCGGGTGGAGCTGGCCGCGGTGCGCGATCCGGAGTTCGTGGAGTACGCGGTCGTCGAGGCACTGGGCCTGACCGACCACACCACCCGGCTGCCGCGCGAGACGCTTCTGGAGCACCTGGCCGGCCGCAGTTGTCTGCTGCTGCTCGACGGGTGCGAGCACCTGGTCGCCGGGTGCGCGGAGCTGGTGGCCGAGCTGCTGCGGCGGCTGCCCGGCCTGACCGTGCTGGCGGTGGGGCGGCGGCCGCTGGGCGTGGCGGGTGAGCGGTTGTTCCCACTGGCGCCGCTCGGCGAGGACGAGGCGGTGGAGCTGTTCGCCGAGCGCGCCGAGCGGCAGGGGCTGGATGTCCGGGAGTGTGCGGAGGTCCGGGAGGTGTGCCGGCGCCTTGACGGGATCCCGCTGGCGATCGAGCTGGCGGCGGGCCGGCTGCGGGCGCTGTCGCCCGGGCAGCTCCTGGAGCGGCTCGACGACCGGTTTCGGCTGCTGACCGGCGGCGGGCGCGACGGGCTCCCCCGCCATCAGACGCTGCGCACGGCGATCGGCTGGAGTCATGAACTGTGCACCCCCGCCGAGCGGTTGCTGTGGGCGCGGCTGTCGGTGTTCGCGGGGACCTTCGACCTGGAGGCCGCCGAGTACGTGTGCGGCGGGAACGGCCTGTCGTCCGAGAACGTCCTGGACGTGCTGGCGGAGCTGCTCGCGCAGTCGGTGGTGTCCCGGGAGGAGACCCCGACGGGGGTGCGCTACCGCATGCTCGACACCGTACGGGCGTACGGTGCCGACTGGCTGGCGGCGACGGGGGACGCGGGGCGGCTGCGGCGCCGGCACCGGGACTGGTTCATGGGGCTGGCGACCTGGTGCGAGCTGGACTGGTTCTCGCCGCGGCAGGGCGAGGTGGCCGCGCGCGTCGAGGCCGAGCTGTCGAACCTGCGGGCCGCCCTGGACCACTGTCTGACCGAGCCGGACGAGGCACATCTGGGCCAGTACCTGGCGGGCTCGCTGTGGTTCTACTGGGCGGGCTGCGGGCGGCTCTCGGAGGGGCGGCGCTGGCTGGAGCTCAGTCTGGAGCTGGACTCGGAGTACCCGCGGTCCCGGCTGAAGGCGCTGTGGGTGCTCGGCTACGTGGCGATCCTGCAGGGCGAGGCGGTGCCCGCGCTGGCCGCGCTCCAGGAGTGCCGGGAGGAGGCCGAGCTGGTCGCCGACCCCATGGCGGTGGCGTACGCGGAGCACCGCACCGGCTGTCTGGCCCTGGTCACGGACGACATGGCACGGGCGGAAACGCTGCTGCGCTCGGCGCTCGGCCGCTACCGGGAGATCGGCGAGCTCAACAGCAACGTCCTGATGGGCCAGGTCGAACTGGCGATGACCAGGGCGTTCCTCGGCGATCTGCCGGACGCGGTCCGGCTGTGCGAGGACGTGCGCCGGGTGTGCGAGGACCACGGCGAGCACTGGGCCCGGTCGTACGCGCTGTATGTGCTGGCGTACGCGGCCTGGCGGGACGGCGACCACGCGGGCGCCCGCGAGCTGCTGACCGACTGCCTGGGCCATGCGCACGGCTTCCATGACCTGCTGGGTTCGGTGCTGTCGATCGAGTTGCTTGCCCTGGTGACGGTGGCCGAGGGCGATCCGGCGGAGGCGGCGGTGCTGCAGGGCGCGGCGGGGCGGATGTGGCCGTCTGTGGGACTGCCGCTGTTCGGCTCGGCCTACTACAACGCCCCGCACGAGCTGTGCGAGGCGACGGCCCGGCGGGCGCTGGGCGAGGAGCGGTACGCGGAGTGCGTACGGCAGGGGGCCCTGCTGGACCGGGAGGCGGCGGTGGCCCGGGCACGGGAGTACTTCGGGGTGCGGCCGCTGGACGCGCTGCCGGCGCCGCGCGGGCCGGTACGGCGGCAGCGGGGGGACGGTGCCGGTATGCGGAAGCCCGCCGCCTCGCCCACCCGGAAGGGCGGGGAGACGGCGGGCTGACGCTGGAGTGCTGCGCCGGGGCTGGGATCAGCGGGCGTAGTACTCGACGACGAGCTGCTCGTCACAGATGATCGGAACTTCCTTGCGGTTCGGCTCGCGGTCCAGGCGGAACGCCAGGGCCTTGAGGTTCACCTGCAGGTAGCGCGGGATCTCGCCGTCGGGGGCGAAGCCACCCTCACGGGCGATCTGGAAGAGCGTCTTGTCCTTCGAGCGGTCGCGGACCTGGATGACGTCGTCCGGACGCACGCGGTAGGACGGCTTGTCGACCTTCTGGCCGTTGACCTGGATGTGGCCGTGGACGACCATCTGGCGGGCCTGGTAGATCGTGCGGGCGATGCCCGAACGCAGGACCAGCGCGTCGAGGCGACGCTCCAGCTCGATGATCAGGGCCTCACCGGTCTTGCCCTGCACCTTGGAGGCACGCTCGTAGGCGCGGACGAGCTGGCGCTCGGACACGTCGTACTGCGCGCGCAGACGCTGCTTCTCGAGCAGACGGACCTTGTAGTCCGAGTTCTGCTTGCGGCCGCGGCCGTGCTCACCCGGCGGGTAGGGACGGGCCTCGAAGTACTTGACGGCCTTCGGGGTCAGCGCGATGCCGAGGGCACGCGACTTCTTGACCTTGGGGCGGGGCTGGTTCGCCACTTGTCTCTTTCTTCCTTCTGATATCCGGCTCGTCAGGGTTGAGGGAGGTCGCAATCCGCAGCCGGGGAAACCCGCCGGGACCCGTTGCCGGGCCTGGTGGGCAGCCGCTCCCCTGGTCTGGGCACATACGTGCAGCACGCGAGTGGCCCACCGGCCGGTCCCGCCGTGCGGCGAGTGGTGGTGGGCTGCCCGCGACACCGTTCGACGGTGCGCGACGCTCCTGGAACCTCCTTGCGGAGGCTCCGGCCGACTGTCCCGCTCTGACAGCGCGGGACTCAGCGCTTCGAGGGATTCTACAGGCTACTCAGGACCGCCTGCGACCGAGGTGCTTCCTGGTCCACTCGACCGCGTCCGCGTAGCGGGCTTCGGAGCCGTGCCGGGTCGGGGCGTAGTACTCGCGGTCCTTGATCGGGTCCGGTGCGTACTGCTGCTCGGCGATGCCCTCGGGCAGGTCGTGCGGATAGACGTAGCCCTGCGCGTGCCCCAGCTTGGCGGCACCCTTGTAGTGGCCGTCCCGCAGATGCGGGGGCACCTGCCCGGCCAGTCCCTTGCGTACGTCCTCCAGGGCGGCGCCGATCGCCGTGGTGGCGGAGTTGGACTTGGGGGCCAGGGCGAGGGCGATGGTGGCGTGGCTGAGGGTGAGGGCGGCCTCCGGGAAGCCGATCATGGCGACGGCCTGGGCGGCGGCCACCGCTATGGGCAGGGCGTTCGGGTCGGCGAGCCCGATGTCCTCGCTGGCGGAGATCATCAGGCGGCGGGCGATGAAGCGGGGGTCCTCGCCGGCCTCGATCATCCGGGCCAGGTAGTGCAGGGCCGCGTCGACGTCGGAGCCCCGGATGGACTTGATGAGGGCGCTGGCGACGTCGTAGTGCTGGTCGCCGTCCCGGTCGTACTTCACCGCGGCCCGGTCGACGACCTCCTCCAGGGTCCCCAGGCCGATCTCCGCCTCGCCCTTGTCGAGAGCGGCCCCGGCGGCGGCCTCCAGGGCGGTCAGGGCCCGGCGGGCGTCGCCGCCGGCGATCCGCACCAGGTGCGCCTCGGTGTCCTCGGGGAGGGTGACGGAGCCCTTCAGGCCGCGCTCGTCGGTCAGGGCCCTTCTGAGCAGGCCGCGGACGTCGTCGTCGGTGAGCGGTTCGAGGGTGAGCAGCAGGGAGCGGGAGAGCAGCGGGGAGATCACCGAGAAGTACGGGTTCTCGGTGGTCGCGGCGATCAGGGTGACCCAGCGGTTCTCGACGGCCGGGAGCAGGGAGTCCTGCTGGGCCTTGCTGAAGCGGTGGATCTCGTCCAGGAAGAGGACGGTCTCCTTGCCGTACCCCCCGGTGGCGCGGCGGGCGCCGTCGATGACCGCGCGGACCTCCTTGACGCCCGCGGTGATCGCGGAGAGCTCCACGAACCGCTTGTTGGTCGCCTTGGAGACGACGTAAGCGAGGGTCGTCTTGCCGGTGCCGGGCGGGCCCCAGAGGATCACCGAGGAGGGGCCGGCCGGACCGCCGGAGCCCTCGCCGACCAGTCTGCGCAGCGGGGACCCCGGCTTCAGCAGATGCCGCTGGCCCACCACCTCGTCGAGGGTGCGCGGGCGCATCCGCACGGCCAGGGGGCTGCCGGTCGGGTCCTTCTCCTGGCGTTCTTCTGCGGCTGCGGTGAACAGGTCGGGTTCCACGCTGAAACCCTAAATCACGGCACTGACAATCCCTCCAGGGCTGTCAGCTGGTCCAGAAGTCCCACCAGCGGGTCAGGATCAGCATGCCGATGATGCCGATGTGCAGGACCGGCAGCACCCAGGTGAACTCGCCGAAGAACGACTTCAGCCAGTTCGGGGCCGGCAGGAAGCTCTTGCGGATGTTGAAGGACGTCACGTACCAGAACATGATGATCGTCGCGACCCAGGCCAGCGAGCACCACAGGCACAGCGCGTTGATCCGGTACAGGGACTGGAACTGCAGCCAGCTGCAGAAGCCGACGCCGAAGAGGGTGCCGAAGTTGAAGGTGAGCCAGTACCAGCGCGGGAAGCGGGCGCGGGCCAGCAGGCTCATGCCGACGCAGATGACGATGCCGTAGCAGACCAGGCCGAGCATCGGGTTCGGGAAGCCGAAGGCGGCGGCCTGCTTGGACTCCATGACGCTGCCGCAGGAGACGACCGGGTTGAGGCTGCACCCGGGGGTGAACGTCTTGCCCTCGACCTTGGCTTCCAGCAGTTTGAACTTGTCGATCGTGATGACCCAGGCGGCCAGCAGCCCGGCGGCGCCGGTGATGATCAGCAGCAGGCCGAAGGCGATGCTGCCGCCCTCGGTGCGCGGTGCTGCGGAGGCATGCTCGGGCTCGGGCTCGGTGGAGACGTCGTTGACTGTCGTCTTGCTCATCACGCCGATTCCGTCTGTTTGAGAGTTGGAACTTCTTCGGGCAGGGGCCATTGTGCCGCACGAGGCGCCCTGTCCACCGTTCGGTGGACATAAGGACGTACGCACGGTCGTCCCGGAGTGTTCGGTTCAGGCCGATGATCGAGGCATGACAGCACACGCGAACGAACTCGCGGTGGACGTCCGGGGGCTGCGCAAGCGGTACAGGGGCGTGACCGCGGTGGACGGTATCGATCTGGGTATCCGGCGGGGCGAGGTGTTCGGCCTGCTCGGGCCCAACGGGGCGGGCAAGAGCACGACGGTGGAGATCCTCCAGGGCAACCGGGCCCGGGACGGCGGCGAGGTCTCGGTCCTGGGTTCCGATCCGGCGACGGGCACGCGCGCGTGGCGGTCCCGGGTGGGAATCGTCTGGCAGGACGAATCGGCGCCCGCCGAGTTGACGGTCCGCGAGACCGTACGGCACTTCGCGCACTACTACCCGAGGCCCCGCGACCCCGAGCAGGTGATCGGCCTGGTCGGTCTCGAAGCCAAGGCGAACAGCCGGATCAAGGGCCTCTCGGGCGGCCAGCGCCGCCGTCTGGACGTGGCGCTCGGGGTGATCGGCGGCCCCGAGCTGCTGCTCCTGGACGAGCCGACGACCGGTTTCGACCCGGCGGCCAGGCGCCGGTTCTGGGATCTGATCCGGCTCCTCGCGGACGAGGGCACCACGATCCTGCTCACCACCCACTACCTGGAGGAGGCGGAGGCCCTCGCGAACCGGCTGGCGATCGTGGCCGACGGCCGGGTGGTCGCCGAAGGCGAGCCGCAGGCGCTCCGGGACCGCTTCGGCACCGGCGCCACCGTCGAGTGGACGGAACCCGACGGCACCACGCGCGCGGAGCACACCGAGACCCCGACGAGGACGGTCGCCGAGCTCATGCGCCGCTTCGACGGCGAGATCCCGGGGCTCCGGGTGAGCCGCCCCACCCTGGAGGACGTCTACCTCCGGCTGACCGGGCAGGAGGCCGCCCGATGACCACGACGACCGCCGCTTCGGTGCGGGCCCGCAGCGGCGGCACACGGCTGCCGGGCGCCTGGACGCTCGGCCTGCGCCGGGGCGCCCTGGAGATCAGGCAGTTCTTCCGCCAGCGCGACCAGGTGGTCTTCACCTTCGCCTTCCCGGTCGTCTTCCTCTTCCTCTTCGCGTCGATCTTCCACGACGACGTCGAGGGCAGCGGTGTCACCGCCTCCCAGCTGTACGTGCCGGCCATGATGGCCTCGGGGATCATGTCGACCAGCTTCCAGTCGCTCGGCATCTCGATCGCGGTCGAACGCGACGAGAGGGTCCTGCGCCGGCTGCGCGGCACCCCGATGCCGCCGTCCGCGTACTTCCTCGGCAAGATCTGGCTGGTTCTCTTCACGGGCATCCTGGAGACGGCGATCCTGCTCGCCGTCGGCACCACGCTGTACGACGTCTCGCTGCCGTCCTCGGCGACCCGTTGGCTGGACTTCGCCTGGATCTTCGCGCTCGGTCTGACCGGGTGCGCGCTGCTCGGCATCGCGATCAGCTCGGTGCCGAAGTCGGCGAAGAGCGCCAGCTCCGTGGTCGTACTCCCGTTCCTGGTCCTGCAGTTCATCTCCGGGGTCTACATCTCGGTCGGCACCATCCCCGGCTGGATGCTGGACATCGGCGCGCTGTTCCCGCTGAAGTGGCTGTGCCAGGGGCTGCGCGGGGTGTTCCTGCCGGACTCGGCGAAGGTGCTGGAGCAGGCCGGCGCCTGGGAGTTCGGGCGGATCGCCCTGGTGCTGGCCGCCTGGTGCGTCGGAGGATTGGTGCTGTGTCTGCTGACCTTCCGCTGGAAGAACCGGCGCGACGGATGACCCGGGGCGCGGCCCGTGACGTGGACGCCTGGGACCGGACGATCCGGCTCTGGGACGTGTACTTCGCGGTCGTGTGGGCGGCCACCCTGGCCTTCGTGCTCGGCGCGGAGGTGCCGGGGTGGCCGGTCCGGCTCGTCGCGGCGCTGCTGCTGGTGCCGTTGGTGCCCTGGTACCTGTCGGTCGGACGGGCGCTGATCCAGCTGGACGAGCCGGCCGAGCCGACGGAGCCGGCCGAACCGGCCGAGCGACGGACGATGCGCTACCTGGCCGGGGTGATGGCGCTGTTCCTGCCGTCGGCGGTACTGGTCGGCGAGGTCCGGCTGATGACGTTCGCGCTGATCCCCCAGTGCTTCATGACCCTGCGGATGCGCAGGGCGCTGATCGCGGTCACCGTGATCAACCTGGCGCCGGTGGCGGGCTGGGCGCTGCTGTGGCGGCCGGCGGCCCCCGACCTGTTCGCCAACTCCCTGTCCGCCACCGTGTCCCTGGTCTTCTCGGTCGTGATCGGCAGCTGGGTCGTCCGCATCATCGAGCAGAGCGCGGAACGGGCCGAGCTGATCGCGGAGCTGGACGCCAGCCGGCACGAGATCTCCCGGCTCTCGGCGGCGCACGGCGCGCTCGCGGAACGGGAGCGGATGGCGCGCGAGATCCACGACACCCTCGCCCAGGGGTTCACCAGCCTGCTGATGCTGGTCCAGGCGGTGGAGGCGGAGCTCGACCAGCACGATCTGCCGCAGGCCCGCCGCCATCTGACCCTGATGGACGAGACGGCCCGGCAGAACCTCGCCGAGGCCCGGGCGCTCGTCGCCGGGGGCGCGCCCGCCGATCTGGACGGCGCGTCGCTGCCGGACGCGCTGCGCCGGCTGGTGGACCGGCACGCGTCGGCCCGGCTGGAGGTGACCGGGCCGGTACGGCCGCTGCCGGCCGGCGCCGAGGTGGTCGTCCTGCGCTCCTGCCAGGAGGGGCTGACCAACGCCCGCAGACACGCGGGGAGTTCGGTGCCGGTGGGGATCCGGCTCGCCTACGAGGAGGAGAGCCTCACGGTGGCCATCCATGACGACGGCCGCGGCTTCGATCCGGACGCCGTGTGCACCGGTTACGGTCTGGCGGGGCTGCGGGCGCGGGCCTTGGCGGCCGGCGGGACGGCGACGGTGCGGAGCGCGCCGGGGGCCGGTACGACGGTGACGGTACGGCTGCCGCTGGGAGGTGGTCCCCGGTGATCCGGATCGTGCTCGCCGACGACCATCCCGTCGTACGGGAGGGTCTGCGGGCGATGCTGAGCGCCGAGCCGGACCTGGAGGTGGTGGCCGACGCGTCCAACGGGCCGCAGGCGGAGGCGCTGGCGGCGGAACTGAGCCCCGACATCGTGCTGATGGATCTGCGGATGCCGGGCGGCGGGGGCGTCGACTCGATCCTCCGCATGTCCGAGGCGGGGCTGCGCTGCCGGGTGGTCGTCCTGACGACGTACGAGAACGACCGGGACATTCTGCGCGCCGTGGAGGCGGGTGCGGCGGGCTACCTGCTGAAGGATCTGCCCCGGGGTGAACTGGCCGACGCGGTACGGGCGGCCGCGCGGGGCGAGACCGTGCTGGCCCCGTCGGTGGCTGCGCGGCTGGTGGACCGGCTGAGGGTCCGGCCGGAGCGCCCCCACCTCTCGGAGCGGGAGGTGGCGGTCCTGCGCCTGGTGGCCGAAGGCTGCACGAACGCGGAGATCGGCCGCCGGCTCTTCATCGGGGAGTCGACGGTGAAGACCCACCTGCTGCGGGCCTTCGCCAAACTCGGAGTGGACGACCGAACGGCAGCGGTGACGCACGCGATGCGGTTCGGGTTGCTGGAGTGAGGGGACTCGCGCCCCCTCACTCCGCCGGGCTCAGCCCAGCCTCGACTCCAGTTCCGCCACGATCTCGTTCACGCCGATCGACGTCTGCTCGCCGGACTCCATGTCCTTCAGCTGGACGACGCCCTCGGCGAGGTCGCGCTCGCCGGCGACGATCGTGTAGCGGGCCCCGCTGCGGTTGGCGTTCTTCATCGCGCCCTTGAGGCCCTTGGCGCCGTAGGAGAAGTCCGCCGCGACGCCCGCCCGGCGGAGCTCCGTGACCTTGGCGAACAAGACCCGGCGGGCCTCCTCGCCGAGCGGTACCGCGAAGACGCTGGTGGCGGAGGGGAGGTTCAGCTCCACGCCCTCGGCCTCCAGGGCGAGGACCGTGCGGTCGACGCCGAGCGCCCAGCCCACCGACGGGAGCGCGGGACCGCCGATCATCTCGGAGAGGCCGTCGTAGCGGCCGCCGCCGCCCACCGCCGACTGGGAGCCCAGACCGTCGTGGACGAACTCGAAGGTCGTACGGGTGTAGTAGTCGAGGCCCCGGACCAGCTTCGGGTCGTCCTCGTAGGTGACGCCCGCGGCCGTGATCAGTTCGCGGACCTCCTCGTGGTACGCCTTGCAGGCGTCGCAGAGGTAGTCGCGGAGCAGCGGGGCACCGCCCAACTGCTTCTGGACCGACTCCCGTTTGTCGTCCAGGACCCGGAGCGGGTTGATCTCCGCCCGGCGGAGGGTGTCCTCGTCCAGGTCCAGGCCGCGCAGGAAGTCCTGGAGCGCGGCCCGGTACACCGGGCGGCACTCCTTGTCGCCCAGGCTGTTCAGCAGGATGCGGAAGTCGCGCAGCCCCAGCGAGCGGTACGCCTGGTCGGCCAGGATGATCAGCTCGGCGTCGAGCGCCGGGTCCTCCGCACCGATCGCCTCGGCGCCGACCTGCGAGAAGTGGCGGTAACGGCCCTTCTGCGGACGCTCGTAGCGGTAGTACGAGCCGGAGTACCAGAGCTTGACGGGGAGGTTGCCGGCCTTGTGCAGGTTCGCCTCGAGGGCGGCGCGCAGGACGGACGCGGTGCCCTCGGGGCGCAGGGCCAGCCGGTCGCCGCCCTTCGTCTCGAACGCGTACATCTCCTTGGTGACGATGTCGGTCGACTCGCCCACCCCGCGCGCGAACAGTTCGACGTTCTCGAAGCCGGGGGTCTCGATGTAGCCGTAGCCGGAGTCGCGCAGCGGCGCGGCGATCGCCTCACGGACGGCCAGGTACTTGGCGCTCTCCGGCGGGATCAGGTCGTAGGTGCCCTTGGGGGCCTGGAAGGTACTCACGAAGCTCTCTCGTCACATTCCTCGTCGGGGAGCGTCCGCGCTCCCGAGGCCGGCCGCCACCTGCCGCAGATAGGCGTTGGTGGCGCGCTCCTGGCCGATGGTCGTCTGGGGGCCGTGGCCGGACAGCACCACGGTGGAGTCGTCGAGCGGCAGGCACACGCGGGCCAGCGAGGTCAGCATGTCGTCCATGGAGCCGCCCGGCAGGTCCGTGCGTCCGATGGAGCCGGCGAAGAGCAGATCGCCCGAGAAGAAGACCGAGGGGATGTCGGCCGTCTCCGGCATCTGGAAGGTCACCGACCCCTTGGTATGGCCCGGGGCGTGCGCGACGGAGAGTTCGAGTCCGGCCAGCTCCAGCTTCGCGCCGTCGGTCAGTTCGAAGACGTCGTCGGGCTCCCCCACCGTCAGCTCGCCCATCAGCGGCATGCCGATGGACCGGCCGAGCGCCTTCTCGGGGTCGCTCATCATGTACCGGTCCTCGGGGTGGATCCAGGCCGGCACGTCGTGCGCGCCGCACACCGGGACGACCGAGGCCACGTGGTCGATGTGGCCGTGGGTGAGGACGACGGCGACGGGCTTGAGCCGATGCTTCTTCAGTGCTTCCTCGACGCCTTCGGCGGCCTGATGGCCGGGGTCGATGATCACGCACTCCGCACCGGCGGCGGGGGCGACGAGATAACAGTTCGTCCCCCAGGCCCCGGCGGGGAACCCGGCAATGAGCACGATCGTCCTTCGTTGTGTCGATTCGGGTGGCCACAAGCTGTGGTCCTGAGCCTACCGGCGCTGCCGTTTCCTCAGCGAACCCATATACGGTACGGGGCTACACGCAGTGGTCGGCTCACACAGCGCACAGGACGCACGCGTACCGGTCGACATACGACACGCATGAGGAGAGAACCCGGTGGTCACCCAGGAGCAGCGGCGGCGTCAGCTCGCCCGGGAGAAGTTCTTGCGGCAGCAGCAGCGGCGTACCAGCGCACGGCGCAAGTCACGTATGCGCAACTCCGTGATCGCGTCCGTGCTCGGCGTGATCGTGATCGGCAGTGTGGCGCTGTACACGACCGGCGTGCTGAAGAACGACGACAAGGCGAACGCCAGCTCGGAGACGACGCCCAGCGCCACGCCCAGCGCCAGCAAGGCGCCGGACCCGTGCGAGAAGCCCGCCGCCGGCAAGGTGGCGAAGCTGAGCTGGAAGAAGGAGCCGGCGATGTCGATCGACACGTCGGCGAACTACACGATGAAGCTGGCGACGACCTGCGGTGACATCGACGTCGCGCTGAAGACGGCGGCGGCCCCGCACACGGTGAACTCGTTCGACTTCCTCGCGTCGAAGGGCTACTTCGACCACACGAAGTGCCACCGGCTCACCACCAACGGCATCTACGTGCTGCAGTGCGGCGACCCGACGGGTACCGGCAGCGGCGGTCCCGGGTACACGATTCCCGACGAGAACCTGAAGGACACAAGCCTGAAGGGCGGTGTCTACCCCGCGGGCACGATCGCGATGGCCAACACCGGTCAGAAGCACACCGGCGGCAGCCAGTTCTTCCTCGTCTACCAGGACAGCCAGTTGCCGGCCAGCTACACCCCGTTCGGCACGGTGGACGCGGCCGGACTCAAGATCTTGAAGAAGATCGCGGCCGCCGGAGACAGCACCGGAGCAGGTGACGGACCCCCGAACGCGACGGTCGTCATCAACAAGGCGACGGTCACGAAATCCTGAGGTCCAACTGCGAAACTTCGGTCGCGCGGGATGCGGACAGGCAACCCGCCGGTCGCCTATGTTGGCCGTGACGAAACTGTGGACGATGCCCGGGGGCGCTGAGGCCCCTCGCGGGCATCATGTGGAGGAGGCGCTGTGAGCAGCGACCCGTGGGGCCGCGTCGACGAGACGGGGACCGTGTACGTGCGTACGGCCGACGGCGAGCAGGTCGTCGGTTCCTGGCAGGCCGGCTCCCCTGACGAGGCGCTGGCCTACTTCGAGCGCAAGTACGAGGGCCTGGTTGTCGAGATCGGCCTCCTCGAAAAGCGAGTACGGACCACCGACCTGTCCGCGAAGGACGCCCAGGCCGCCGTCGACCATCTGCGCGAGCAGGTGGAGGCGCACCACGCGGTCGGTGATCTGCAGGCGCTGCGGGACCGGCTCGACGAGCTGGTGAAGACCGTGGAGTCGCGTCGCGAGGAGCGTCGGGCGCAGCGTGCCAAGCAGTCCGACGAGGCCCGCAAGGCCAAGGAGGACCTGGTCGTCGAGGCGGAGCAGCTGGCCCAGTCCGACCAGTGGCGGTCGGCCGGTGAGCGGCTGCGCGCGCTGGTGGACACCTGGAAGGGGCTGCCGCGCCTGGACCGCAAGTCGGACGACGAGCTGTGGCACCGCTTCTCGCACGCCCGGTCGGCGTTCTCCAAGCGTCGCAAGGCGCACTTCGCGCAGCTGGACTCGCAGCGCGAGGACGCCCGCAAGGCCAAGGAGAAGCTGGTCGCCGAGGCCGAGTCGCTCTCGGACTCGACGGACTGGGGTCCGACGGCCGCGCGTTACCGCGAGCTGATGACGGAGTGGAAGGCCGCCGGCCGCGCCCAGCGCGAGCACGAGGACGACCTGTGGAACCGCTTCCGCGGCGCCCAGGACGTGTTCTTCGCGGCCCGCGGCTCGGCCTTCGCCGAGCGGGACGCGGAGCAGACCGAGAACCTGAAGCTGAAGGAGGAGCTGGCCGCCGAGGCCGAGAAGCTCCTGCCGATCACGGAGCTGAAGTCCGCGCGGTCCGCCTTCCGCTCGATCAACGAGCGCTGGGAGGCCATCGGCCATGTGCCGCGCGACGCGCGTCCCAAGGTCGAGGGCCGGATGCACACGGTCGACCGGGCCATCCAGGAGGCCGAGGAGGCCGAGTGGCGCCGGACCAACCCGGAGGCACGCGCGCGTGCCGCGGGTCTGACCGGCCAGCTCCAGGCCGCCGTGGACAAGCTGAGGACGCAGATCGACCAGGCCCGCGCCCAGGGCAACACGTCCAAGGCGGAGAAGCTGGAGCGTGAGCTGGAGGGCCGCCAGGCGCTCCTGGACCAGGCTCTGAAGGGCCTCCAGGAGTTCGGCGGCTAGCGGCGCCGCACGGCATACGACGAGAGGGGCCCCGTACACGGCGTACGGGGC
>NZ_JBHXSK010000093.1:0-25608 GCF_042716195.1 Streptomyces sp. NPDC058683
GGACAGCGTGATCTCCACAGCAGAAGGCCCGGGATGCGACATACCAATAGGGTAGTAACCAACCCTCAGGATTTCTGGCGCATCACACTAGTGCTGTGACCGTATACGTTCGCCGGGTTGGCGGTTACCCCATCGAGGCCCACTTCGGCCCGCTGAGGCAGTTCAGAAGCTGTTGTCTTTTCGGGTGTGATCGGTGTGTTTCCGCTGGTCGGGGATAGCAGTGGTGATTCCGTGGGAGTTGTGGCCTGTCGGGTCGTCGCTCCCCGGGAGGTCATGAATGCCGTCAGTCGTCGGACTGCTGGAACAGCACGAGCTCGCCGCTCGCCGTCGAGTCAACGGGCTGCGGGAGGCGGCCGACCGTATCCAGGCCGAACTGGCCGCGGCCGAGCAGGAATGGCAGGAGTGGGCGATTGCTCGCAGGCGGGTCGACACGGTGCTGGCTCCGGACGACGGCAACACCGCCGGCACGGAGGTCACTGAGGATCCGCGGGATGCGGACGCATCGCCGGAACCCCGGGATGCGGCGAAGCCGAAGTCGCAGGTGCCCATGTGGCGTGAGGGGCTGGCCTGGGCGGTGCTGTCGGTGGACTACCAGCGCATCCTTACCATGGCCGCGGACCGGCAGCGGCTCCGTCAAGGGGCACTGACCTGCCAGGAGTTGGCCGTGATGTTCGGCCTGGACGCGGTGCCGGCGAAGGTGGAGGCGCTGCGGTCGAAAGCGAAGCGCCTGGTCGCGCGGGGCTGGCCGGCCGAGCAACAGCCGGGCCGGTTCACTCTCGCCCCGGGGCCGGCCGGGCATGACGGCGTGTCATGAGCAGGGTCATCGACCAGTGGACCATCGCTTCGGCGCTGGCGGTGCGGCGTTCGAAGTCGCGCGCCAGACGGCGCTTCGCATCAGGTGGGCGAAGAGGCGCTCGACGATCCACCGCTTGGGCAGCACCGTGAAGCCGCGCATGTCGTCGTTGCGTTTCACGATCGCCAGGACCAGCGTGAGCGTGGTGAGGCAGTGGGCGACGAGGCTGCCGGTGTAGCCGCCGTCGGCCCAGACCAGCTCCAGCCGGTGGTGCACGTCGGCGACCTGAACGAGCAGCACGCGAGCGGCAGTTCGGTCGCCGGTGTCCGCAGCGGTGACCGTCACGCCCAGCAGCAGGCCGAGCGTGTCGACCACGACGTGCCGCTTGCGGCCGTTGACGAGTTTGCCGCCGTCGAAGCCGCGGCTGTCCGTTCCGACGACGGCGTCCGCCTTGACCGACTGCGAGTCGATCACACCGGCCGTCGGCTCCGCATCCCGCCCCAGCTCCTTGCGGACCCGGCCGCGCAACCGGTCGTGGAACTCCTTGACCAGGGAGTTGTCGCGCCAGCGGCGGAAGAATGCGTTGATGCGGTCCCATGGCGGGAAGTCGGCAGGCATTGCCCGCCACTTGATCCCGTTGTCCACGAGATACCGGATTGCATCGAGCATGGCACGGTGGCAGTACCCCTCCGGCCGGCCGCCCCGGCCACGCATCCAGCCCGGCACCGGAAGTAGCGGGCGGACCACGGCCCACTCCCCCGTCCGTCATGTCCGTCGGGTAGCGAGGCTGCCGCGTCCCGTTGTCGGCGACGTTTCCGAACCGGTGAGCCAGACAGTCACGCTCCCAGGTGACCGCACTGGACTGCCCGGCCATCGGCACGCACGGCTGCTGCACCAGGGCCTCCCGCCGCTCGGTGATTCGACACCAACGAGCTGTTCAGGAGGCCCTGTTCATATGCGCCCAGCGCCCCGCGACCACCCGATCAGGACTCCCGTTCGACGCGCACCTCTCAAGATCGTAAAGACAACAACTTCTTGGAGAAAGTTCCTTGCCCGTCGTCCTGCCCTCGGCTCACCTGCGTGTCCCGCTGCGGCCCAACGAATCCGGCCCTGACGATCCGGCAGCGTCGCGCCGGGCAAGCGGTCATCTGGGTGCAGGGCCGTGCGGGAACGCGAGCCGGCTGATGATCTCCTCCTCCAGCGGACCGGGTGGCGGCCACGGGAATCGGGGAATGCGAGCGCGGAGCATGATGAGGCCGTGCAGGGCCGCCCAAAGAGCGGTCGCCGTGGCGAGAGGATCCTCCGCACGGGACGTGCCGTCGTGCATCGCATCGGCGACGTCGCGCAGCAGTATCGAGAATGCTTCGGCGGGAGCGAGCTGACTCGCGACGGTCTCGCCGACAATGGGCGCGAGCTGGCGTACCGCCTGGTCAACGCGTTCTTCTGTGGTGCTGCTACCCCTGGGCCGCGGCCGGGAGAACAGAAGAGCGTAGAGCTCGGGCTGCTCGGCACCGAAGACGAGATAGGCATGGCAGTCGGCCAGAAGTCGTTCACGCGCGCCTTCCGCTCCCGCCCGGGCGGTCTCAAGATGACGCACCAGCAGTGAGCGGGTTTCGGTGACCACAGCCTCCACGATCTGGTCGGGTGTGTCGAAGTGCGCGTAGATCGACGGTGGCGCGATGCCGACCTTGCGGGCGATCGCCCGCAAGGTCACCGCACTGTCTGATCCGGTCTCGACCAGCAGCTCGCGGGCTGCGTTCACGATCTCGTCGCGGAGTTGCCCTCCCTGACCTCGGGGGTTGCGTCTGCGTGATGCCGGTGGAGCCATGGCGATGACTTTACAGGCGTAAGTTCTCATGCTCTACTTACGGCCGTAAGGTTACGTGGGTAGCGTGAGAAAAGGTGATCATGGACGGTTCCGTTCGTATACGCACAGCCGACGGCCGCACGCACGTCGGTGCCGGCGCCGAAGCGTCGCGGTGCACCGCATGAGCGCCACGACCGTCACCCCGCTTTCCATGGGCAACAGCAACGCCTACCTCCTGCGTGGCGAGCAGGCGGTCCTCGTGGACACGGGCGGACCGGAGGACGTCGACCGCCTGCGTGACGCGCTGTCCGCCCAGGGCCTTCAGCCTCGCGACATCGCCCTGGTTCTCCTGACCCACGGCCACAACGACCACAGCGGCACGGCGGCGTCGTTCGCGGAGGCCGGCGTTCCGATCGCGGTCGGCCTGGGTGACGAACAACTCCTGCGTACCGGACGCATCGGCGCACTCCCGATCAGCCATCCCGCCGGTGCGCTATTGAAGCCCCTGGTCCTCCGCGCGAAGGCCCAGCCGGTCGAAGCCGACATCCTGGTGGAGGACAAGCTCGACCTGAGTCCCTACGGCGTCGACGCCCACGCCGAGCGGTTCGGCGGCCACACCCCCGGCTCGCTCGTCGTCCGCGTCGGCGACGACACGCTCGTCGGCGACCTGGTCCGCGGTGGCGTGCTGCGCCCCCGGAGCCCGAAGCGCCACTTCTTCACCGAGGACGCCGCCGGAGTGCGCAGGGCGCTCACGACCGAGCTCGATCGCCGCCCGCAGCGCCTGCTCCCCGGCCACGGCGGACCCCTCGACGCCGACGAGACCCGACGACGCCTCGACAAGGTCGCTCCGGTGCCCAGTCGGCTCGCGGCATCCGGGTGAGGCAGGTGGCGCTACGGCCCGCGGCACGGTCACACGTACAGTCGAGGAGTGGGGGGCTACGTCGATGAACAACGGTTCTGGTCCACTTCGTGAACCCTGCCCCAGAAAGGATGCCGTTGGCGATCTTTATGCGTTCCGGTGAAGTCCTCTTGAAATCCGTCGTGTTGGCCGAGGCTTGGTGGTCCGGTAGCGAGGCTGCCGCGTCCCGTTGTCGGCGGCGTTCGCGAACCGGTGAGCCAGACAGTCACACTCCCAGGTGACCGCACTGGACTGCCCGGCCATCGGCACGCACGACTGCTGCACCAGGGCCTCCCGCCGCTCGGTGATTCGACACCAACGAGCTGTTCAGGAGGCCCTGTTCGTATGCGCCCAGCGCCCCGCAACCACCCGATCAGGACTCCCGTTCGACGCGCGTCTCTCAAAATCGAAAAGACAACAGCTTCTCACCCTCGCCAACTCTCACCACCCCAACCACACCCTCCAGACCAAGGCCCTGCACCGCTACCTCCGCTGGCGCAACACCCATGCCCGCCACCCCGACGTGCTGGCTACCCAACGCCGAGAACGCGCCCGCATCCGCAGCGAGAAAGGCACCCGCTGGGGCGGACGTCCCTTTGCCGAAGCAGCCTGACCACACGGTTAGCCCCGCTCAGCGCATCAGAAGGGCAGGCCCCGCAGGTCCGCACCGATGGTTGGATGAGGCAGGCCGGCCAGATCGTAGACCATGGTGACCAGTGGCGAGATCCGCGCGCCGTCGGGCTGCTGGACGGTGACGGGCACCGAGAGCCGGCTCCATCCCAGCTGCGTGTAGAGCGGAACCAGGTCAGGACGGCAGAGCAGAATCATCGTCTCGGCCCCGGCCGCTCGTGCGTGTTCGACCGCCATCGACGGAATCCGCTGGCGAGTGCGAACTGGGGCCCCGTGGCGGGATCTTCCTCCGGAGTACGGCCCGTGGCAGACGGTCTACGGGCTCTTCCGGCGCTGGCAGCGCACCGGCGTGTGGGCGACGATCCTGACCGGCCTGCAGGCACGGGCTGATGCGGCCGGGTCGATCACCTGGGAGGTGAACGTCGACTCCACGATCTGCCGTGCCCACCAGCACGCCGCAGGTGCCCGGCGCGACGGGCAGAGCCAGAAGGAACCGCCGGGCGGCCGCAGCCCTGAGCCCGATGACCATGGGCTCGGCCGCTCGCGCGGCGGCTGGACAACGAAGGTCCATCTTGCCTGCGAGCAGGGACAGCGACCCCTATCAGTGCTGGTTGCGGCCGGACAACGCGGGGACAGATCGCAGTTCATTGCGTTGCTGGGAGCCATCCGGGTGCCGCGGCTCGGTCCCGACCGACCTCGCGTTCGCCCGCTGCGGGTGCGCGGTGACCGGTCCTATTCGTCCCGCGCCAACCGCGCCTGTCTGTGCCGGAGGGGCATCCGGTGCACCGTCCCGGAACCGGCTGATCAGGCGGGTCATCGCAGACGCCGGGGAGCAACCGGTGGACGGTCGCCCGCCTTCGATCGCGAGGACTACAAGGCTCGGCACCGGTCGAATGGAGCATCAACCGGCTCAAGCGGAACCGGGCGGTGGCCACCCGATTCGACGCGCTCGCCGTCCGCTTCGAGGCGACCGTCCTCATCGCCGCAATCAACGAGTGGCTGTGGCCGGCCAACCCGTCATCCGCGGACGGTCCTGAACAGTGAGGTGTCAGCTCTCGTCGAAGCCGCGATAGGTCCCGGACTCGTCGACGGCATCGGCGAACTCCGCGAAGTCCATGTTCGCGATGCTCAGGTTGGCCGACACATCGGGAAACCATCGGGCCGGGACCCTGAACGTGCGCCCGGGTTCGTCTGAGAGGTCCACAGCCAACAGTGGGTGAGCCGGGTCCTCCATCGTGGTCCCGTCCGCCAGGAACATGTTGATGATCTGGTGGTCTTCGTCTGCGACAGCCTCTTCGTCCACCAGCGTTCGGACATCCACGTCGGCGAAGCGAAGCTCACTGACGTAAGTGGCGAGGGAGTGATCGCCGGCAGCATCAAGTGCGGCCCGAACCGCATCCCAGGCTCTCTCGTCACTGAAATCGGTACGCAGAACCAGCGAAGTCAGATCATCAGGCTGAGGCAGGGGCGGCATGAACCGATCTTGTCACCCGAGGCTGACATCCACCTTCGCCAAAGCTCAGCGCACCCCAACGGGCATTGCCAAACACCCCCCAGGGCTGACGCTCGTGCAGCCCGCCAGCAGCAGCGGCCGGACGCAGTGTCAGGAGGCGCGGCCGCCGTCGTGATGGAAGCCTCGGTTTCGCTGTCCGCTCTTCGAGCGGTGGCTGATTTCGGCGGCGTACTGCGCGCGGGGGCCGCTCCGACGGAGATGCCGAGGACCTCGCTGAGGACGGCGGGTGGCATCTGTGCCGCGAGGTCCATCAGTGCACTGCTGCGTCCGCGCCGGGAGGAAAGGCCCTAGGAGCCGAGGCGTACGCGTAAATGGCTGGTGCTGGGCGGGCGGCCCGGGCAGGAGCCAGGGGTGATCGGTGCTCTGGCCGAGCGCGAGGGCGCCGTTGCGGTCTTCGGTGAGGCCGAGCAAGAGGTGGTCCAAAGGTGGAGGGACGGCGACGAGCTGGGGGCCGAGGGCGAGTCGGACGCCTTCGTCGGTGGTGAGGACTCGGCCGGTGGTGAGGCTGGCAATCTTGGTGAGGGGCTGGCCGTGGAGCAGGACCAGGAGGCCGGCGACGCGGTCGACGGTGGCGATGGAGCCGTCGTGCAGGAAGCGGTGGACGGACCAGATGCCGGCGGTCGGCGTCGTCAGGCAGTGTCCGGTACGGACTGCCGCAGTAAGCCCCTTTTCAGCGAGTACCGCCTGTGCCACGAGTTGCGAGAACCCACACATGTGCAGGGTCTCGCGGCTGATGTCGTAATCTCACGGGCCGGGTCGTACCGATGTCGTATAACGACATCACCGTGAGACCAGCGCGTGGGTGCTGCTGCTCAGCGCCTCGTCTCGTACCTGGTCAGGACCACGCCGCCGGGAAACGTCCGCGTCTCCACCAGGTTCAGGTTCACCCAGCTGTCCAGCGCGGTGAAGAACGGCGTGCCGCTGCCCACCAGGACCGGATGGGCGGCGATCGCGTACTCGTCGATCAGCCCGGCGCGCATGGCCGCCCCGGCGAGCGTTGCGCCGCCGATGTTCATCGGGCCGCCGTCCTCGGCCTTGAGCCGGGTGATCTCGGCGATCGCGTCGCCGGTGACCAGGCGGGTGTTCCAGTCGACCTTGTCGATCGTCGAGGAGAACACCACCTTCGGCGTGTCCCGCCAGTTCCGCGCGAACTCGATCTCCGCCGGGGTGGCGCCCGGCCGCTGGTCGCCGGCCGGCCAGTAGGAGCTCATCGCCTCCCACAGCTTGCGCCCATACAGCGACAGGCCACTCGCCTGCTCGTGGTCGAGCCACCACTGGAAGAGCTCGTCGCTCGGCGGTCCGCTCCAGCCGATGTCGTCGCCGGCCGCGGCGATGTAGCCGTCCAGGGTCAGGTTCATGCCGTAGATCAGTTTCCGCATGGCTCAGCCTTCCGTTCGTGGGTGTCCGGCGTACAGACCAGCGCGGCGCGGGAAACTCATCGGTGCGCGATCCGGGCTCGCCGGTAGCCCTCGTGCTCGGGGCTCAGCGTGGTGTACTCGGCCGACTCGGACAAGCCGCCTGATCTTGACCTCGCCGTCGCCCTCGCCCTCGCCCTCGCCCTCGCCCTCGCCCTCGCGAGTAAATGCCACGGATTTGAGACTGATCATGGGTGACAAGGCCGTGAGACAGCCAAGAACGCCCAGGTCACGCAAGATCGACATGTCACGAGCGGCGAGAGCCTGCAAGTGATTTGTGGGATCGGAGACTGGCCGGTCAGCGTGTTCAGTCATTGGAGTGAAGCGGGAACGGGGTCATTGGCCTGCTGCAAGATCCGCAACCGCCCGCGCAGGCCACAGGCGTCCGACCGAAATCCTCTGCAACACCGTCACGGGTGAATGCCCCAGTCGCCAAGTGCACGGTCAGGGCGGTGCGCAAGAGCGTCGTGGACAGCGACTACGGCCTGGAACTGCTCGCGTGCCTCTTGGATGCGGCCCGTCGCCAGGTAGACGCGGCCCAAGCGGGAACGGATGTCCATCTCCAGCCAGTTGTAGCCGGGTTCAGTGAGCGGGGACAGCAAGCGATGCTTCAGTAGGGCCTGGTGATGGAGGGCTATGGCCGCGCTCGGGTCTCCCTCGCCCTGCTCCGCCGTGCCCAGCCGGGTCAGGCCGCGCGCGCAGAAGTAGGTGTCCCCCACCTGCTCGACGAGGTGAATCACCTCGCGGAGCAGGCTCTTGGCCTCACCGTACTGGCTGAGGCAGAGGTGGATATCGGCCGCGCAGCTCAAGACCTTGCCCAGCATGCGCGGTCTGCCGCCCGCCTGGGCGTGGGTACGGGCGTCGGCGAAGCAGGTCAGCGCCTCCTCGTTCTGTCCCGCGAATTGGTGGACGAGGCCGAGGGTGAGGAGTGCTATCGCGGCGACCCAGTCGTTGTGCAGCCGCCGGGCCAGGACCACCGCGCCAGTGAGGTGGGAGGTCGCCCGGTCGCCCTCACCCACGCTCAGGTCGACAGCACCCAGCCCGGCGAGGGCACGGGCCTCCTCGCCGGGGTTGGGGCGGTACCGGCTGAGGTGCAGCGCCTCGGTGAACCAGTCGCACGCCTGGGCGTATCTGCGCTGATGCAGCGCGGTGTAGGCCAGGCAGTTCCGCAGGGCGGGGGTCATCCGCTGGTCGGTGGCCTCGGCAACGTGGGCGAGCGCGATCTCCACTGCTGTCTGGGATTCGTGGTAACGGCCCTGCCGTATGAAGTAGTCACACAGCGCCTCGGCTATCCAGCAGGCGTAGTCGGCCTCGCCGAGCGCGGCGGCGAACCCGACGACGTCGACAAGCTCTCCACCGGCTGCGTCCAGCCAGGCATCCGCGTCCTGCCAGTTCGCGAAGGGCGATTCGCCGGGTTGGGGCCCGGTGGGGAAACCGCGCGGGCCCCAGTCGCTGGCGGTCCGGGCCGCGTCCAGGATCAGGCGGAGGGCGGCTGTGCGGGCGGAGGCTGCCCCATCGGGCGCAGTCTCCGGTAGGCGTCGTGCGTGCATGCGCACCAGATCGTGCAGTCGGTAGCGGCTGGGACGCGGCTCCTGCAGAAGGCTCGCGTCGACCAGGCTCTCCAGGATCCGCTCGGCGTCGTGGACCGGCCAATAGAGCATGGTCGCCAACATCAGCACGTCGAACTCGACCGTCGGCACCCAGCCCAGAGCGCGGAACGCACGCTGTTGCTCGGGGGCGAGCTGGTCGTACGACAGCAGGAAGGCCGCCTCCACGCTGCGATCCCCGACACTCAGTTCGCCCAGCCGGTGGTCGTCGCCCGTGATGCGGCCTACCAGGTACGCCACCGACCAGGTGTGCCGGTTCTGCAACCGCGACCCGGCGATACGCAGGGCCAGCGGCAGCCCGTCGCAGAGTTCGGCCAGCCGATGCGTCGCCTCCGGCTCTTTGCCCGCGCGCTCCGCTCCGACGAGGTGCGTGAGCAGTGACACCGCGTCCCCGCTCCCCAGAGGCTCCAGAGTGACCCGTCGGTCGGCGTCCAGTTCCGCCAGCCGTCGCCGACCAGCCACCAGCACCCGGCTTCCCCCTCCCGCGGGCAGCAGCGGCCGTACTTGGCCGGCGTCCAGCGCGTCGTCCAGCACAAGGAGCAGTCGTAACGAGCTGGTTGCGGCACGCCAGGCGGCGGTGAGTTCCTCGAGATCGCTCGGCAACTCGCCCTTGGCTGCGCCGAGCGACCTCAGCAGTCGCTGCAGCACCCGCTCCGGCGACTGCCTCCGCTGCGTGCTGTGTGCGCGCAGGTCCACGAACAGACAGCCGTCGGGGTAGCGGTCGCTGAGCTCGCGGGCCGCGCGCACGACGAGCGCGGTCTTGCCGACTCCGGCCGTACCGTCCACCGTCACGATCGTCACCGACCCTGGGGCCGACGACGGTGCGATCAGCCGCGCCAGCTCAGCATCCCGCCCGATCAGGCGGCCGACGTCGCCCGGCAGGTCATTGACCGCGCGGCGGGTCGGCCGGTGCTGAGCGGCACGAGCGGCATGAGCGGTGGAACGCTCCGGGGCCAGCCCGACAAGGCGTGCGTTGTCCTGGTGCAGAACCGCGTCGTACGTCTGCCGGAGCTCTTCGCCGGGATCGATGCCGAGCTCGTCGCTCAAACGCTCGCGCATGTCCTGATAGGCGTTCAGGGCCTCCGCCTGGCGTCCGCTGCCGTACAAGGCGCGCATACGCAGCGCCAGCACCGCCTCATTGAGGGGAGCGGCCACGGACAGCCCGGCGAGTTCGTCCAGGGCATCGGCGGAGCGGCCGAGCAAGACCAGGCACTCCAGCCGCTCCCGCTGCAGTGTGCGCCGGCGCTCCGCCAGCCGCTCCCGCTCGACCTGCGCGAAGGGGCCCGGCAGCCCGGCCAGGGGCTCGCCGCGAAACAGGTCCAGCGCCTCGGTGTACCGATCCAGCGCGGTAGCCGGGTCTCCGGACGCCTTCGCGTGTTGTGCCGCATCAGCCAACTCGGCCAGATCGGCGACATCGAGGTGAAGGCCATCGGCGATGAAGAGATAGCTGTCCGTTCCGGTGCGGATCACCGAGTGCTCCGGCCCGGCACCCTTCCCGTCGAGAGCCTTCCGCAACTCGTAGACGTAAGGTGCCAGGATCTTGCGGCCGGAGTCCGGCGGCTGCTCCGCCCACACGCCGTCGAGCAGTTGCTCGCGACTTACCGGCGTGTCGGCGCGAAGCACTATCGCGGCCAGCACCGCACGGCGCCGAGGTGGGCCCAGATGCACGGGCCTCGTACCGCGCCAGGCCAGGACAGGCCCGAGCAACGCGATCCGAAGCCCCTCCGCCCACTGAGGAGATCCCCCGCCCACGCTGAACCTCCGCTCCCGTACATCATCGGAATTTCATCAGCATCGCAGCACCCCTGGCCAGGATGACGGACAGAACTTCGCACAACCCGAAAAACCGAAGGAGATCCCAGTGACCGAAGTGGAGTTGGTGGCAGCCGCATTGGCGACAGGCGCGGCGGCCGGGCTCGCCGACACCGCCCGCGGAACCGTCCATGGCCTCCACGCCGGGCTGAGAGAGACACTCCGCCGACGGCTGAGCGGAGGTGACGGCTACGGAGTACGGGTGCTGGACGCCTACGAGACGGACCCCGATGTGTGGCGCACCCGGCTGCTCCGCGTGCTGACAGGCTCCGGGGTAGAGGCAGACATGGAGATCCTCACGGCAGCACGTGCCGTGCTCCGCGCAGAGCGCACCCCATGGGCAACCTGGGCTCCGAACAGCACGTGAGCCGATGATGCCTGAGGAAATGACACGACCGTGAGACGGGACCCTCCGGCCAAGCCGTGAGACAACCGGAGAAGGCATGGTCACCGCACTGCTCTACGTCGCGAGCGGTGAGACCCTGCAGATCAGGCTATGGCCGCAGAGGGAACACTGCACGCGGGCAACCGCGAGGCCTCCCGTGGGGAGCCGGGAGGCGCGGCGGGCCCCGCCGCCACAGGGAGCGGCAGGGCCCGAAGGTGCCTCCACCTGGGGGGGAGGTGAGGCGCCGTCCGCACACGATGCACCACAAACAAGCCACCGGGATAGATCCCGGCCGGAAATGGGCGCTGTCAGTGCCGGCGGCGATGATGGGCCCATGGCCACCAAGATGATCAACTTCGGACTCACCTGGACCGACAGCGCAGGGGTACGCCGTGCATCCGCCGTCTTCCCTGCCGAGTCGTTCCAGATCGCCCTCGACCTGCCCGCACGGATGCCGATGCTTGGACTGTCGGACCAAACCTGCGGATGGGAGCCCCGCCGCCCACGCCTGCGACTGCTCTCCGCCGCGGCCCGACTCGTCACCGCCGCCCGCCGCCCCGGCCGCGGTTACGCGCTGGGCGGCGAGCACTCGATGTCGGAGACCGTCGTGGCCGCCGAGGAGGCCTGGCCGGGTGCGGATGCGGCGCGCTCGTCGAGCCCTCGGGCGGTGTGGATCCGCAGCAGTCCCTCAATGCCACGCAGCAAGGTCTCGCCGGCCAGGACGGGGTCGCCGAGGTAACCGGCACTCATCGCACCGTCACGGAGCATCACGAAGTGCCGCCCGGCATGCTCGGCCTCTGCTGCGGCGATCTCGGCGAACAGTCCGGTGATCGTCTGCAGGAACCATGCGCGGTGCTGCACGACGGCACGGTGGACCGGGTGGTCGGGATCGGGGAATTCCGCTGCCGCGTTGAGGAAGGCGCATCCGCGGTAACCCGGCGAGCGGATCTGCTCGACCAGGGACACACCGATACCCCGCAGGATGCCGTCGGTCGGCACGTCCGCCGCCATCAGGGAGTCGATCTGGGTGCGGATCAACTGGTCGACGCCTTCGATGTAGGCGACGGCCAGGTCTTCTTTGCTGCGGAAGTGGCGGTAGAAGGTGGCGTTGGTGACCTTCGACTCGGCGACCAGACGGTCGACGCCCACCGTGTGGATGCCCTCCGCGTAGAAGAGCTGCCCGGCAGTCTTCAAGAGCCGTTCCCGGGCCTCGGAGACCCGTCGGCCGGTGCCTGTACCAGGTTCCGTCTTTGTCATGTCACCCATTGTAGCGGGTAGAACGCTCTCTCTTGTTTTCCTCGGAAGGGCATGCCAGGCTGCATACAAGAGAGAGCGTTCTCTCTATCCCGCAGTCATTGGAGAACCCCATGGCATCCACCGCCTCCGCCGAGCCCATCGGTGCCGCACCCGCCCTGCGCCGGCTGTACGTCATCCGCTTCGTCTTCGCCGCCGCCTGGGCCGCGCTCCTGCTGCTGTCCGGCTCCGAGCTCACCGCCGAGGCCAAGGTGCTGCTGTTCCTCTACCCCGCCTTCGACGTGGCCGCGGCAGTCGTCGACGCCAGGTCCGCACACGCCGCCGGGCCGGTCAAGGGCCTGTACGCCAACATGGCCGCCAGCGTGCTCGCCGCCATCGGGGTGGCGGTCGCCAGCACCTCGGGCGTCGCCGACGTGCTCCGCGTCTGGGGCGCGTGGGCGGTCGTCTCCGGCCTCATCCAGCTCCTCGTGGGCGTCGCGCGCCGACCCATGGGCGGCCAGTGGGCCATGATCCTCAGCGGCGGCATCTCCGTCCTCGCCGGCGCGACCTTCATCCGAAGCGCCGCACAGGACAACCCCTCGCTGACCACCCTCGCCGGCTATGCCACGCTCGGCGGGATCTTCTTCCTCGTCTCGGCGATCCGCCTGTCCCGCTCGACCCCCAGGCACTGACCCGTGTCGACCGAGTACCGCGCCGGCCAGGCGCGGCGCACGAGTCGGGACGTGCCCCGACAGGGTCCGCCACGAGGCGACCGTGTTGGTCGCAGTCGTCAACGAGTGGCTGTGACCAGCACCTTCCCAACAAACCCTAGTCGACCCTGATCACGTACTTGCCCCGCACCCCGCCCGCCTCCAGCGCCCGGTGTGCCGCCGCTGTCTCTTCCAGCGGGAAGACCGTGTCCACCGCAGGCCGCAGCTTCCCCTCCGTCACCTGGCGGGCGAGGTCGTCGAAGAGCGCACGTTCGGGGTTGCCGCTGAAGAAGCGCACCCGGCCGCGTCCGTGGACGGCGCTGGCCGCGATGTAGCCCAGCGAGGCGGCGGGCCGCGTCAGGTCGAAGGCGATGGTGACCATGCGTCCGCCGGGCTTCAGCATCCGCCGTACGGTACGCAGGTCGGTGCCCGCCGTGTCGAGGACCACGTCGAACAGTCCCAGTTCCGCAGGGGACACGGTGCGGTGGTCGACGGCGTGGTGGGCACCAAGCGTACGGACGAAGTCGAGGTTGGCAGCGCGGGCCAGGGCCGTGACCTCAGCGCCGTACGCCTGTCCGAGCTGGACAGCGGCGTTGCCGACGCCGCCCGCCGCGCCCCGTACCAGCAGCCGTTCACCGGGGCGCAGTGCGGCCTTGTCGCGGAGGGCCGTGACGGCCGTGGTGGCCACCGGCAGCGCGGCGGCGGCCACGAGGTCCAGCCCGTCCGGGACCCGGCCGAGCCGCTCGGGCCGTACCGTCACGTACTCGGCAGCGCTGCCGAATCCGGAGCTGCGGCCCAGGACGCCCCACACCTGGTCGCCGACCGCTACGCCGGTCGCGCCGGTGCCGAGTGCGGCGATTTCGCCGGTGAAGTCCAGCCCGATGCGCTGCGGGAACTTCCGGCCGGTGATGAGGCGGGCCCGACCGGAACGGGCCGCCAGTTCGCCGCCGTTCACGCTGAACGCGCGCACGCGCACGAGGACCTCGCCGGGTGCCGGTCCGGGACGTGGCACCCGGCCCACATACAGCACCTCGGGGCCGCCGAAGCGGTCGAACAGTACGGCTTTCATCGTGCGGTCGTCCATCGTTGCGTTCTCACCTTCGCCACCAGTGGTCGTGCGGGGGGATCGTGGCGCCGAGCGTAGGCTGGCAAACGGACGAGATCGTCCATTTGACCGGAGGTGAGAGACAGCGGTGGGGGAATCCTCTCGGATCGCGGGGCAGGACAGTCTGCGGGCGGACGCCCGGCGCAACCGGCGGCGCATCCTCTCGGCCGCCCGCGTGGTCTTCGCCGAGCACGGCATCGACGCGCCCATGGCGACCGTGGCCCGACGGGCGGGGGTCGGCGTGGCGACGCTGTACCGGCGTTTCCCGACGCGGGACGCCCTGGTGCGGGCCGCGTTCGCGCACCAGATGGACACCTGTGCTCAGGCGCTCACCGAGGCGCTGGCCGACCCCGATCCGTGGCAGGGCTTCCAGCGGCTGGTCGAGACGGTCTGCGAACTACAGCGGGAGGAACGGGGCTTCCCGGCCGCGTTCGTCGCGGCCTTTCCGGACAGCACGCGAGAACACGCGCCGCTACGGGAACAGGCCGAGCGGGACTTCATGACCCTGGTCCGCAGGGCTCAGGCGGCGGGCGCGCTGCGGACCGACTTCCACCCCTCCGACTTTGCCGTAGCCCTGTTGTCCCACTGCGGTCTGGTCACCGCACTGCCGGGTGACCGTGCGGCGTCCCGGCGCCTGGTGGCGTACTTCCTCCAGTCGTTCCGCGCCGAGGCGGCCCACGGAGCGCTGCCGGCGCCGAGCGCACTCTCGCTGCGCAGTCTTCCGCTCTCGGCCGACGGCTCCCAGGGACAGCGGCCCTCCA
Organism: Streptomyces sp. NPDC058683; assembly: GCF_042716195.1. Lineage (NCBI taxonomy): Bacteria > Bacillati > Actinomycetota > Actinomycetes > Kitasatosporales > Streptomycetaceae > Streptomyces > Streptomyces sp. NPDC058683. The sequence continues at coordinate 14,670 of NZ_JBHXSK010000093.1, forward strand.
GAGCCTGATACGAAGCGGCGCCTGCCCGCATGGCCCGCCCTTCGGGCGACCGCACCACTTTCACAACGGGGCCTAATACTCCAGTTGCGGTTCGCTATTCCTGCTGGTCAGGGGCATGTTCGTGACGGTCACGATCACGTAGTCCTCGGCGTCTGCGAACGGCCACGACATTCCCTGTGGGGAAGTCCATGGACTTCCCCACAGGGATCCCGAACGCACTTCCGTGGCTCTCCGGTCCTGTCGGCGCGGCGGCGCACACTCGGGGCCATCCGGCAGATGCAGCCTTGGCATGTGGGTGTCGGTCAGTAGCCGATGGTGAAGCGGCGTTGGACGAAGCGCGGCAGTTCGGCCTCGTCGACAAGGGCGACGGCGGAGTCCTCCATGGAGATACGGCTGCGCCCTTCCGCGTCGAGTACCGGCTGGTCGCCACCGATCCGGAACCGGCCCGTACGTTCGCCGGGTGCGATGTCCTCCGCGGGGCTGAAATAGGTCCACAGCCGGTTGGAGGTGCGCAGGACGTTCAGGGCGTCGCGGTGGCCGCGCACCGCGGCGGCGTACTCCCTCGGCAGGCCGATCTTGTCGAGGGTTGCGTGCAGGAGTTCGTCGGAGTCGGCCCGTACGACTCCGGGCTCGGTCTCCAGGCTGCCGGCACCGCCGATGACGATGAGCCGGGTCCGTGGGTGGCTTTCCAGCGCCTTCAGGAGTGCTCGCGCTGCGGTGGCGTACACCGTGGGATCGGCGATCGAGCGGGCCACGGTGTCGGCTATGTCCTTGGTGGCGTTTCCGGGCTGGAATCCGCTGATCAGTACGTCGAGGCCGGGTATGACGGCGGCGACGGCATCGGAGTCCAGGACGTCGACGCTCTTCCAGACGATGTTCCTGCGGTCCTCGTCGATCCGCGTGGCGTCACGGCTGAACGCCGTGACGTGATGTCCCCGGTCGAGGGCTTCGGTGACGACGCGACTACCGATGCCGCCCGTGGCCCCGATGACTCCGATGTGCATGGCTCTCCCTGGGTGGTTGCTCGTACCGTCGACTGTCTTCACTGCGCGCAGAGACTATACGGCGTGAAGTATTAATACGGCACGCAGTATTGTGACGCTGTAGAGTAGGTGGTCATGGAAAGCGTGGGAAACACCAAGGGGCGCCGCGAGCGACTGAGGGCCGAGACGACCGCAGAGATCAAGAAGGTCGCGCTGGAGTTGATGGCCTCGGGGGGACCGGACGCGATCACGCTGCGGGCCATCGCGCGCGAGATGGGCATGACGGCCAACGCCATCTACGGCTACTTCGCCACCCGCGACGACCTGGTCACCACGCTGATCAACAACGTCTACACGTCACTGGCCGACACCGTGGACGCCGCCTGGGACGCCGCCCCTGCTCAGGATCCGGCCGCCCGGATCCAGGCATGGGCCCGCGCCTTCAGGAACTGGGCGCTGGCCAACCCCGAGGGCTTCCGCCTCATCTATGGCGACCCCGTCCCCGGCTACCGGCCGCCCGAGGGCGGCGCCGCTCCGGAAGCCGCCCGCCGCGTCTGCACCGGCATCACCGCACTCGCTGCCACGGCCTGGCCGCACGCCGAACTCCGTTACTCGGAAAGCGACTTCGAGTGGTCCGACTTCGACCTCGGCCTGCTGGACAAGGTCCGCCCGGCCTTCCCCGACCTGCCCCCGGCCGCCGTAGCCCTCGCCCTGCGCATCTGGAGCCACCTGCACGGCCTGGTGTCACTGGAGATCTACGGCCACCTGCAGACCCAGGCCCTCAGCCCGGAAAAGCTCTTCCGTGAAGAGCTGGCCCAGCTCATCCGGTCCTTGGACATCCCACCGCAGAGCTGAACACGAGAACGGGTTCTGGCCCAGATCCTGGGGAGCCGCCACTTCGCGTCATGTAGCGAATTCCGCCTGCACCGCCTCTTGCGTCCCTCGGTTCGCCCCTCGGGGGCTCGGGCGCACGTGGCCCACCCGTTGACGCAACCGGATGTGCATTCCGCGTCTTGACCAGCAAGACCCGTGATCCCCTGTGCGGTCAGGACGTGACCTTCTCCCGCAGGAATCGGGTGACCTCGGTGAATTCGGCCATGGGCAGGCCCTCGGCGGCGATCAGACCGACCTGGGTGAACACTGCGACCTGGTCCCAGTAGAGCCGTTCGCTCGCCATCAGGCCGTCGCGGAATTTCACCATCGCCACCAGCGGCACTTCGATGGTCCGTCCGGTCGGTGCGAGTCCGGGCAGCAGAAAGGGGATCTCCTGGTCGTGCGGCATCCGCATGATGATCTCCTCGACGAGGAAGTCGTCGCCCACCGACCGGTCCACCGTCTCCGTGATGGTGTTCTGCGGAATGCCAGGAATGAAGATGTCGCGGTAGTAACCCCGTAGGTATTTCTTGCCGAAACCACCGCTCATCGTCGGCAGATGCATCACACTGGCGTCCTCCACCATCGTGGCCACTGCCAGGTCCGCGTCCTTGACCACGAACTCGTACGCCGTGTGCTGCTCCCACAACGCGACCATTTCCTCGTGGTTCACGATGTCTCCTCCAGAGATCCATACGATCGACGGGCTCCTCGCCGATCAGCCCCCAGCTGACCAACGAACACCGTCGCGGACGGGATGCGACCATGCGTCACCCGGCCGTACTGGATCAAGAGAGCGAAGAACCGGGACGAGATGCTGCGTGCCGTCAGCCGCATCCAGGCCTCACCGGTCGCCGCCTGACCCGCTCACCAGCGTTCGAACATCACTCGAACTTGATCTCTTCTATTAGGGCTGTTCAACGGACACGCGGGAGGCCTCCGCTCGATCTGCGGCAGTTCACCATCGCCAACTCCAACCACCCCAACCACACGGCCCAAACCCGGGCACCGCATGCCTACCTGCGCTGATCTGCCGGTCCACGAGCAGCATGCCGGCCACGAAGCCGAACTACTGCAGGCACACCGCGCCCGCCTCACCGATCCGCGACCCGCACCACACGGATCCGTTTTCAGGAATCGCCGTCAACGTTCGCCGATGCTGTCCGGGCGAGGGTGTCCGCCACCGTTGTGCATGCGAGCGCTGATGGTGTTCGCGTCGCTGTCCGACCGCGCGGGCCGCCGCCCCCCTCCTGGCTGCCGCTGTGCTCGCCGCGGCCACGAGCACGGCACTGTTCCTCCTGGCCGACGATGTCGGGACCCTGCTGGCGGCACGGTTCCTGTGCGGCCTGGGTACCGGTGTCTTCACCGCCACGGCGACCGCGGCGCTGGGCGAGCTCGCCGGAGCCGAGCACATCCGGCGGGTGTCGACCGTCTCCACCGCGGCGAACATGGGCGGCCTGGGGCTGGGCACCGTCGTCGCCGGCCTGTTCGCGCAATACGGGGCGGACCCCACACACCTGGTGTTCTGGGTCTACCTCGCCACCCTGGTGCCGGCGTTCCTGGCCGTCATCGTCACCCCAGAGACTGTTACGGCCCGGCAGCTCCCTGCACTGTCCGTGCGCCGCCCGGCCTTTCCCGACCGGCGGCCGGCGCGAAGCGAGTTCCTGCGGGCCGCCACAGCCGTCCTCGCCGCGTTCGCGGTCAGCGGACTGTTCTCGTCGCTGGTGCCCTCCTTCCTCCGTTAGGAGTTGCACGTCCACAACGTCGCAGCTGTCGGCGCAGAGGTCGGGCTGCTGTTCATCGTCGCCCTGATCGCGCAGGTGGCCACCCCGGAGCGGTGGATCTCCCGGCGCCGGCCGGCGCCGGCGTTCCTCGTAGCGGGCGTCGCGGTGTTCGAGGCCGGACTGTGGACACGGTCACTGCCGGCGTTCGCTGCCGGAACGCTGCTGGCGGGTACCGGCATCGGCCTGGCCTTCCGCCGCGGTGTCGCAATCACCCAGCGGCTCGCCGACCCACGCCGCAGGGCGGATCTGCTCTCCACGTACTTCCTGTTCGCCTACACCGGCGCGATCGTGCCCACACTGGCCCTGGGACTCCTCGACCAGACCATCAACCAGGACGTCGCCACCCTGATCCTCGCCGTCGCCGTCGTTGCGACGACCCTCACCAGCACCCTCAGCCGCCCCGCCACCGCCGTCACCTGAGCGAGCGCCGCACCAAGTGACTCCGCCCCTTTCCTTTCTGCTCCATGAAACCCCGTCAAGTCTCGCGGTAGAGGTGAGCGTACTGCAGTCACCGCGTACCCGAGTGGCTCTGTGTCCTCCACCCTCGATCGCGCACTCCGGCTGGGCACCTCAGGCGAGTCCATAATCGGACTAAGGGCTATAAATATTCGATTTGCGCATTTATGAGATCCGGCACCAACACGGATCTCGCGCACCATGCTCGCCGCTCTCGTCGTGTTCGCCACGCTCGCGGGCCTCGCCTCGGCCGACACACCGAACCAGCACACCCGACACCGATGAAGGAAAACCATGACCGACCCTGCAATGACCGCCCAAGCCGCCGACAACCCTGTCCGCGACCTGCCGTTGCACGACCTGGCCGGCTTCACTCACCGCTGGGTCGACGCGGGCGGCATCCGACTTCATGCGGTCGAGGGCGGTCAGCCGAACGGCCCAGCCGTCGTGCTGCTCGCCGGATTCCCGCAAACCTGGTGGGCATGGCGAAAGGTGATGCCCCAACTGGCCGACCGATTCCACGTCATCGCGATCGATCTGCCGGGCCAGGGCCACTCCGAACGCCCGGACGGCAGCTACGACACGCACACGGTCGCCGCGTATGTCCACGCCGCCGTGAACGCGCTCGGAGTTTCCACATACTGGTTGGTCGCCCACGACATCGGCGCGTGGGTCGCCTTCTCCCTCGCCTTGAAGTACGAGAGCCGGCTGCGTGGCGTCGCACTGCTCGACGCCGGAATCCCGGGCATCACACTCCCCGACGCCATCCCGACCGACCCCGAAGTGGCTTGGAAGACTTGGCACTTCGCATTCCATCTCGTGCCCGGCCTGCCCGAGACACTGCTCTCGGGCCGCGAACGCGATTACGTCGGCTGGTTCCTGAAGGCCAAAACCCTCTCCCCCGACACCTTCGACGACGCCGAGATCGAGCAGTACGCCGCGGCCGTCGCCGCTGACGGCGGAGTCCGCGCCTCCCTGGCCTACTACCGAGACGCCGCTGAATCGGCGCGGAAGAACCACGAGGCCCTTGAACAACAGCACTTGACGGTGCCGGTTCTCGGAATTTCCAGCAGCCACGGCTCCATCCCTGACATGGCAGCTTCCCTCAGGCTGTGGGCCGACAACATCACCGGGATTGTCGTGCCGGACGCAGGACACTTCATCCCGGACGAACAACCCGACGCCGTCGCCGCCGCTCTGGCCGGCTTCATCGCTCAAGACGAATGACGCCGGCCAAACGCGCCTGCCAGGCGACCTGCTTGTTCTGGCTCACCGCGAACTCGCCGAACGCGACTCCCGATCCCGAGCGGAAAGTGCGACGGCGCATCCGGCATCCGAGCAGGTGCGGGCGGAAAGCCACTCCGCTCGGACGCTCCCTCGACGAGTTGACCAGCAAGGTCCACCTCGCTGCCGACCGCAAAAGTCGGAGAGCGCTCGTGCGAGGACTTTGCGTGGTGGTCCAGAGCGAATTGACGGGGCGGGCACGGCTCGGGTGATCTTGAGGTTGTCCACGCCTTCAGATCACACCGTGGAATGCCGTGCCCCGTAACGGGCAGGAAAGCCTGGTCGCGGCCCTGTCGGAGGTTTCTGATCTGCGGGACGCGCGAGGGATCCGGCATCGGTTGCCGACGGCGGTCGGGGGCGCGCTGGCCGCGGTGCTGGCCGGCAGTACGTCGGTGTACGCGATCGGGCAGTGGATCGCCGGGTGTTCACAGAAAACCCTGAAGGTGGGTCATGAGGGACAGCGCCTTGCAGGCTGTGATCCTCAACGCCCTGGAACCCGAGCGGGAAGCGCGGTCCGAGCCGAGCAGCTACGGCTTCCGTGAGCGACGACAATGCCATCATGCTCATACGAACCGGCCGCAACCCGCACCCAAGAGGTTCAGATGCTCTACCAGAGCCCTGCTGACTTTTGCGCCGAGTACGCCAAAGCGCACAACCGCGAAAAAACCGATGGATTCGGCGCCGTGTCCACACTGGAAAAGGTGACCGTCGTCAGCGAGACCTCGGACACGGCGCGGGTCGAGGCGCTCTGGTTCACGTATGGCCACGACCCGGATTCCGGGTACTACGACGTTTTTGAGCGCACCGCCTTCGTCCTGGTCAAGCGGTACGACGGGTGGCGCCTGCACTCCGAAGAAGATCTCGGCCACGAGTGACAACTGATTGGCGTCTCCGACCCTGCACTCCGTGCCTGTCCATCCTCTGACCAGGTCCCTCCGCGGCTTCCTCGTACAGAGCCTGTGTTGCTACTTCGGGTGGGGTGGCACAGGCACGGCAAGGCCGGTGAGTGTGTGGCCGAGGACCGTGCGCGGGTTGTGCGCCCGGCTCGACGGTGACGCCGTGGACGCTGCTATGAGCCGATGGTTGCAGCGTCGGGTCCTCGCCGCGGCGCGCCAGGGCACGGACCGGGGTGCGGTCGCCGGCCGGTCCGCTCACGCGATGTCGACCATCCCGGACGCCCAGTCGTCCAGGATCCTGGAGGGGTCCAGGACGACGGGCAGTTCGGTCAGGCCCCGGAAGGCGGGGAAGGGCACGGTGAGCCACTTGGCCTCGTCGGCCGGCTGGGCCAGGGAGAGGTTCGGGAAGCGGCGGAAGAGCGAGGCCAGGGCGATCTGCATCTCCATCCTCGCCAGCGGTGCGCCGAGGCAGAAGTGCGGCCCCGTACCGAAGGCCAGGTGTTTGCTCTGTACGCCCGGCCGGGCGATGTCGAAGGTGTCGGGGTCCTCGAAGGCGGCGGCGTCCCGGTTGGCCGAGGTGACCGCGATCTGTACCAGTGAGCCCTTGGGAATGAGCGTCCCCGCGATGGTGATGTCCTCCAGGGCGTGGCGGAAGGTCGCGTTCTCGACCGAGCCCTCGAAGCGGATGATCTCCTCGATCGCGTTCGGGAGGAGGTCGGGCGAGGCGATCACCTGCCTGAGCTGATCGGGATGGGTGAGCAGGGTGTAGACGGCGTTGCCGATGAGGTAGGCGGTCGTCTTGTGGCCCGCGAACAGCAGCACCCACAGGGTGGACAGCAATTCACCGTCCGTCAGCGACTCCTGCTCGTCGCTCGTCTGGATGAGGACGCTGAGCAAGTCGTCCTCGGGGGCCTTGCGCTTACGGGCGATCAGGACCTCGAAGTACTCCCGGAGAGTGTTCTCCGCCTCGGCCAGCCGGTCCTTGTCCTTCTTGCTGAAACCGGTCCGCGCGACGACGCTGCACCACTGCTGGACCTCCTGCCGCTCCGCCTCGGGGACGCCGATGAGCTCGCAGATCACCTGCAGGGGCAGCGGGAAGGCGAAGGCCGACAGCAGATCGACGGGCTGCAGAGTGGAGCAGTTGTCGAGCAGCTTGTCGGTGAGCTCCTGGATCCGTGGGCGCAGCGCCTCGATACGGCGGGGCACGAAGGCACGACTGACGATCCGGCGCAGCCGCGTGTGCTTCGGCGGGTCGGCGAACAGCATGTTGTCGTCCAGGGCGATGGAGGAGTCGCCGAAGATGGACCGGTAGGCGTCGATGGCCGCGTACATGTCCTTGCTGATCCTGGGATCGGCAAGGGCGGCCTTCGCGTCCTCGAACCGGGTGATCAGGTACGAGTGCACACCGTGGGGCGGGGTGATGCGGCAGACCGGCGCATTCTCCCGCAGGTGCCGGTAGAGGGGGTGCGGGTTGGCCCGGTACTCCGGGCAACCACGGGATGCCGCGTCCACCGCCCGGGCTGTCTCGTCCGCGATCTCCTGCTCCTGCATCTGAGTCATCGACGGCCCTTCTTCTCTTCCCACGGTGGCACAGGTCGGCTGCAGTCTCGGAATGCATTGACGCCACTCGGAAAGGGAAAACGCGATTCACCCTGACGCGGACCCACATCGTCGGCACGGCACGGGAACGGAAAAGCAGAGTGTGCCGTCCGGGGGAAGGTTCGATTGCCGACCCCGGGGGCCTGTGACAGGTTCGGATCGAGGGCCGCCATGAATGCGAATCGCTGCCCGAACTACCGCTTGGTCACTGGAGGAGGACGGGCTGTGGAAACGCGCGACGAGGAAATGGTGCCGGTGTTGATCGTGGGCGGTTCGCTTGTCGGACTGTCCGCGTCGGTGTTTCTGGGAAGACTGGGCGTCACCCATATGGTCGCCGAGCGCCGGGCCGCCACTTCCGAACATCCCCGGGGCCGGGGAAACAACATGCGCACGATGGAGTTGTTCCGCACCGCCGGGCTGGAACCGGACATCAGAAAGGCCGCGGCCGTCCTGTCCGGCAATCACGGCATCATGCAGACGGACAAGCTGTCGGGCGGTGAGAGCAGATGGCTCTCGGCCCGTCTCACCGGCCCAGCCCCCGAGACGAACGTGTGCTCCACCCGGCGGTGCGCGTGCAGCCAGAACGACCTGGAGCCGGTCCTGCTGGCACACGCCCGTGCACTGGGCGGGGACGTGCGCTTCGGTACGGAGCTGATCTCCTTCACCGAGGACCCGGACGGCGTGACGTGCGAACTGCGCGAGCGGGAGAGCGGCCGGACGTACTCGATGCGCACCGCCTACCTGCTGGCGGCCGACGGGCCGCGCAGCCCCGTGCGCGAGCGGCTGGCCATCGGGCAGAGCGGCGGGGGCGACCTGTTCCACAACGTGAGCGTCACCTTCCGCAGCAAGCTCCTCCGTCAGGTGGTGGGGGACAAGCGGTTCCTCGTGTGCTACCTGAACGGAACCGAGGGCGACGGGGTCCTGCTGCCCGTCGACAACGAGGAGAAGTGGGTCTTCCACGTCCCGTGGTTCCCCGAGCGCGGCCAGACGCTCGAGTCCTTCACCGACACGCGCATCACCGACCACATCAGAGCCGCCGCCGGCGTACGGGACCTGGACGTCGAGGTCACGGGACGCGCCCCGTGGCACGCGGCGGACCGGGTCGCCGACCGCTATCGGCAGGGACGCGTCTTCCTCATCGGTGACTCGGCCCACGAGATGCCCCCCACCGGCGCCTTCGGATCCAACACGGGCATCCAGGACGCGCACAACCTCGCCTGGAAGATCACGGCCGTACTGCACGGCTGGGCGGGCGAGGGCCTGCTGGACACCTACGAGAACGAACGGCGCCCGGTCGCCCTGGCCACGAGTGCCCGGGCCATCGAGCAGGCCGCACGCGAGCAGCACCCCGGCTACACCGCCGCGCAGGGCGGGGGCCAGAGCACGGACCTGATGACCGTGTCCCTCGGCTACCGCTATGTCTCCACGGCCGTGTCCGGCGCCGACACCGACGCGCCGACCATCCCGCAGACGCTTCGCCTGCAGGCGGACCCCGGCACCCGGGCCCCGCACATGAGCGTCGTGCACGACGGGGACACCAAGTCGACCATCGACCTGTACGAGCGGTCCTTCGTCCTCCTCTGCGGCCTTGCGGACGGGCCGTGGCCGTCGGCCGCCCACGCCGCGGCGGCCAAGCTCGACGTGCCCCTGGTGTCCTACCGCGCCGGCGCCGGCCCGGAATTCGACCTCGACACCTCGCCCGCCCTGGCCGCCGGTGCCGAGGACTGGGCCGCCACGCACGGCGTCACCCCGCAGGGCGCGGTGCTCGTGCGCCCCGACGGAATGGTCGCCTGGCGCTCCGGCGACCTCCCCGCGAACCCCGAGGACGAGCTGACGCACGTTCTGCAAGGCCTCCTCAGCCGCTGATTCCGCTCTCCAGCCGCTGATCCCGCTCTCCGACGCCCTCGAACCGTTCCACCACAGGGAGCCCATCCATGCCTCAAGCCGCCGAGACCACCGACCAGCAGACTCCGGGCGACATAGGCCTGCGCACCGCGCTGAGCGCCGACGACGCCCGGCACGAACGAATAGACGTCCACCACCACTACACCGCCCCCGAATGGGTGCGGTGGGCCGAGAAGAACGGGATCGCGGACCGTGACGGGCTGCCGCCGTGGACCCGGTGGGACGAGGCCGCCGCCCTGGACCTGATGGATCTGACCGGCACGCGCACCAGCATCCTCACCGTCGCCATGCTGGGACGCTTCCAGGACGCGGCGACACGCAAGGAGAGCACGCGTGTCGCCCTCGAGGCCGCGGGCGAACTCACCGTCCGGCACTCCGGCCGCTTCGCCTTCTTCACACCCGTCTTCCTCGACGACGCCGAGCTCTCCCGCTGGTCCGTCACCCATGGGATGGACCAGCTCGGCGCGGTGGGCGTCAGTGCGCGCACCAGCACGGGCGGCACGTATCTGGGCGACCCCGGGCTCGACCCGATCATGGCGGAACTCAACGAACGCGCCACTGTGATCAGCACGCACCCCATGCAGGTGAACAGCTCCGGCGCCCCCGAGGGTGTACCGCCGTTCGTGTGCGACTTCCTCATGGACACGACCCGCGCCGCACTGAGCCTGATCATGAACGGCACTCTGGACCGTTTCCCGCGGCTCACGTTCATCCTCCCGCACGGCGGCGGGTACCTCCCCTACATCGCGAGCCGGATCGAGGTCTTCGGGCGCCAGCTCGTCCCCGCCGTCGATCCCGGCCGCGTCCGCGACTACCTGCACCGCTTCTACTACGACACGGCCGCGCCCATGTCCCCGTCGGCCACCCCCACTCTTCTGGCCGTGGCGGGCTCCTCCCGCATCCTCTACGGAAGCGACTGGCCGCCGACCCCCACCCGGGTGGTCGCCGATGTGACAACTCCCGCTCTGGACAGGGATCCCGCCCTCGGCGACCAGGAGCGCGGTCACATCAACCGCGGGAACGCCCTGCGTCTCCTGCCCGCCCTCGCACCGTCCTGAGCACGCCCGGGGGGCGTCCTCGTACCGCGTGTGTGGGTGCCACGGAGAATCGCTGCCCGGCTCGCTCGGCACTAGGACGGACGTCGGCCGTGCGGCTCGTC
>NZ_JBHXSK010000094.1:0-24832 GCF_042716195.1 Streptomyces sp. NPDC058683
CGCCGGGGCAGCGGCGACGGGCGCCGGAGCGGGCGCGGCCGGAGCCGGGGCGGCCGCCGGAGCGGCACCCGGGGCGCCGATGACGGCGAGCTTGGCGCCGACCTCGGCGGTCTCGTCCTCGGCGACGACGATCTCCAGCAGCACACCGGCGACCGGCGCGGGGATCTCGGTGTCGACCTTGTCGGTGGAGACCTCGAGCAGCGGCTCGTCCTCCGCGACCTCCTCGCCGACCGACTTCAGCCAGCGGGTGACGGTGCCCTCGGTGACGGACTCACCGAGCGCGGGCAGGACCACGTCCGTGCCCGAGGCGCCACCGGCCGGCGCGGCCGGGGGGGCGGCGGGGGCCGGGGCTGGAGCGACGGGGGCCTCGGCCACCGGGGCCGGGGCGGGGGCAGCGGCCGGAGCCGGGGTCGGCTCGGCGGCCGGAGCCGGTGCGGCGGGGGCCGGGGCGCCGGTGCCGTCGTCGATGATCGCCAGCTCGGCGCCCACCTCGACGGTCTCGTCCTCGGCGACCTTGATCGAGGCCAGGATGCCCGAGGCGGGGGCCGGGATCTCGGTGTCGACCTTGTCGGTCGAGACCTCGAGCAGCGGCTCATCGGCCTCGACGCGTTCACCCTCGGCCTTCAGCCAGCGGGTGACGGTGCCCTCGGTGACGCTCTCGCCGAGCGCCGGAAGGGTTACGGAAACCGCCATGGTTTCGGTTGCTCCTTACGAATTGCGGAAGTCTGAGTCGTCGCGTGTGTCGACCGAGGGTCAGTCGTGCGAGTGAAGCGGCTTGCCGGCCAGGGCCAGGTGGGCCTCGCCCATCGCCTCGTTCTGCGTCGGGTGGGCGTGGATGAGCTGGGCGACCTCGGCGGGCAGCGCCTCCCAGTTGTAGATCAGCTGGGCCTCGCCGACCTGCTCGCCCATGCGGTCGCCGACCATGTGGACGCCGACCACGGCACCGTCCTTCACCTGGACGAGCTTGATCTCGCCCGCGGTGTTGAGGATCTTGCTCTTGCCGTTGCCCGCCAGGTTGTACTTCAGGGCGACGACCTTGTCCGCACCGTAGATCTCCTTGGCCTTGGCCTCGGTGATACCCACGGAGGCGACCTCCGGGTGGCAGTACGTGACCCGGGGGACACCGTCGTAGTCGATCGGAACGGTCTTCAGACCGGCCAGACGCTCCGCCACCAGGATGCCTTCGGCGAAGCCGACGTGCGCGAGCTGGAGGGTCGGGACCAGGTCACCGACGGCGGAGATGGTCGGGACGTTCGTCCGCATGTACTCGTCGACCAGGACGTAACCGCGGTCCATGGCGACGCCCTGCTCCTCGTAGCCGAGGCCGGCCGAGACCGGGCCGCGGCCGACGGCGACGAGCAGGACCTCGGCCTCGAACTCCTTGCCGTCGGCGAGGGTGACCTTGACACCGTCGGCGGTGTACTCGGCCTTCGAGAAGAAGGTGCCCAGGTTGAACTTGATGCCGCGCTTGCGGAACGCGCGCTCAAGAAGCTTGGAGGAGTTCTCGTCCTCGACCGGGACGAGGTGCTTGAGGCCCTCGATGACGGTGACGTCCGCACCGAAGGACTTCCAGGCGGAGGCGAACTCGACGCCGATGACCCCGCCGCCCAGGATGATCGCGGACTTCGGCACGCGGTCCAGGACGAGGGCGTGGTCGGAGGAGATGATGCGGTTGCCGTCGATCTCCAGGCCGGGCAGCGACTTCGGCACGGAGCCGGTCGCGAGCAGGACGTGCCGGCCCTGGATGCGCTGGCCGTTCACGTCGACGGAGGTCGGGGAGGAGAGACGCCCCGTGCCCTCGATGTACGTCACCTTGCGGGACGCGATCAGACCCTGCAGGCCCTTGTACAGACCGGCGATGACGCCGTCCTTGTACTTGTGGACGGCCGGCACGTCGATGCCCTCGAAGGTGGCCTTGACGCCGAACTGCTCGCTCTCGCGGGCCTGGTCGGCGATCTCGCCCGCGTGCAGCAGGGCCTTGGTGGGGATGCAACCCCGGTGCAGGCAGGTACCGCCGACCTTGTCCTTCTCGATCAGGGCGACGTCCAGGCCCAGCTGCGCCCCGCGCAGGGCCGCGGCGTAACCGCCACTACCACCGCCGAGGATCACTAGGTCGAAAACGGTGCTGGCGTCGTTCGCCACGTCACGTCCTCCATGCATGTGCGCCGTACGCCGGGCACCTTTTTCCCATACGGGTGGTTGACCGGTCGGTCGGCTGGTGTCCGGCCGCTCTTCTTCGGCCCTGTGGTGGGGCCCTGTCCTGCCGAGCCCCATCTTCGCACTTGTCGGAGGTGAACGAGACGCCGGGCTGGGGTGTGAGACACCACACGCTCACTTGATAACGCCCCGAGGACAGCGCCCCGTAAGGGGCGCGGGGCTGTGTTCGACATGCGGCTCCGCCGCGTGGGCGCGAGCAACCCCCACGGCCCGCAGTCGCCCGACGACGGAGCGGACCGAGTCAGTGGGCGACGGGACCCCGCCCTACCCGCGCGCGAGGTCCCGTCCACAAAAACCGACGTCAGCCCAGGTCACCCTCGGCCGTCAGCTCGGCCAGCCGCACCAGCGTCCGCACCGCGGACCCGGTCCCGCCCTTCGGCGTGTACCCGAAGGGCCCGCCCTCGTTGAACGCCGGCCCCGCGATGTCCAGGTGCGCCCAGGTGATCCCCTCACCCACGAACTCCCGCAGGAAGAGCCCGGCCACCAGGCCGCCGCCCATCCGCTCACCCATGTTCGCGATGTCGGCGGTCGGGGAGTCCATCCCCTTGCGCAGGTGCTCCGGCAGCGGCATCGGCCACGCCGGCTCGCCGACCTCCTCGGCCGCGTCGTGGATCGCCGTACGGAACGCGTCGTCGTTGGCCATGATCCCGAACGTCCGGCTGCCCAGCGCCAGCATCATCGCTCCGGTCAGCGTCGCCACGTCGACGATCGCGTCCGGGTTCTCCGCCGACGCCGCCCACAGCGCGTCGGCGAGGACCAGCCGGCCCTCGGCGTCCGTGTTGAGCACCTCGACCGTCTTGCCGCTGTACATGCGCAGCACGTCACCCGGGCGCACGGCGGAGCCGGACGGCATGTTCTCGGCGAGCGCCAGCCACCCGGTCACATTGACCCGCAGGCCGAGCCGCGCCGCCGAGACGACGGCCGCGAAGACCGCCGCCGCGCCGCTCATGTCGCACTTCATCGTCTCGTTGTGCCCGGCCGGCTTGAGCGAGATACCGCCCGAGTCGTAGGTGATGCCCTTGCCGACGAAGGCGAGGTGCTTGTCCGCCTCGGGGCTCGTGTACGACAGCTTCACCAGCCGCGGGGTCGCGGCCGAGCCGCCGCCGACGCCGAGGATGCCGCCGTAGCCGCCCTTGACGAGCGCCTTGTCGTCGAGCACCTGGATCTTGATGCCGTGCTCCTTGGCCGCCTCCTGGGCGATCGAGGCGAACGCGGCCGGCGTGAGGTCGTTCGGCGGGGTGTTGATCAGGTCGCGGGCCCGGTTGAGCTCCTCGGAGACCGCGGTGGCGCGGGCGAGGGCCGCCTTGTGGGCCGCGTCCCGCGGCTTGCCGCCGAGCAGCGTGGCCTCGGCGAGCGGCGCCTTGCCGTTCTTCGCCTTCCCGTTGGTGCCGTTGTCCTTGTAGACGTCGAAGGAGTAGGCGCCGAGCAGCACACCCTCGGCGATCGCGCCGACGGCGGCCGTGTCCTCGACCGGCAGCGCGAAGGCCGCCTTCTTCGCGCCGTTCAGCGTGCGGGCCGCGACGCCGGCCGCCCGGCGCAGCGCCTCCGCGCCGTAGCCGGCGCCGTCGTCGGGCACGGCGCCCAGGCCGACCGCGATGACGAGCGGGGACTTGAAGCCGGCCGGCGAGGGCAGCTTCGTCAGTTCGCCCTCGGCACCCGAGGCACCGAGGGTCTCCAGGACGTCGGCGAGCTTGCCGTCGTAGGCCTTGTCCACGGCCTCCCCGCCCGGCGCTACGACCAGGTTCCCGGACCGGGAACCCGTGCCCTTGGCGACACCGATCACGATCGCGTCGGCCCGGAGGCCGGGCGCCGCTGAGGTGCTGAGAGTGAGAGCAGTCACGGTGGTGGAATCTCGCTTCCGATGTTGAGTTGCTGTGGCCGAGTGGGTGGGTCGACCGGGCCCGGGAAGCGACCCTAGGCAGTGACCTGGGGGCGCGTTGCCACCGGGGCCTTCACCCTGTCGGCGAACACCCGGGACGAGCCTACGCGTGTGGATGCGTTCGCTCATTCCTGCGGGCGTTCACCTGCGGGTGGCGTCGTGGCCACTTCCCTCCCTCGCGCCGGGTGACCTGGGCCACACTCGTCGCGTTCCGGTGGGCGGGGCCGCCTGCCGCTTCGCATGATTTCCGCTGATCCCGCTCGGCTCCTCCACCAGGAGGCGCAAGGGGATTCTCTGGGGGAGGGGACCCGCATTGGCGCACAGAACGCACCGATGGAGAACCACGGCCATAGCCACGACCGCGGCCGGTCTGATCACGCTGGGACTCGGCGCGCCCGGCGCCTCGGCCGCCACCGCACCGCGCATCGACCTCAGGGTGCTGGTCGTCGACAACGGGGACAGCCCCGTCGCGGCCATCACGGCCCAGCTCAGGAGCGAGGGCGTCCCGTACACGACCGTGAAGCTGAACGACCCCGGCCGCCCGGTCATCACCGGCGCGTTCCTCGGCGACACGGTGAACGGCACACCCCGCGCGAAGTTCCAGGGTGTCGTGTTACCCGACGAGGCCCCGTTCGGGGCCGGTTCGGCCGAGCAGACGGCCCTGGAGACCTACGAGAAGACGTACGGCATCCCGCAGGTCGACGCCTACACCTGGGCGCACCCCGAGGTCGGCCTCGGCTACAGCTCGTACTCCGGCACCCTCGACGGCGACACGGCGACCGTCACCGCCGCCGGCAGGTCGGCGGCCTTCGGCTACCTCGACGGCGAGGTCGCCTTCGAGGACAACTCCCCGTCCGTTCCGGAGAGTTACGGCTTCGTCGGCACGCCCCGCACCGGCTTCACCAGCTATGTCGACATCCCGGTGCCGGGCGGCACGGGCACCGGCAGCCTGCTCGGCGAGTACGCCCACGACGGGCGCCGCGAACTGGTGCTGACCTTCGCCTACAACCAGTACCAGCAGCAGTTCAGGGTGCTGGCCCGGGGCATCGTCGAATGGCTCACCCAGGGAGTCCACCTGGGCCGGGCCCGGAACTACTTCGCCGTGCACGTCGACGACATCTTCGCCTCGGACGCCCGCTGGGACGCCGCACGCAACTGCACGCCCGGCGACATCGACTGCGGCGACGGCAGCACCGACACCACCGCGCCGATCCGGATGACGGCCGCCGACGCCCAGTACGCGGCCGCCTGGGAGCAGACGCAGGGCTTCACCCTGGACATGGTGTTCAACGCGGGCGCGGGGGAGGAGTGGAAGGCGGACAACGGCGGCACGGACGCGCTGGCCGACCAGTTGCTCGCGGACAGGGCCAAGTACCGCTGGATGAACCACACGTACACCCACCTCTTCCTCGGCTGCGTCCAGGACACCTCGGTCGTCCCCTGGGCCTGCGCGAAGAACGCCGACGGCGGCACACAGTGGGTGAGCCGCTCCGACATCTCGGCGGAGATCTCCCAGAACTACAACTGGGCCGTGCAGCACGGACTTTCCGTCGACCGCGGCGAGCTGGTCACCGGTGAGCACTCCGGTCTGAAGACCCTGCCGCAGCAGCCGCAGGACAACCCGAACCTCGCGCCCGCCCTGGCCGCGAACGGCATCCGGTGGACTGGCTCCGACAACTCCCGCGAACCCGGGCAGCGGGCCGTCGGCAGCAGCACCCTGACCGTGCCGCGCTACCCGATGAACGTGTACTACAACACCGGCACCAAGGCCGAGATGGCCGACGAGTACAACTGGATCTACACGTCCAGGGCCGACGGCGGCAGCGGGATCTGCGAGAACAACCCGACGTCGACATGCCTGTCCGCACCGCTGGACACGGCCACCGGCTTCGACTCCGCCATCGTCCTGCAGGAGGCGCACACCGACCTCGGGCACGTCCTCGGCAACGACCCCCGCCCGCACTACGCCCACCAGTCCAACCTGGCCGAGGACCGCGTCCTCTACCCGGTCCTGGACCGGGTGCTCGCCGACTACCGGGCGATCTTCGCCGACAACACCCCGATCGTGAACCTCCGCGAGAGCGCGATCGGCGCCGAACTCCAGAACCGGGCCACGTGGCAGGCCGCGCTGGACGCCGGCAAGGTCACCGCCTACCGGATCGGCGGCACGGTCACCGTCACGGCCCCCTCCGGGACCCAGGTCCCGGTGACCGCGCCGGAGGGCACGAAACAGCAACTCCTGCTCACCACGCAGGCGTTCGGCACGCCGTACGCCGGTGAGCGCTCGGCCTGGACCACACCGGGGCTGCTGCAGTCGGCGGTCACGCTGAAACTGCCGTAGGCGCAACCCGCGGAGCGACCGCGGCACACCGAGGCCCGCGCGTGGGCCTCGGTGTGCCGCGCGGCCCCCGGGGTGGGAGATCATCGACGGGGTCTCCCGTCGCACACCCTGGAGCCCGCCCGGTGAAACTCCGCACCACCGCACCTCTGCTCGTCCCCCTGGTCCTGCTCGCCGGCTGCACCGGAGCCCCGGACGACGCCGGGCGGTGGCAGCCGAGGCCCGGGGTCACCTGGCAGTGGCAACTGAGCGGCCGCGTGGACACGTCCGTGCGGGCGTCGGTGTACGACATCGACGGCTTCGACCAGTCCAGGGCGACGGTCGGCGCGCTGCACGGCAAGGGCCGCAAGGTCATCTGCTACCTCTCCACCGGCGCCTTCGAGGACTGGCGCCCCGACGCGAAGAAGTTCCCCGAGTCGGTGCTGGGGCGCGGCAACGGCTGGGAGGGCGAGCGCTGGCTGGACATCCGCCGTACGGACGTCCTGGAGCCGTTGATGGCGGCACGCTTCGACCTGTGCAAGGACAAGGGCTTCGACGCGGTGGAGCCCGACAACATGGACGGCTACAAGAACCGTACGGGCTTCCCCCTCAAGGCGGCCGACCAGCTCCGCTACAACCGGCTCATCGCCCGGCTGGCCCACGCCCGGGGCATGTCCGTGGGCCTGAAGAACGACCTGGACCAGATACCGCAGCTGGTCGCCGACTTCGACTTCGCGGTCAACGAGCAGTGCGCCCAGTACGGCGAGTGCGACGACCTGAAGCCGTTCATCGAGGCGGACAAGGCCGTCTTCCACGTGGAGTACGAACTGCCGACGGCGAAGTTCTGCGCGCAGTCGCGCAAGCTGAGACTGAGCTCACTGGAGAAGAAGTACGAGCTGGGGGTGTGGCGCAGAACTTGCTGAGGACGCTTCAGGGGTAGCGCCCCGTAGGGGTGCGGGGCTGTATCCATGTACGGCTCCGCCGCGTGGGCGCGACCAGCCACAACGCAGCCGCAGTGTGTTCCGCAACCTTCAGCCCCCCAAAGAAAACACCACAAGCGCCACAGTGGCCGCGGTCTCGGCGAGGCACCCGAACACATCCCCCGTCACCCCACCGAACCGCCGCCGGCACAGCCGCAGCAGCACGTCCGTCGCCGCCTCCGCCACCACCACCGCGAGCAGCGCCCGCAGACTGTCGGCCGACCCCACCAGCGCCCCGGCCCCCGCCGCCACCACCATCACCGCGACCGTGACCGCCGACGCCCCCACCTTCGGCACCACCCCGGCCACCGCCGCCCCCAGCCCCTCCGGGCGGGCCGCGGGCACCCCCTCCACCGCGGCCAGGCTCATCGCCAGCCGGGCCACCATGGCCGCGACGACCGCGGCCAGCATCCCGTGCTGCCACGAGCCGCCGTAGGCCTGGGCCAGCGCGGCCACCTGCCCGAGCAGCACGAGGACGAGCGTGATCACGCCGAACGGCCCGATGTCCGACTGCTTCATGATCCGCAGCGCTTCCTCGGCGGGCTTGCCGCTGCCCAGCCCGTCGGCGGTGTCGGCGAGCCCGTCCAGGTGCAGCCCCCGGGTCAGCACGGCCGGTACCGCGACCGCGGCCACCGCCGCCAGCAACGCACTCGCCCCGGCCAGGACCAGCAGCGCCCCGACCGCGCCCGCGCAGAGCCCGACGGCGAGGCCGGCCAGCGGCGCGAGCAGCATGCCGCCCCGGGCGGCCTCGCGGTCCCAGCGGGTCACCTTCACAGGGAAGACGGTGAGCGTGCCGAAGGCGAAGCGGAGGCCGTCAAGCCAGGGAGTCGCAGAGGTCGCAGCCACCGGCGCAGGTTACCCGGTGGTCAGGAGGGTCCCCGTCACGGCCGGGGATAAAGTGCGCACATGGGACATTGGCTGGAGCGGAACGTCATCGAGCCGGGCAAACTCCCCCTGCTGCTCGCCCTGACCGCCTTCGTCCTGACCTTCGTGATCACCCGGGTCGTCACCCGGCTGATCCGCGCCGGAAAGGGCCCGTTCGGCAACGTGAAGGCCGGCGGGCTGCACATCCACCATGTGGTCCCCGGCGTCGGCCTCGTCGTCATCGGCGGTTTCGGCGCGGTCGCCAGCGGCCGGCAGGGCTTCGGCGCGGCCCTCGCCGCGATCGTCTTCGGCATCGGCGCGGGGCTCGTGCTCGACGAGTTCGCCCTGATCCTGCACCTCGACGACGTCTACTGGACCGAGGAGGGCCGGCAGAGCGTCGAGGTCGTCGTCATCACCGCCGCGATGGTCGGGCTGCTGCTCGCCGGGTTCTCGCCGTTCGGCGTCAACGACATCTCGGCCGACGAACTCCAGGGCCGGGGCGCCGTCATCGCGAACACCGTGGCGAACTTCTGCTTCTCGCTCGTCGCCCTGAGCAAGGGCAAGGCCCGTACCGCGATCTTCGGGGTGGTCGTCCCGTTCGTGGGTCTCGTCGGCGCGGTGCGCCTGGCCCGGCCCGGATCGGCCTGGGCCCGCCGCTTCTACGCCGACCGCCCGCGCGCCCGGGCCAGGGCCGGGCTGCGTGCCTACCACCACGACCGCCGCTGGGCCCGGCTCAGCAGGACCCTTCAGGACTGGATCGGCGGCAAGCCCGACCGCCCCGAACCGGCCCGGCTGCCCGGCCGCCGCTGACGCCACCGGCGCCGCAGCCGCCGCCCCACCGCCACCGCCGCGTACAGCGCCACCACACCGGCGATCGCCGCCAGATGCTCCTTGCCGGCGAGGTTGTCCTTCAGCGCCACCTCGACCACCATCGCCGCCGCCACCGCGCCCGCGGTGACGTACGCGCCGTACTGCCGGCCCAGGACGACCGCGAGTCCGACGACGGCGGCCGAGGGGCCGGTGTCCACCACCCAGGCGTCCGAGGCGGGCAGGCCCAGGGGGCTGTGCGGACCCAGCGCGATGCCGACGCGGGCGTACAGCGTGCCGGCGAGGGTCGCGACGTAGGCGACGGTCAGCGTCCGCCACCAGCCCAGGCACACCTCGGCGATGCCGAACACGACCAGGATCTGCGCCAGCGCGCCCCACACCGGCAGGTCCAGCGCCGGTACGAACAGCGACAGGGGAGTGCGCAGCAGGGCCAGCCAGAGCGGGTCCGCGGCGCGCACGCCCCCGATGTCCTGCACGAACCGGTAGCCCCACGACTGGTTCTGGACGAACTGCAGCAGCCCCGTCAGACACACCGCCGCGACCGACATCGGCACCGCCCGCAGCCGCCGCTTCGCCAGCGCGCCGCGCACGGTGGCGTACAGCGGACCCCACTCGGCGCGGGCCCGGCGGGCGAGCGGCGTCATGCGGTGGTCCTCATCGGTGAGCGTCTCGGTCCGTGTCCAGGTGCCGCCGGTGCAGCCACCTCGGAAGCCCCGGCCCCTCCAGGAACCCCTCCGCACGAGCCGACGCGAGGCCGATGCGCGGCAGGTCCGCGCTCTTCTCGAAGAGCAGGAACCGGGGTTCCCAGATGGGCCGGTACTTGGCGTTGGCCCGGTACAGGGACTCGATCTGCCACCACCGGGAGAAGAAGCTCAGCAAGGACCTCCACAACCGCAGCACCGGCCCCGCGCCCAGACGCGCGCCACGCTCGAAGACCGACCGGAACATCGCGAAGTTCAGCGAGACCTGCGTGATCCGGATCTCTCCGGCGCGCCGCAGCAGCTCGATGACCATGAACTCCATCAGCCCGTTGTCGGAGTCCCGGTCCCGCCGCATCAGGTCCAGGGAGAGCCCGCCAGGACCCCACGGCACGAACGACAGCAGCGCCCGCAGCCGGCCCTCCCCGTCGGTGCACTCCAGCATCACGCACCGCCCGTCCCGCCCGTCCCCGAGCCGTCCCAGCGCCATGCTGAACCCGCGCTCGGTGGCGCCGTCCCGCCAGTCGTCGGCGCGCCGCAGGAGGTACGACATCTCGTCCGCGGGGATGTCCTGGTGCCGGCGGATCCGCACCGAGTAGCCCGCCCGCCCGGCCCGGTTGTGGGCCTGCCGGACGGTCCGCATGGCCCGCCCCTCCAGCGTGAACTCGGCGACCTCGACGATCGCCTCGTCCCCCAGCTCCAGCGCGTCCAGGCCGTGCCGCGCATAGACGGTCCCGGCCTCCTCGCTCGCCCCCATCACCGCCGGGATCCACCCGTGCGCCCGCGCCTCGTCCAGCCACGGCACGATCGCCCCCGGCCAGGCCTCCGGATCCCCGATCGGATCCCCGGAGGCGAGCGACACCCCGCCGACCACCCGGTAGGCCACCGCCGCCTTCCCGGTCGGCGACCACACCACGCTCTTCTCCCGGCGCAGTGCGAAGTACCCGAGCGAGTCCCGCTCGCCGTGCCGCTCCAGCAGCGCCCGCAGCCGCTTCTCGTCGTCCTCGGTGATCGGGTCGACGGCGCGGCGGGAGCGGAAGGCGGCGTAGAGGACGGTGAGGACGAGGAGCGTGCTCAGCACGTTGACGCAGACGTTCACCCAGTTGGGCGGCGCGATGTACGGGAACCGGGAGGGGTCGGCGGCGACCGAGACCAGGCGCAGGGTGCCGTAGTGCCAGCGCTCCGCGAACGTCGAACGGGCGGCGTGCGGGGCCTGGTTGGTGACGGTCACGAGGAGGGCGGCGAGCAGCGAGGCGAGGAGGCCGCCGCCGACGGCCACGGTCGCGGCGAGCCGCGGGTTCGACCGGTCGCCCTTGGCGTAGAACTCGCGGCGGCCGGCGAACAGTGCGCCCACGAAGGCGGCGGTCAGCACGATGGAGATCCAGTTCTGCGGGTACCGCCGGATCTCCGGAAACGCCATGGCGAACGCGAACAGCGCGAGGAACAGCCCGCTCAGGACGAGGTTGAGGATCCAGGCGGCCCGCTTGCGGCGTCGCATCGTGATCGCGAGGAACGCGGTGAACACACCGGAGGCGAAGCCGGCGGTCAGCAGGTACGGCGTGAAGAAGTCCTCCTGGTTGTGCCGTCGCACGTCCTGCCCCAGCGACACCCACACCGCGCTGAGGAAGTTGACGAAGGCGACGGCCCGCAAGTACCACACGGCAAAGGCGGCGCCCCGCCGGGAACCCGCGCCGGCCCGCCGCCCCAGCGCACGTCCACCACACCGTTCAACGGCAATTCGGACATCTCCCATGGAGATGGATCATATGGGCGCCCCCGCAACAAACACCGCCACACGCACGGACCTCGCCGTTGCCGGTGATACCTCTACTCCTCCGGTTTTTCCTCTTCCTGCGGCTTCTCCGGGAGGTCCGCGGCCAGGGCCGCCGCGGACTGGACCAGCGGCAGGGCGAGCAGGGCTCCCGCTCCCTCACCGACCGTCAGGCCCTGCTCCAGCAGCGGCTCCAGGGCCATCCGGTCCAGCGCCTTCGCCTGGCCCGGCTCCCCGCTGTCGTGGCCGGCCAGCCACCAGTCCGGTGCCCGGAACGCGATCCGCTGCGCGACCAGCGCACACGCGGCGGCCACCACCCCGTCCAGCACCACCGGCAGCTTCCGCACCGCCGCCTGCAGCAGGAACCCGGTCATCGCCGCGAGGTCGGCCCCGCCGACCGTCGCCAGCAACTGCAGCTGGTCCCCGAGCACCGGCCGAGCCCGCCGCAACGCGTCCCGGATCGCCGCACACTTCCGCATCCACGCGAGGTCGTCGATGGCGAGCCCGCCCCGCCCGGTCACCACGGACGCGTCGGTCCCGCACAGCGCCGCGACGAGCACGCAGGCCGCTGTGGTCCCCCCGACGCTCACATCGCCGAGCACCACCAGATCGGTCCCGGAGTCGGCCTCCCCGTCGGCCAGCGCCGTCCCCGCCCGGAAGGCCGCCTCCGCCTCCTCCAGGGTCAGCGCGTCCTCGATGTCGATACGGCCGCTGCCCCGCCGCACCCGGTGCCGTACGACCTCCGCGGGCAGCGTGTCCGGGTCGCAGTCCAGCGCCATGTCGACGATCCGCAGGGGCACCCCGAGCCGCCGGGCCAGCACCGCCACCGGGCTGGCCCCCTCCAGGATCGCCCGCACCAGCAGCCCGGCACTGCCCGCGGGCCGCGCGGACACGCCGAGTTCGGCGACGCCGTGGTCACCGGCGAAGAGCAGGACCCGCGGCCGTTCGACCGGCCGTACCGGCACGGAACCCTGTGCGGCCGCCAGCCACTCACCCAGGTCGTCGAGGCGGCCCAGCGACCCGGGCGGCACGATCAGCCGCTCCCGGCGCGCCTCTGCGTCACGGCGCACACCGCCGTCGGGGCGCTCGATCAGATCGGTGAAGTCGTCGAGATTAAGCGAGCTCATTCGCCGAACAGTACCGGCACCGAACCAACGGTTCGGTGCCAGATCGCCACCACACCCGCACGGCGTCTTGGCAGGCAAGATCGGTATCCCATACGTTCCATTTTGCAGTGGATTGCGTACAGGGAGCACAGGGAGCCGCCCATGCCGCCCACACCCGAACTCCTCCCGGGCACCGACCGGTTCCACGAGCCGCGCCGCGAGGACTGTCCCTGGTGCGGTTCCAGACGCCTGCGCACCAGGCTGCGCACGTCCGACCTCCTCCATCACCGGCCCGGCAGGTTCGCCGTCGACGAGTGCCGCGACTGCGGCCACGCCTTCCAGAACCCCCGGCTGACCGCGGAGGGCTTCACCCTCTACCACCGGGACTACTACGAGGGCCGTCTGGAGGACTACACCGACCGCCTGCTCGCGACCCGCGGCGGCCGCCGCCGGCACCGGGCCGCCGCCCTCGCGGTGCAGGCGCTGACGGAGCCGGAGAGCTGGCTGGACATCGGGACGGGCCGCGCCCACTTCCCGCGCACGGCGAAGGAACTCTTCCCGTACACGTCGTTCGACGGCCTGGACTCGACCCTGCGGGTGACGTGGGCCCAGGCCGAGGAGCACATCGAGGAGGCCCACTGCGGCCACCTGACCGCCCCGCACCTGCTGGCCCGGCTGCGCGCCCGCTACGACGTCGTCACCATGTTCCGGCACCTCGAACACGCCCCCGACCCGCGCGCCGAACTCCGCGCGGCGCTCGCGGCGCTGCGCCCCGGCGGGCACCTCCTGATCGACATCGCCAACCCGCGCAGCGCCTTCGGCGCGCTCCTCGGCAAGTGGTGGGTCCCGTACGGCCAGCCCCGCCATCTGCATCTGGTGCCGCCGGCCAACCTGCGGGCCGAGCTGGAGTCCCAGGGCTGCGAGATCCTGACAGCCGACCGGAAGTCGCCCCACATCCCGTACGACCTCTCGGCGGCGCTCGCCCTGCTGCTGGGCCGGGTGCTGCCGAAGCGGGGGCTGCGGGCGGCGGCCCCGCTGGTGGCCGTGGCGGCGGCCGTCGACCATGCGCTGGCCCCTTTGCTGTGCCGCACGCCGTTCTCCAACGGGTACCGGATCATCGCGAGAAAGGGGCGCTGACCCTCACCCTCCCATCCCCCTCACCTCCCCCCACTACCGCAGCACCACCGCCTGCCCGGCCACCACCAGCAACACCTGCTCGCACTCGTCCGCGAACGCCGCGTTCAGCCTGCCCAGTTCGTCCCGGTACCGCCGCCCCGACGCGGTGGCCGGGACGATCCCCGACCCCACCTCGTTGGAGACGGCGACCACCGTCCGGCGGGTCGCCCGCACCGCCTCCGCGAGCTCCCGCACCCGCTCCCGCAGCGCCTTCTCCCCGCCCGACGCCCACTCCGTGTCGTCCCACGCCCCGACGGAGTCCATCGCGTCCGTCAGCCACAGCGACAGACAGTCCACCAGCAGCGGCGGCCCGTCCTGCGTCAGCAACGGCACCAGGTCGCACGTCTCCGTCGTACGCCACGACTCCGGCCGCCGCTCCCGGTGCACGGCGACCCGCTCCGCCCACTCGGTGTCCCCGCCGCGCGTGCCGCCCGTGGCGACGTACAGCACGTCGGGGAAGGACTCCAGGCGCCGCTCGGCCTCCACGGACTTCCCGGACCGCGCTCCGCCCAGCACCAGCGTCCGGCGCGGCACGTCGGGCACCTCCTCGTACACCCCCACCGTCAGCGTCGTACCGTCCGGCACCGCCCGCGCGCCGGCCGCCGCCAGCCGCCGCCGCAGCTCCGGTCCTGGCGGCACGTCGTGGTCGAGATGGACGGCGACGACGTCGGTGGCCGGGCCCACCGCCGCCACCGCCCGCAGGCGCGCCAGCGCGTCCGGGCGCCCCACGACGTCCAGGAGCGCCATGTCGTACGACTCCGTGCTCCCGTTCTCCAGCCCGGCCGGCGCGCCGCCCGGCGGCAGGTACAGCAGCCGCTGCCCGTCGGGGCCGGTCACCGCGTACCCGGTACCGCCCGCGTCCATCGCCAGCGCCCGCACCCGGTGCCCGGTCAGCAGCGCCAGCTCCCGGCCGTCCGGCACCCGCCCCGGCTGCGGCAGCCCGGCCGGCACCTCGACGGCGGGACCGTCGTGCGGATGCGACAGCAGCACCTGCCGTACGCCGGTGAGGGACCGCCCGGCGCGTGCCGCCGCGAACGCCACGCCCGGCGTCAGATCGAGCAGCAGCGTTCCGTCGACGAGCACCGCGGTGGCGGCCCGGACGTCCGCCCCGACGGCGCAGGCACAGGCCGCGCAGGGACAGTCCGGGCGGGGCAGGCCCGCGGGAGCACCGGTACCGAGCAAAGTCACTTCCACGCCCTGATTTTCACCCGACGCGATGAGTCCTGCCCTCAGTGGTAGTCCCGAAGGGGTCCTGCACCCTGCACTGACCACATACGATGCACCAGTTGGATCAAAGGAGGCCTACATGGCGGCATGGACGTGGCGGTTCGAGAAGGCCGACGGGACGGAGGTCCAGCCCGCGGTGGAGCCCGAGGAGTTCACCACCCAGGGCGACGCCGAGTCCTGGATCGGCGAGCAGTGGAAGGACCTGCTGGCCGGCGGCGCCGACCAGGTGCGGCTCTTCGAGGACGCCACCGAGATCTACGGCCCGATGAGCCTGCACGCGGACGAGTCCTGAGAGAGGTGCCGGTCAGGGGCGGCCCTTTGCGGGCCGCCCCGGCCGTCACTGCTCGCCCAGCGTCACATCCACCGTCCGCTCGATGTCGTTCCGGCTGTACGTCACCGTCGTCTTCCGCCCCGGCCGGTCCACGGCGAGCGACTCGGCCAGTGAGGTGATGGTGGTGATGTCGTCGTCACCCACTTTGGTGATGATGTCCCCGGGCCGGATGCCCGCCTTGTCGGCCGCGTCCCCCGGCTTCACGGTCACGACGGCCACCCCGGCGGGCTGGTAGTCCACGTCGACGACCGTGCGCCCGCTGATGCCGAGCGCGGCCCGCCCCGAGTCGACGACCTTGCCCTGCTTGATGATCTGGTCGGCGACCGTCTTCACCATCGACCCCGGGATGGCGAACCCGATCCCGGGCGCCGCGCTGCCGCCCAGGTCGGGGTCGCTCGCGGCGAGCGTCGGGATGCCGATGACCTGTCCGTCCAGGTTGACCAGGGCGCCGCCGCTGTTGCCGGGGTTGATGGCGGCCGAGGTCTGCACCATGTTCGGGATGGTGGCGCCGGTGCCGCCGCCCTCCTGGTTCTCGCTGACGGTCCGTCCGGTCGCCGACACGATGCCCTCGGTGACGCTGGACGACAGCCCGAGCGGGGAGCCCATGGCCAGCGTGATCTGCCCGACCTCGACCTTCTCGGTGTCCCCGAAGGTGGCCGCCTTCAGCCCGTCGGGGAGCTTGTCGAGCCTGATGACCGCCAGGTCCTGCTCGGGGTAGGTGTAGACGAGCGTCGCGGTGAGCGGTTCCTCGTTGTTGGCGGTCGTCACCTTGAACTTCTTCTCGCCCTGGACGACGTGCGCGTTGGTGACGATGTGCCCGTTGCCGTCGTAGACCACGCCGGAGCCCAGGTCGCTGCTGGCCTGGATCTGCACGACCGACGGCAGGACCTCCTTGATCACCTTCTGGTACTGGTTCTGCAGATCGGCCGCCGCCACCGGAACGGCCGCCACCTGGGCGGCCTGGGCGGCCGAGCCGTCCTGGGCCGTGTCCCCGCCGAAGGCGGAGCAGCCGGAGACGAGGGCGAGACAGCAGGAGCCGAGCGCGGCGGCCGTCCGGAAGGTCCGACGGGTACGGGAAGCGTCCATGCCCCCGAGTCTCGTGGCGGGGTGCCGGTCCGGCTCGTGCTGCTGACCCGAACGAGCAGCACACGGCGGGTTCAGCCGCGGACCCCGCACAGATGCAGCAGCGCCGCGACCGCCCGGTACGGATCCGTCCGCCCGGCCCGCTCCTCCACCGCCAGCAGCGTCTCCAGACCGGCGGGCGGCTCGGCGCCGTCCGCGGCCGTGTCCGTGAACACCCGTACGCCGTACCAGGAGTGCAGGGGCGCAGCGATGCCGGCGAGTGCGGCGGTGAGGGTGGCCAGCCGGTCGGCCCGCACCTCCAGGCCCAGGCGGTTGCGGTAGGAGACGGTGTCGAAGGCGCCCATCGCCCCCGCCCAGTCCCCGCTCAGCCCCGGCCGCATGGCCAGCGCGTCGGCGTTGCGCACCAGCAGCGACAGCAGCCCGCCCGGGGCCAGCATCCGGGCCAGCCCGGCCAGCAGCGCGTCCGGCTCCTCGACGTACATCAGCACCCCGTGGCAGAGCACCACGTCGAAGCTGCCCGGCAGGAAGTGGACGCCCGTGTCCCGCCCGTCCCCCTCGACGATCCGCACCCGCTCGCGGATGCCCTCCGGCTCGCCGGCCAGGGCCTCCCGCGCGGCCGCGATCATCGTCGTTTCCCGCTCGATGCCGGTCACCTGGTGCCCGGCCCGGGCCAGCCGCAGCGCCTGCGTGCCCTGGCCCATCCCCACGTCGAGCACGCGCAGCCGCTGCCCGACCGGGAACCGCCCGGCTATCTGCTCGTCGAGCTGCCGGGCCACCAGCTCCTGTCGTACGACATCACGCAGACCGCCCAGCCTGGTCAGCCAGGTCTTTGCCGCACCCCCGGAGAAAGGCTCTGTGCTCAGGGCCGCTCTCCGCGCTTGACCTGCGGCTTGGGCAGCCGGAGCCGGCGCATCTGGAGGGAGCGCATCAGACCGTAGGCGACGGCGCCCTTCTTGTTCTGGTCCGGGAAGCGCTCGGCCAGCCGCTTCTTCAGGCGCAAGCCGCTGACCGCCGCGTCGAGCACGATCAGCACGATCACGACCAGCCACAGCAGCAGCGCGATGTTCTTGATCGCCGCGTTGTTGACCACGCTCATCACCAGGATGACCACGGCCAGTGGCAGGAAGAACTCCGCCACGTTGAAACGCGAGTCGACCCAGTCACGGGCGAACTTGCGGACCGGGCCCTTGTCACGGGCCGGCAGGTACCGCTCGTCGCCGGTGGCCAGCGCCTGGCGCTGCCGCTCCATGGCGGCCCGCCGGTCCTCCCGCTGACGCTTGGCGGCGTCCTTGCGGTTGGTCGGCGTGCTGGCCACGCTGCGGCGCTGGGTCTGGGCCTCACTGCGCTTGGGCGTGGGCCTGCCCTTGGGCGCCTGCGGGTCACGGGTCTGCTTGGAGTCGGTCAGCGCCTTGTCGGCGGGGGCCTTCTCATCCTTGGCACGGCTTCGGAACACAAAACCCAAGGGTACGGGGTCGACGGGTGTGGGCCCTAGTGCGGTGGGGAACGATCCCGCAACGCCACTCGTCTCCATAGGGGACAGAGGGGACGTTGCAGACGGTTCGCTCGGTTCGTACGGCGTTGATCCGGCGTTGTACGAGGGTTGTACGGCGGTTGCGTGCGGGTTCACCGGGGTGTCGCCCCGGGAGACCCTGGGGGGCCACCTACTACCTGTGCCGGAGCGGATGCGTCCGCAGTCGTCCTTGGGGATGAGCGCATCGGTCCCCGAACAGTGCGGTAATGGAGGCAGGGCCCGTACTGTGGGTTCTGTCGCAGGATCTGTGAGCCGGAGTCCGTCAGAAGGGGGCGCGCGAAGCCCATGAGCGGTGTCATGAAGCGTATGGGGATGATCTTCCGCGCGAAGGCGAACAAGGCCCTGGACAGGGCCGAGGACCCGCGCGAGACCCTCGACTACTCGTACCAGAAGCAGCTCGAGCTGCTTCAGAAGGTGCGCCGCGGGGTGGCCGACGTCGCCACCTCCCGCAAGCGGCTCGAACTCCAGCTGAACCAGCTCCAGCAGCAGTCCACCAAGCTGGAGGACCAGGGCCGCAAGGCGCTCGCGCTCGGCCGTGAGGACCTCGCCCGTGAGGCGCTGTCCCGCCGCGCCGCCCTCCAGCAGCAGGTGACCGACCTGGAGACCCAGCACGCCACCCTCCAGGGCGAGGAGGAGAAGCTCACCCTCGCGGCCCAGCGCCTCCAGGCCAAGGTGGACGCCTTCCGTACGAAGAAGGAGACCATCAAGGCCACCTACACCGCCGCCCAGGCCCAGACCCGCATCGGCGAGGCCTTCTCCGGCATCTCCGAGGAGATGGGCGACGTCGGCCTCGCCATCCAGCGCGCCGAGGACAAGACGCAGCAGCTCCAGGCCCGCGCCGGCGCCATCGACGAACTGCTCGCCTCCGGTGCCCTCGACGACCCGACCGGCATGGCCAAGGACGACATCGCCGCCGAGCTGGACCGCCTCTCCGGTGGTACGGATGTAGAGCTGGAGCTCCAGCGGATGAAGGCGGAGCTGGCCGGCGGCCAGCCGCAGCAGGCGATCGAGGGCGGCACCGGCCAGGGCCAGCAGACGCAGCAGCCGCAGGACACCCCGCGCTTCGACAAGCAGTAGCCGACGCCTGGAGGGCGACATGGCCGACATGGTCGTAAGGATCATGGGGGAGGGCCAGGTGAGGCTGGCCGGCAGCCACCTCACCGAACTGAACAAGCTGGACGACGAACTCCTGGCGGAGACGGAGGCCGGCGACGAGGCGGCCTTCCGTCGCACCCTGACCGCCCTCCTGGACAAGGTCCGAGAGCTCGGCACCCCCCTCCCGGACGACGCCCTGGAACCCTCGGACCTGATCCTCCCCTCACCGGACGCCACCCTGGAGGAGGTCCGGGCCCTCCTGAGGGACGACGGCCTGATCCCGGGCTGACGCGATACGTCCGGCTCGCCCGGCTCCCGGACCTGGGCTCTTCAACTGAGCGAGTCGGGCGGGTGGGCGGGAAATCGGGCGGTGCCCGCGGCGGGCCGAACCGACGGTTCCGGCCCGCACGAACCAGCCGTACTGTTCAGACCGTGAGCCCCTTCGAGAGAGCCCGCTGCAGAGTCGGCGCCCATCCACTCGCCGTGGACGCGGTCATCGCCGCAGGCGCCCTCGTGTGCATGGTCGTCAGCTCTTTCGCCGTCCCGCACGGCGCGCACGGCGTCGCCTGGGGCATGCGCACCCCGGACCCCCTCAGCCTGGTCCTGATGACGCTCGCCGCCATCGCCCTGGTCTTCCGCCGGCACGCCCCGAAGACGGTGCTGGCCGTCACCGGCGCGGCCTCCGTCGTCGAGTGCGTCACCGGCGACCCCCGCGCCCCCGTCGCGATGGCGGCCGTCGTCGCCCTCTTCACCGTCGCCGCCACCACCGACCGCCGTACCACCCTGCGGGCCGGCCTGCTCACCATGACCGTGCTGACCACCGCCGCGATGGCCGCGGGTCCCCTCCCGTGGTACGCCCAGGAGAACCTCGCGATCTTCGCCTGGACCGGCATCGGCGCCACCGCCGGGGACGCGGTGCGCAGCCGGCGGGCCGTCGTCCAGGCCATCCGGGAGCGCGCCGAGCGCGCCGAGCGGACCCGCGAGGAGGAGGCCCGCCGCCGGGTCGCCGAGGAACGGCTGCGCATCGCCCGTGACCTGCACGACGTCGTCGCCCACCACATCGCCCTGGTCAACGTGCAGGCGGGCGTGGCCGCACACGTCATGGACAAGCGGCCCGACCAGGCCAAGGAGGCCCTCGCCCACGTCCGCGAGGCCAGCCGCTCCGCGCTCAACGAACTGCGTGCCACCGTCGGCCTGCTCCGCCAGTCCGGCGACCCCGAGGCCCCCACCGAACCCGCCCCCGGCCTGCACCGCCTCGAAGAGCTCGCCGACACCTTCCGCAACGCGGGCCTCCAGGTCGAGGTGGCCCGCGCCGACCAGGGCACCACCCTGCCCGCCGCCGTGGACCTGGCCGCCTACCGGATCATCCAGGAGGCCCTGACCAACGTGCAGAAGCACGCGGGAGCCGAGGCCAAGGCCGAGGTCAGCGTCGTACGCGTCGGACCGCGCATCGAGGTCACCGTCCTCGACAACGGCTCCGGCGAGGACACCGGACCCGAGGAGGGCGGCGGCCACGGCCTGCTCGGCATGCGCGAGCGCGTCACCGCCCTGCGCGGCACCCTCACCACCGGCCCCCGCTACGGCGGCGGCTTCCGGGTCCATGCGATCCTGCCGGTCAAGACCGACACCGACGACCGTACGAACGACCGAACGGCCGCCCTGGGGGATTCCGTATGACGATCCGTGTCCTGCTCGCCGACGACCAGGCCCTGCTGCGCAGCGCGTTCCGCGTACTCGTCGACTCCGAGCCCGACATGGAGGTGGTCGGCGAGGCCTCCGACGGCGCCGAGGCGGTGCGGCTGGCCCGGGAGACCCGGGCCGACGTCGTCCTGATGGACATCCGGATGCCGGGCACGGACGGACTGGCCGCCACCCGGCTGATCAGCGAGGACCCGTCCCTGGACCGGGTCCGGGTGGTCATCCTGACCACCTTCGAGGTCGACGACTACGTCGTGCAGGCGCTGCGCGCCGGTGCCTCCGGCTTTCTCGGCAAGGGCAGCGAACCCGAGGAGCTGCTGAGCGCCATCCGGGTCGCCGCCGGCGGTGAGGCGCTGCTCTCCCCGACCGCCACCAAGGGGCTGATCGCCCGCTTCCTCGCCCAGGGTGACGCCGGCGGCGACGGCGGCGATCCGGCCCGCGCCGAGCGGCTCGACGCCCTCACCTCACGCGAGCGCGAGGTTCTGGTCCAGGTCGCCGGCGGGCACTCCAACGACGAGATCGCCGAGCGCCTGGAGGTCAGCCCGCTGACCGTGAAGACGCACGTCAACCGGGCCATGGCCAAGCTGCGCGCCCGGGACCGGGCACAGCTCGTGGTGATCGCGTACGAGTCGGGGCTGGTCCGTCCAAGGATGGAGTGACCTCCACCCGTGCGTACTGCGGCGGGAGTAGGAGCCGGATAAAGGACGGCACCCAGGGCCTACGTGAGCAGGGCGGTGCATGGGTCAGGGTGGTGGGGTGGGCGCTCACAGGTGCCCCCTGTGCCGTACATCCGCCGCTCACAGCAGCTCCGCTCACAGCAGCTCACCGAAAAGAGACCCTGACCCATGTCCTGGCTGTCCCGATTCAGCCTCGCGCAGCGGGCCCTGATAGGCCTCATGTCATTGATCGCGCTCGCCTTCGGGGCGATCGCCATCCCCCAGATCAAGCAGCAGCTGCTGCCCACCATCTCCCTGCCCGTGGTGTCGGTCATCGCCCCCTACCAGGGAGCGGCCCCCGACGTCGTCGAGAAGCAGGTCATCGAGCCCGTCGAGAACAACCTCGAAGGCGTCGACGGGATCACCGGCGTCACCTCCACCGCGAGCGAGGGCAACGCCGTGATCATGGCGTCCTTCGACTACGGCAGCGACACCAAGCAGCTGGTGGCCGACGTCCAGCTGGCCGTCAACCGGGCCCAGCTCCCGGACAGCGTCGACCCGCAGGTCATCTCCGGCTCCACGGACGACATCCCGACCGTGGTCCTCGCCGTCTCCTCCGGCAAGGACCAGCAGGCCCTCGCCGACCAGCTCGACAAGACGGTCGTCCCGGACCTGAAGGACATCGACGGCGTCGGCCGCATCCAGGTCACCGGCGTGCGGGACCTCCAGGTCGCCGTCACCCCGAGCCAGGCGAAGCTGGCCGAGGCGGGCCTCACCCCGGCCGTGGTCGCCCAGGCCCTCCAGGCGGCCGGCGCGACCGTGCCGGCGGGCTCCTTCGACGAGGACGGCGCCAACCGCACCGTCCAGGTCGGCGGCGGACTCACCTCGCTGGCGCAGATCAAGGACCTGATGGTCACCGGGCAGGGCGTCAAGAAGCCCGTGCGCCTCGGTGACGTGGCCTCGGTCAAGGAGCAGGAGGCTCCGGCCGACTCCATCACCCGCACCGACGGCCGCCCCAGCCTCGCCGTGAACGTCACCATGGACCACGACGGCAGCGCGGTCTCCATCTCGAACGCGGTCAAGGACAAGCTGCCGAAGCTGCGTCAGGACCTCGGCTCCGACGCCACCCTCACGGTCGTCAGCGACCAGGGCCCGGCGGTCTCCAAGTCCATCAAGGGCCTGACCACCGAGGGCGCCCTCGGCCTGGTCTTCGCGGTCCTGGTCATCCTGGTCTTCCTGGCCTCGGTCCGCTCGACCCTGGTGACGGCGGTCTCCATCCCGCTGTCGGTGGTCCTCGCGCTCATCGTCCTGTGGACCCGCGGCCTCTCCCTCAACATGCTCACCCTCGGCGCGCTCACCATCGCCATCGGCCGGGTCGTCGACGACTCGATCGTGGTCCTGGAGAACATCAAGCGCCACCTCGGCTACGGCGAGGAGCGCCAGGCCGCCATCCTCGGCGCGGTCCGCGAGGTGGCCGGCGCGGTCACCTCCTCCACCCTCACCACGGTCGCCGTCTTCCTGCCGATCGGCCTGGTCGGCGGCATGGTGGGCGCCCTGTTCGGCTCGTTCAGCATCACCGTGACGGCCGCGCTGCTGGCCTCCCTGCTGGTCTCGCTGACGGTCGTACCGGTGCTGTCGTACTGGTTCCTGCGCGCCCCGAAGGGCACCCCCGAGGACGCCGCGGAGGCCCGCCGCAAGGCCGAGGCGAAGGAGGCCGACAGCCGGCTCCAGCGGGCCTACGTGCCCGTCCTGCGCTTCGCGACCCGGCGCCGCCTCACCAGCGTGCTGATCGCGATCGTGGTCCTGGTCGTCACGTTCGGCATGGCCGGGCTGCTGAAGACCAACTTCTTCGACCAGGGCGACCAGGAGGTCCTCACCGTCAAGCAGGAGCTGAAGCCGGGCACCAGCCTGGCGGCGACCGACGCGCAGGCGAAGAAGGTCGAGAAGCTGCTCGCCTCCGTCGACGGGGTGAAGGACTACCAGGTCACGATCGGCTCGTCCGGCTTCATGGCGGCCTTCGGCGGCGGCACGGACACCAACCAGGCGTCGTACTCGGTGATGCTGGACGACTCGAAGTCGTACGACAAGGTCCAGGACGCCATCGAGGACGGCCTGCACAAGCTGCCGGGCATCGGTACGACCACGGTGTCCGCCGGTGACGGCTTCGGCAGCCAGGACCTGAGCGTCGTCGTGAAGGCGGCCGACGGGAACGTGCTGCGTACGGCCTCGGAGCAGGTGCGGGCCGCGGTAGCGAAGCTGGACGACGTCACCGACGTCACCAGCGACCTCTCCCAGAGCGTGCCGCGCATCTCGGTGAAGGCCAACTCCAAGGCCGCGGCGGCCGGGTTCGACGACCAGACGCTGGGCGCCGCCGTCACCCAGGCGGTCAAGGGCACCACGGCCGCGAAGGCGGTCCTCGACGACACCGAGCGGGACGTCGTCGTCAAGTCGGCGAAGCCGGCCGAGACCCTCGCACAGCTGCGCGCCCTCAAGCTGGGCCCGGTGAAGCTGGGCGACATCGCCACCGTGAAGCTGGTGGACGGGCCGGTGTCGATGACCCGGATCGACGGCCAACGCGCCGCGACCGTCACCGCGAAGCCGACCGGTGACAACACCGGCGCGGTCAGCAGCCAACTCCAGTCCAAGATCAAGGCGTTGAAGCTCCCGGCGGGCGCGACGGCCTCGATCGGCGGCGTCACCTCGGACCAGGACAGCGCGTTCAAGAACCTGGGCCTGGCGATGCTCGCGGCGATCGCGATCGTCTTCATGGTGCTGGTCGGAACCTTCCGGTCGCTCGTCCAGCCGCTGATCCTGCTGGTCTCCATCCCGTTCGCGGCGACCGGCGCGATCGGCCTGCTGATCGTCACCGGCACCCCGATGGGCGTCCCCGCGATGATCGGCATGCTGATGCTGATCGGCATCGTGGTGACCAACGCGATCGTGCTGATCGACCTCATCAACCAGTACCGGCGCCAGGGTCACGGCGTGGTCGAAGCGGTGATCGAGGGCGGCCGGCACCGGCTCCGCCCGATCCTGATGACCGCCCTGGCGACCATCTTCGCCCTCCTCCCGATGGCGCTCGGCGTCACCGGCGAGGGCGGATTCATCGCCCAGCCGCTGGCGGTGGTCGTGATCGGCGGTCTGATCACCTCCACGCTGCTCACCCTGCTGCTGGTGCCGACGCTGTACGCGATGCTCGAACTCCGCAAGGAGCGCCGGGCGCGCAAGCGCGCGGCGAAGAAGGGGCAGGGGCCCGCGGAACCGGCGCGGTCCGCCGAGGAACCGGAGCCCGCAACCGTGTGACGGTCCCACGGCCGTCCGGACAGTCCCGTGACCGCGGGACGGTCCTGTGAACGACGGCCGGTTCCCGGCGAC
>NZ_JBHXSK010000095.1:0-24518 GCF_042716195.1 Streptomyces sp. NPDC058683
GCCGGCCACGCCGCCGTTGACTTGCTGCAGGCGGCGCTCCCTGTACTTGCCCAGGAGGGTGTCTGCGGCTCCGCACACGCCCTCCTGGGTGTCGTCCAACAACCACACTCAACAGCAGGGGAGTTGACTTGCGTCCTCGCCACCGGATCCGACGAAAGCGTCACTGTCCACGTCATCGGCATCCACCTCTGTTGGCACAGCGATCCGAGCGAGCGCGGTAATCCTGTTCCACCGAAAGGACCGGCCGGACCCGTAGCCTGTCCCGGGACTCGGACGTCTGCGGCTACGCGTCGACAGGCGTGAGAACGAAGATGGGCATCTTCCTGGTGGTCTTTTTCTGATACTCGGCGTAGTCCGGCCAGGCCGCCACAGCCCGCTCGAACCATACGTCGTACTCCTCGCCGTCGACCTCCCTGGCCCGGTAGTCCTTCTTGACCGGGCCGTCCTGGAGCTCCACGTGCGGGTTCGTGGTCAGGTTGTAGTACCAGACCGGGTGCTTGGGTGCTCCGCCCAGCGACGCGACGAGGGCGTACTCGCCGTTGTGCTCGACACGCATCAGCGGCGTCTTGCGCAGTTTCCCGCTTTTCGCCCCCATCATCGTCAGCACGATGACCGGCTTGCCCCCCTGGTTGTCCGTGCCCTCGGTACCACCGGAGCGCTCGTACAGGTCGACTTGGTCACGGGCGAAGTCGAACGCGCTCGGCTCGTATTCCCCGGTGAGCGGCATGTCAGCACCATTCCAATCGACGATGGGCCAGCTGCGGCAGCCAGTTGCCGTGCGACCACGGATCATAAGCGGACTATACCCCGTTTACGTCGTTGGTAGGGTGAACTCGTGACCGGATCCGTTGCCTGGGGGCCGCCGTCCGGCGAGCGCGCCGACGCGGTCCGCAACCGGCGCCACCTACTGGCTACGGCTCGCCGAATGCTTGCCGAGCAGGGTGCGGACCGCCTCACCATGGACTCACTGGCGGAGCAGGCAGGTCTGGGCAAGGGCACTGTCTTCCGCCGGTTCGGCACCCGGGCCGGCATCTTCCAGGCCCTGCTGGACGACGACGAGCACGCCTTCCAGGCGCAGGTGCTCTCCGGCCCGCCTCCTCTGGGTCCCGGTGCTGTGCCGCTGGACCGACTGATCGCCTATGGACGCGCCCGAGCCGAATTCCTGGTCGCGCATCGCGACATTGCCCGTGCCGCCCTGGACGGCAGCAAACCCATACCGATCGGCTCACGTACGCCGATGTCCCGGGTCCACATCCGCATGCTGCTCGGACAGCTCGAACTCGCCGGTGCCGACCTCGACATGCTCGCTGTCCAACTCACCGGCGCCCTGGACGGACCCATTCTGCTGTACCTGTCATCCGACGAGCTCTCCGACGCCGTCGACGAGGTCGGGGTACGCATCGGACTCGCCTGGCAGAACCTCGTGGAACGCGTCTGCCGCCCATGACCTCATACGGAGCTCTCCTCCTCGCCGGTGAGGACCGTTTGACCGCGGTTGTCGGCGAGGGCGGGAGTTGTCGCGGAGTAGTGCCCGGAGGACACGGGGCGGTCGTCGGGGTCGTTGGCGGTCACCTTCTGTGTTCACGCCTGGCACGCTCCTACGGCGACTTGCGGCTCGGACCGGACGGGCTGGTCCGGAGTGCGCCGACGGGTACTGCGGGCAGGAGGGAGACGATGACGATACCGCCGTTGTTCGAGCGTCTTCGCGCAGAACGCCTCTTCCGAGGAGCAGGCGGTCCTGGCCGCCGTGCAGCGTCCCATCGCTGTGTCCGGTATCGGCGCCCCGATGGAGCGGCCCTTGTGGAAGGACCGCCCGAGCTGGTCCCTCATCGCCGAGGAAGACCGAATGATCGCCCCGGACACTCAGCGCTTCATGGCCGAGCGGATGGGCGCCCGCGCCCGCTCCGGCCACCTGTTCCTGGACCTCGTCCCGCAACCGGCCGACCGCGACCACCTCATCGCACCCGACCTGCCCCGTTTCGGGCAGTCCGACATGCCGAACCGTGACAGCTTCACCTGCACCTTCGAAGCCCTCACGGACATCGTCGAAGGCTTCACTGACGCGGTGGGCTTCGACCGGCACGCGCTCTACGTGTTCGACTACGGTGCCCCACCGGGTTCCGGCTGGCCCTCCGGCGGCCGCAACAGATCACTGCGATCGTCACGCAGAACGGAAACGCCTACGAGGACGGGCTCAGCAACGGCTGGAACCCCATCCGCACGGACTGGAAGGAGCCCGCACCGACCAACCACGACGCGCTCCGGACGGAGTCAAGCTTGGAACGACCAGCAATAGGCATCGGGTGTGGAGGAGGATGCAGAGCAGGCACGGGTCCACGTGATCATGGAGTCTCTACGCTCAGTGATCACGAAGGACGGCCGTGCCAGCGCGGCTGTCTTGCTGCTCGAAGCCGCTCGGCATCGGAGGACGACGATCACGACCGCCGTGCTCCGGGTCGGCCTACCGTGCCGGGCGGAACGGCTGCAGGACGCGGATGCCGTCCTCGATGCTGCCGTCCATCAGTTCCAGCAGTTGGGGCACCAGGTTCTGCATGCGGGGTGCGTGCAGGTGGCCTTCGAGGGCCTCGCGGCTCTCCCAGCGCTCGAGGATGACGAACGCGCCCGGTTGTCCCTCGACCTGGTGAGCCTCGTAGTCGATGTTGCCCGCGTCGTAGCGTGATGCGGTGACGGCGGCTGTCATGAACGCCTTCATCGCGGCTTCCTTCGCGGATGTGGCCCGGGCTTCCCACAGCACGGTGACGTAGTGGTTCGACGTGGTGGTCATGCCGGCTCCTCCTGACTCCGAACAGCATCGTTGTGCGCCGTTCACGACTCGACACTGAGCCCCGGGGAGCGTCGGCGGGAGCTACGGGGCTTCGTGGTACAGCGCGTACCACCCAGCGGGGCAGGGTGTGCGGGAGGATGGTGTGCATGGATCAACTCGGTGCCGCGCTGCGGGCGTGGCGGGACCGGCTGGATCCCGCGACGGTGGGCTTCGCACACGGCTCACCCCGTCGGGTCCCCGGTCTGCGGCGCGCGGAGCTGGCGACGCTGGCTGGCATCTCGGTCGAGTACGTGGTCCGGTTGGAGCAGGGACGGGTGGCGACGCCGTCGGCGCAGGTCTGCTCGGCCCTGGCTCGCGCCCTGCACCTGTCCGACGACGAGCACGCTCACCTTTTGCGCATGGCCGGCCATGCAGCGGATCCGAGCCGGGTTCCGCGAATGATCCCGGGGAGCCTGTACCGGATCGTGGACCAGCTCGCCGGTAACCCGTTGGCGATCTACGACGCCACCTGGCAGCTGCTGCACTGGAATCCGCTGTTCGCGGCCACGTTCGGCGATCCCACGGTCCGCGGTGGGGGAGAGCGCAACGTCCTGGTCTGGCAGTTCCTGGGTGAGCTGCCCCGGGTCCGGCAGACGGCGGCCGAGCGGGCGGCGTTCGAGGAGTCCCTCGTCGCCGACCTGCGCGCGACGACGAGCCGGTACCCCGACGATCCCGACCTCGCGGCGTTGGTATCGAGGCTGAACCTCAGCCCACGGTTTGGCGAGTTGTGGAGCCGCCGAGCGGTGGGCGGTCACCAGAGTGCGCACAAACTTGTCCAGCACCCGGATGTCGGAGACATCGCCATGAACTCCGACATCCTCAACACCCAGGACACGAACCTCCGCCTCGTGGTGTACACGCCGCAGCCAGGCACCGACGCCCGCAGCAAACTCGAATTCCTTGCGGCCATCGGAGTCCAGAGGATGTCTCCGCAGAAATGAAGGCCCGCGAGAAATGAAGGCCCGGGTTCCGCCTCGTCCGGTGGACCGGGCTGCCGGGTGGTACGCGCCGTACCAGGAAGTTCCGTAGCTCCCGCCGCCCCTCCCGAAGACCCAGCATGAAGTGCGTGAACAGCGCACGAGCGTGCTGTTCGGAGTCCGGAGGAGCAAGCATGACCACCACCTTCATCACCGGGGCCAACAAATCCCTCGGTTTTGAAACCGCTCGTCGCCTCGTCGCGGCGGGGCACACCGTCCTCCTCGGTGCCCGCCACCGTGAGCGCGGTCGGGCCGCGGCGAAGGCGCTCGGCGCCCGGTTCGTTCAGATCGACGTGACCGACGACGCCTCGGTCCGGGCCGCGGCCGCGGACGTCGCCGCGCACGAGGGAACCATCGACGTCCTGGTCAACAACGCCGGCGTCCTCGGCAAGGTCGGCCCCGTCGAGGAGTACACCGCGGCCGACGTGAGCGCCGTGCTCGACGTGAACGTCGTCGGGATCGTGCGCGTCACGCACGCCTTTCTCCCGCTGCTGCGCACGTCGCCGAACCCCGTCATAGTCAACGTGTCCAGCGGGATGGGCTCCTTCGGCATGACCCAGGACCCGGCGCGGATCGAGTCGCACTATGCCCTGCCCCTCTACTGCGCCTCGAAGGCCGCGGTCACGATGCTCACGACGCAGTACGCCAAGGAACTGAAGGACGTGAAGGTCAACGCCGCGGACCCCGGGCAGACCGCGACCGACTTCACCGGCGGCCTCGGACACACCGTCGCCGACGGCGCAGAGTCCATCGTGACCCTCGCGACGATCGGCCCGGACGGGCCGACGGGACAGTTCATCGACCGATCCGGGAACCTCCCGTGGTGAACCTGCCCTGAGCTCAGGGTCGGTCGACCCGCTGCCCTGCGCATACCTCATGCTCGTCATCTCTACGCTCAGTGATCACGAAGGGGGGCCGTGCCCGCACTGCCGTCTTGCCGGCTCGAACCCCTGTGGGACCAGTTCGCCGCGATCCGCCCCGTCCGGGAGGAGTTCGTCGTCGGCCACCCGCTGAGCTGTCACCGCCGCCGGATCCCCGACCGAACCGTCTTCGAGCACGTCGCGCTCGCGCTGGTCCCAAGGCCCCGTCCGGCGGGGCGAAGGCCGGCCGCTCGCCGGTCGACCGGGGCAAGCTGGGGCTGAAGCGCTCCGCCGCCTGCGCCGCCCGCGGCGTCCCGCTGGGGATCGTCTCCGAGGGGGGCCAATAGGCATGACTCGCCACTGCTCGGACTGACCCTGGACGCCGCGCAGGAGCAGGTCGGACACCGTGAACGTCAATCTCGACCGGGGCTACGACAGCATCAGGTCCCGTGCGTTGACAGCCGAGTTGGGGGTCACTGCCGAGATCGCCCGCAAGGGTGTGCCCGCCCCGGTCCAGGCCGGCAGGCGCTGGCCCGTCGAGCGCACGCATTCGTGGATGAACGGCTATGGCACGCTTCGGCGCTGCACCGAGAGAAACGGCAGGGTCGTGGACTTCTACCTCTACCTCGCCGCTACCCTCGTCACACTTCGCATGCTGATCTGGCAGGCACGCAGCCGCTACCGCTGGGATGGCCGACCCACCAACCGTCTCCTCAAGTGATCCATTTGCCGGTCGATCTCAGGGGTCCCGTCGAAGCTCAACGACCGGGATGACCCTGGTAGTCATGCGTTGGTACTCAGCAAAGTGCGGCGCCACGGCGACCTGCTTGGCGAAATACTCGTCGCGCTCAGCGCCCGAAAGCGGTAGAGCGACCACTTCGAACGTCTCGGTGCCAAGCTCAACCGTGACTCTCGGGTTGGCGAGAAGGTTGTGGTACCAGGCAGGGTTGTCGTCGGCCCCGCCCTTAGTTGCGAACACGAAGATCCGGCCGCCCTCGGTGAAGTAGGCCAGCGGCGTGATCCGCTTGACACCCGACCTGGCGCCGACGTGGTGCACTAGGACCAACGGCGTGCCCTCGAATACCCCACCAACTTTGCCGCCATTGTCGCGGTACTCGGCGACAACTTTCTTATTCATCTCGTTGAAGTCCATTGACTCTGCCATCCGAAGCCTCCTCGGCTGCATCAGAAGCAAGTGGGGGAGCATGTGAGATCCCCGACCCGTCGCAGTGGTCGGCCGACAACCTCGACGCGGTGCTGCGTGGGCGGGTGCTACCCGATACGGGTCAGGGCCGACTGGACGCGTGCCCCACGACAGACATTTGCCGTGGCTGCGACCCCGCTCCGGTACACCTCAGTTCAATTCGCTTGGTCCGCAATGGGCACGGGTTCCCGGCGACGACGTTCAGTAGTTCCCTGGCGATGCCCAGTGATTTCCTGCCAGGGAACGGACAGCCGAATGTGCGGGCTGGACCTGTCCCGGCTTGCGTTTCAACGGGCGCCCGAAGCCTGGATGTCTGCTATCAACGTCTGGATCGTGAGAGCGTGCGCGAAGTCCGGTACGTTGCAGGTGTCTTTGGCCAGGTCTTCGGCGAACGCCGCGTAGAGTGCGGCGACGTTACGGGCAGGTCCGACCGGGACCGCGGCGAGTTCCGGGTCGGCAGGCTGCGGCAACTCCAGGTGGCTCAGCGTTGTTTCCGGGGTGCTCCCGCCTGCCAAGGTCAGTTCGGTGGCCTGGATGTTCCCGTTCGCCACCGGGCTGGTCAACAACAGGTCGCCCGATGTGCCGTTGATCTCCCACCGCAGATCACCGGCGCGAGACAAGCCTCCGCGGTAGAAGATCGACGCGGTGGCTCCCGACCGTAGGCCGGCGGTCACGGCAATTTGATCCGGTGCTGTCACTGGCACGTCCGCGCCGTCGTCTGCGATCTGGACTACTCCGCGACCGATTCCGAGGGTTGCGGTGACGCTGGTGATATCGCCGAGTACGTAGGTGAGCGCGTCGAGGGCGTGGCCCGTCGGCACAGTGAGAGTGGTCGCGCCGTTGGCGGCGTCGAACATGTAGGCGTGAGCTCGGTCTGTCGTCGCTCCCCAGGCCACGCCGGACCCGATCACCGTGGTTGCCAGTATCCGGCCGAGATAGCCCTCGTTGACAAGGTCATGCATGCGGCGCACTGCGGGCGCAAACCTCGATTGGAGTCCGATGACTGTGCGCACACCATTAGCCTCGGCGAGCTCGGTCAGTGTTCTGGCTTCCGCCGACGTCGCACCTAG
Organism: Streptomyces sp. NPDC058683; assembly: GCF_042716195.1. Taxonomy (NCBI): domain Bacteria; kingdom Bacillati; phylum Actinomycetota; class Actinomycetes; order Kitasatosporales; family Streptomycetaceae; genus Streptomyces; species Streptomyces sp. NPDC058683. The sequence goes on from NZ_JBHXSK010000095.1 coordinate 6,936, forward strand.
TGGCCATTCGCTGTAGACCATTTTGCCCGCAGCGAGCGCCTGCTTGACGAGGTCGTAGTGCTGCGTGACCTTGACGGCGACAACCACAAGATCGACGTCAGGGTGGTCGATCAACTTGCGTGCATCGTCGAAGCCCTCGACGCCGTAGGCCTGTGCGGCGGCATCGGCGGACGCCCGTCGGCTCGTCGCGACCGCGCGCAACTCGAAGCCGCGCACTGCACGCAGGGCAGGGATGTGCGAGTTCGCCGCCCAGCTGTTTGGCCCCGGACTGGCGCCGATTACGCCGACACCTATGGGCTTACTCATATCTCTCTCTTCTCGGGAAGTACTGTATGCGCTCAGAATTCGAGGACGAGGCGCCCCCGGACTCCGCCTGCCTCGAGCCGACGATGCGTTTCAGCGGCCTCGCTCGCGGGATAGACCGCAGCCACCCGCATCGAGAGCTTGCCGTCTTCCACCAGAAGGCGGAGTTGCTCGAGCTTGTCGGTGGCGAATCGGTATTCGGGCACCCAGACGTCGCGGACGTGCACTCCGGCTCGGCCCGACAGCGGGCTCGCACCCCGTTCCGTCGGCCCCCGCAAAATCGCGAGCTGACCGCCCGGCCGGATCGCCGGCTCTACCTGAGCGCCCAGGAGAGCAGCGTCGATCACCGCGTCGACACCCTCTGGTCGCACCTCCAGGATCCGGTCTGCGATGCCGTCGCCTCGAGCGACGACCTCATCGGCACCCAGACCGCGCACCAAATCGACGTCGGCTGCGGCAGCGTCGGCGATCACCCGAAGGCCGTCGGCCTTCGCAAGTTCCACCGCGTAGCCCCCCACGGCGCCGGCCGCGCCGGTGATCGCGATCCAAGCACCGGGCGGGAGTGACAGCACGTCGATCGCAAGACGCGCGGTGAGCCCGTTCATCGGCACCGTCGCGGCCTCGACGTGCCGCGCTCCCTCGGGGGAGCGGCTCACCTGCCGTGAGTCGAGCACCACGAGCTCGGCGTAGGCGCCGCCCGAGGCGTCGATGGGGACGACCATGGCCATCACGCGGTCACCGAGCTCGAGGTCGGTGTCGGTCTCCTCGCCGATCTCGTCAATGACTCCGGCCAGATCCATGCCGGGCCTGTAGGGCTGAGGCACCACCTCGGACATTGCCCCATCTGTGTCGCCGATCCGCAGGAGGGTGTCAGCAGGGTTCACCGCGGCCGCGTGCACTCGGATCCGGACCTGTCCCGGTCCCGCATGCGGCTCGGGCAGGTCGACCAGGCGCAGCACCTCTGGCCCGCCGTACTCGGTCACTGCTACCGCCTTCACGGATCATCCTCCAGTACCCCATGTGCAGGTCAGGGTCGGTTGAATACCGACTCGACGATCGTCGGACCGATCCGATGGGTCGACAAGAGGGCAGTTTGAGGTGCCCTGGTATCACCGAGGGAACCGCTCCGGGAGGTGTCTGTGGACAACCACGAGGAGAGCAGGTGTAACGACGAGGACCGCTCAGCTGTTGTGCGCAGCGTCCTGGACCGCATCGGCGACAAGTGGTCGGTCATCGTGATCCGCAGGCTGGGCCCTGGCCCCTGTCGCTCCAACGAGCCGCGACGGGAGGCCGACGGGATCACCCAGCGCATGCTCAGCACGACGCTGCGCGGTCTCGAGCGAGATGGCGTCGTGTCCCAGGCGGTACATCCGACGGTGCCTCCTCGGGTCGACTACGCGCTCACCGCGACCGGTCACGCTCTTCTCCAGATCGTGAGCGTGCAGCAGGTGAAGGCCCGCTACGTCCGCTTCGTGGACGAGAAGAAATGCGAGGAAGTGGCAGAGCTGTTCACCCCTGAGGTCGACGTCGTGACCGACGGGACCACCTGGGACTCGGGCACGGATCTCGCCAACGTTGTCCGGGATCTGGGCCATGGATGACCTGCTCACCTTCCCTGCCGGAAAGGCCGCCCCGGAGGGCCATGACGGCTACGGACAGTACCGGGATACCTCACGGAGGCTGTATCCGCGGCCGCGTAATCGCGCAGCGCAACCGGCTCCCCCTGACCCTCGCCTGCCGAATTACGCTTCTCACCGGCGGGTTGGTTCCAGCGGTCTGTCAGGCGTGTTCGGCGTCGAAAGTCGTTCTTGAGTCCAGGATGCCGGCGGAGTTGTCCTCTGCCCAACGCGCCAGTGACTGGACTATGCCCAGCAAGCTGAGCCCGCGCGCGGTAAGGGCGTAGTCGACGCGCGGGGGCTTGGTGTTGTGGACGGTCCGCGTGACGAGACCGTCACGCTCAAGCCTTCGCAGGGTGGCGCTGAGCATCCGCTGGGTAATGGGGCTGGGGCCGCTGAGGCGGCGCAGTTCGTTGAACCCGCGGGTGGTGTCGGCGAGCCTGCAGATCACCACGACCGACCACTTGTCGCCGATGCGTTCCAGCACGCTGCGGATGAGGTCATGGCCTTGTTCGCACAGTTCGGTGTCTGTCTCTCGTGGTTCCGTGATCACCCGCGTCATACCAGGAAGTATATGAGCGTAACCAGGTACGAGGTGGGCACCCTGCTTCAGATCACGGGACCGGCGCCCGTCCCCGGGGTCGGTTCCCTCGGTGATACCTGAGCACTTCAAAGTGCCCTCTTGTCGCGTTGATTCCTGTTCCGGAGACTCGATCCAGGTACGGAGGACGTACCAGGTACCTATCCGGTACCGCTCTGGGCATGACGGCGGGCGTGCCGTTCGACTCGACGCATTTCGCCGGGCCGGACGTGCTGCAGGTTGTCGACCTACCAGGTCCGCATACGAGCCCTTGAGGTCCCTGTACGGGTGGGCGCAGCCGCGGTGAATCACCGGCCGAACCGGCTCGGGGTCTCCCCGGGGCGTGCGTCCTCATCGCCGGGTCCCAGGCCCATTGGCCCTATCGAGCACACGCAGGAGTACGCAGCAATGTCAGCACGTTTCACCGACAAGGTCGTCCTGGTCACCGGCGCCACCTCCGGCATGGGCCGTGCCGCCGCCGAGCGGATCGCTGCCGAAGGAGCGAAGGTCGTCCTGGCGGCCCGCGGCGAAGAAGCCGGCGACGCGCTGGCTGCCGAACTTCGCGCCGGCGGAGCGGACGCCGTCTTCGTGGCCACCGACGTGACCGTTGAGGCCCAAGTCGCGGACCTGGTCCAGCAGGTGACCGACCGGCACGGACGCCTCGACGCGGCCTTCAACAACGTTGGCGCGGCCACCGCGGTGGGCCCGATCGCCGGTGTCGACGCCAAGGCGTGGGACGCCGATCTGGCGCTCAACCTCACCAGCGTCTTCTACAGCCTGAAGTACCAGATTCCCTTGCTGCAGGCGTCCGGTGGCGGCGCGATCGTGAACAACACCTCCAACCTCGCCGTCACCGGTGCCGCCGCCATGGCCTCCTACAGCGCCGCCAAGCATGGCGTGGTCGGGCTCACCCGGTCGGCCGCCCTCGACACGGCCGCCGCCGGCATCCGGATCAACGCCCTCGTCACCGGTGGCGTGGACACCCCCTTGCTCCGCGGCAACATGGGCATGCCGCCGGAGGAGGCCGTCCGTGTGGCCGGAGCGCTGCACCCGATCGGGCGGATCGCCCAGCCCGAGGAGATCGCGGCGTTCGTGGCCTTCCTCCTCAGCGACGAAGCAAGGTTCATCACCGGAGCCGCACTCGCCATCGACGGCGGCATGACCGCAGCCTGACGAGGCGCCGGCAAGGCCTGGTCAGTCGAGCACCGCAAGCGCCAGGCGTGTTGCAATCGATGCGTAGGTAGCCACCGTTTAGTGCGTTGCACCCCAGGTGGGAGAGATGAATGACCACTATGGCGAAGCCCGCGCGCCTACGAGTTGACCCAGCTCGGACGGGGTCTGTACGGCCTGCCGGCCCAGGTACGTGACTGGGCCGCCGACAAGACCGATGAGATCGACGAAGTGCGAGCACACTTCGACACCCGGAAAGCCCAGCAGTAATTTTTCCTGCGGGCTGTCCGCCCGGCGGAGACGACCCATTGTCGTGCCGGAACTCGACGACGGACCTGCCGGGCGCGGATTTCACCCCATGGATCATGACGCGGGCGAAACCTCACCCGGGATCCTTTTGAAGATTCGCGCGCAGCGATCTGTTCGTCGGGAGAGTAACGCACTTGAAAGTGCCTTCTTACAAAGCGATCGCAACTCGCCCAGCGTTTGCAGTGCTTGATCGTTCGAATATTCAAGGGGATGAACGAGAATTATGCGCGCAGTAGTCGTGCGGAATGTCGGTGGGCCCGAGGCCGTCGAGGTCTTGGAGGTTCCCCTCCCAGAACCAGGTCCCCTGGAGGTCCGCATCAAGGTCGCGGCCGCCGCGCTCAATCCCGCCGACGCCGCGGTGTGGGCCGGATTCTTCAGGCCGTTGGAGGACGTCGAGTACACCGGTGTCGGTCTCGATGCCGCGGGGACGATCGACGCGGTCGGCCCGGGTGTCCTCCTGAAGGTCGGAACCCCGGTAATTGCTTTCGATGCTCCCGTGTTGCGCCCGACGAAGGCCCAGGCCGAATACCTTGTGACCGGCCTCAACTCCATCGCCCCCGCCCCGGAGGGTATGGACCTGACGCTCGCGGCGACGATCCCTCTCAATGCGATGACCGCGTCACTGGCCCTGGACCACCTCCCGCTGCGCCCGCGCGACACCTTGCTTGTCACGGGCGCCGCCGGAGCCGTGGGCGGCTACGCCGTCGAGCTGGCGCGTACCCGGGGCGTGCGGATCGTCGCGCAGGGGCGGCCCGAGGACGAGGAGTTCCTCCGCGGTCTCGGCGCCACCTGGTTCGTGTCGCGCGACGAGGAACTGAGTGAGACCGTGCGCCGGTTCGTGCCGGAAGGTGTGGACGGCGTGCTCGACGCGGCGGCACTGGGCGCGCCTGCGTTGGCGGCTGTCCGCGACGGCGGCATCTTCGTGAGCGTGAGGGGCGACGTGCTGCCGGCCCCGGAGCGGGGCGTGGAGGTACGACACACGATCGCCGGCCCCGAAGCGGCCCGTCTCTCCTATCTCTCCGCGCTGGCCGAGGTGGGCGTGCTGACGCCGCGCGTGGCGCAGATCTACTCCCTGTCGCAGGCCGCCGAAGCCCATGGCCGGCTCGCCCAGGGCGGCCAGCGCGGCCGGATCGTACTGGTCCCCTGAACTCCGAACCCCACACAGAGCACCAGAACTGACATCGTCGGCGTGGAGGCTCCCCACCGGCTGGTCCGGGAAAGGCGGATCGCTCGACACGATCCTCGGCAGGTACTCGTTCGTTCTCACCCCCCAGCCCGACGGCACCACCGAACTCACCGACTCTGAGGAATTCTTCGGCCCCGCCGCCGAACTCATCCCAATGCTCGACCAACTCACGCCGGACCACGCCCGATACGGTGCTGCCCTGTAAATACGTGTGGAGAGTCTGTCCGAATGACGACGATGGTGGGTGCGGGTTGTCTCCCGTGCAGACGGGCGGCGTGCTCTCCGTAGAGCGCTTACATAACCGGTCAGGTGATCCCGGTCGACGGCGGGTGGATCACCGGCTCCCCCTCGCTTGCCTGAGAGTGCGATACGTGGGTGAGCAATTCCGTCGCCGCGCCGTCTCGGAAGAAGTCGGTTAAAAACAGTTCAGGATTCGGAGTCACCATGAGCACCCCCATCAGCGACCCACTCTCCCAGGGGACCCACACCATCGAGGTGGAGGGCGTTGCCCAGCGCTACCACGTCCACGGCACGGGACCGCTGTGCGTCGCACACTCCGGCGGTCCTGGCATCTCCTGGGAGTACCTTCGGATGCCCGAACTCGAGCAGCACCTGACCGTCGTGTACCCGGAACCCATCGGCACTGGTGGCTCCGGCCGCCTCGGCACCCACCCTCACGGCTACACGCGGGATCGATACATCAGCTTCCTGCACGCGCTCGTCGACCACCTCGGGGTTCCCCAGGTCCATCTGCTGGGCCACTCGCACGGCGGCTTCGTCGTCCAGCACTTCGCCCTGCGTCATCCCGACCGAGTCGCCGGAATCGTGCTGTACGAGAGCGCTCCGGTCACCGGACCCGAGCACGGCGCCGAAGCGATGCGCCTGGTCGAGGAGTTCGCCGCCCGGCACGCCGGCCATCCGGACCTGCCGGGCGTCCTCGATGCGTTCGGGGCGATACCCGGCATTGCGAACGACGCGGAAATGGCGGTCGTGGTCCGGGGCCTGCTGCCGGCGTACTTCGCGGACTACTGGGGCAGCAAGGAGGAGAACTGGGCGGCCTTTCGCGCCTCCGTGAACTGCACGCACATCTCGGGACTCGACGAGGACCTTGTTCCGGATGTCATCGACGACCGCCAGGAGCTGGGCACGCTCGCAGTCCCGGCCCTGGTCGTCGTCGGCCGGCACGACGTCATCTGCGGGGTGCGCTGGGCCGAGGAACTGGACAAGCTGATTCCCGAGTCACGGCTCCTGATACTGGAGAACAGCGGACACTTCGGCCACGTAGAGGAGCCCGAGTGCTTCTCCCGGGCAGTGCTGGAATTCGTGACCGGCGGGACCGCGTAGCCGCCAGGTGAGACCGCGTGGTGGACGGCCAGGGCGATCTGTACCCGGTCGGTGAGTTCCGGCTCCGGCTCCGGCTTGGTGAGGATGTGCGAGACATGGGCCTTGACGGTGGCCAGACTCATGTACAGCTCGGCCGCGATCTCCGCGTTGGTCTTGCCCTGTCCCACGGCCACCGCGACCTCGCGTTCCCGCTCGCCGAGTCGGTCGAGTCGGATGTGTGCCCCGGCGGTCTCCGGTCGCCGGTCCGTCCCGTGGCCCTGGGTGACACGGGCGACGAGCTGCTCGGTCACCGCGGGTGACAGCACCGGCTGCACGACCTGCACAAGGGGACCGTGCCCGCCGTCCCGGGGATCATCAAGGCGCTCAAATGGCGCGGCTACACCATCGTCACGGTGTCGCAGCTGCTCGCCCCCGCCAAGCCCCGGCCGGGGATGGTCTACCGCCCCTGAACGACCGGGCACCCACAAGAGGGGACGAACCTGCTGCGGGGTGTCCCGGGAATCCGTACTCGGGGTGCGGGCTAGGCCCGGCTGAGTTCGAGAACAGGGATCGTGCGCACTCCGGCTGTCTGGCGCGCGTACTCGGCGAAGCCCGGGTAGCGCCGTGCCTGTTCGGTGTAGACACGGTCGCGTTCATCGCCGGCCAGATCGCGGACGGTCACCTGGTAGGTCTCGATTCCGCGTTCGATGCTGCCGGCGCCGGCAGTCGCCAAGTTGTAGTACCAATCCGGATTGGCGGGCGCTCCGCCACTGGTCGCGAAGACGTAGATGATGTCCGGCTCGGTCTCGTGCGGCAGATACATCACCGGACTGACGTACTCCCGTCGGCTCTTGCGGCCGCGGTGGTGCAACAGGACGATCGGAGCGCCCTCGAAGACCCCGCCGACCTTGCCCTCGTTCGCCCGGAACTCCGTGATGGTCTTCGCGTTCCAGTCCAGTGCCTCGCTCATGTCGAACTCCTGTTGGTCGTTGGTCGTCAGGATCGGGTGAAGCGCAGGGTGGCCGCCATGACGGCGGGTCCGCGTAGCATGCCGGCCCAGTTCCAGGACAGGCCGTACGCGGTGCGGTCCACCTCGAACCGCGTGCTGAGCGTCACGGCGTCGGGTGTGGTCTCAGTGATGGTCGCGGTCAGCGTCTGCGGACGGGTGACGCCGCGGATGGTGATCTGGGCGTCGATGGAGACGGTCTTGCCGTCCGCTCCGAGCGTTGCGCCGCGCACGGCCACGGAGATCGTCGGGTGGTGCGCGGTGTCGAAGAAACGGTCGGAGCGCAGGTGCTCGTCCCGCTTGGCGTTGGCGGTGTCCAGGGTCGCCGCGCCGATGGTGACGGTGCCGCTGGCGGACTCGTCGTCGTGGACCTCGGCCCCGCCGGACTGCGCGGCGAAGGTGCCTTGGACGGTTGCCAGGCCCCACATGGCTTTGTGGCTCACGCTGATCGTGGATCGGGTGGTGTCCAACGTGTAGGTGCCGGTTGCGATGACGGTAGGGGTGGACATCGGGAAGTTCCTTTTCGAGGGTGGAGGATGCGAGTCGGGTCAGGCTGCCGATGCTGCGGCACGCAGCGGCGCCAGGGCGTTGCTCCAGGCTGTGACCTGGTCGAGCAGGACGGTCAAGTCGTTCTCGGTGTACTCGCCGGGCTTGAACACGCTGAAGTTCTCGAACTCGGTCCGCAGCGAGATGGTGACCTGTTGGCGCACGTCGGCCATCTGCAGTTCGCCGGCGATCAGTCGCAGGTGCTCGGCGGCGCGGGCGCCGCCCACGCCGCCGTAGGAGACAAAGCCGACGGCCTTGTCGTTCCACTCCCGGTACAGGTAGTCGATCGCGTTCTTCAGCACGCCGGAGGTCGAGTGGTTGTACTCGGGGGTGACGATCACGAAGCCGTCGAACGAGGCGATCTTCTGTGACCACTGCTTGGTGTGGTCGTGCTGGTAGTTCGGGCCCCAGGCCGCTGACATCGGCTCGTCGAGGTGTGGCAGCGGGTAGTCGCGCAGGTCCACCAGCTCGTACTCGGCGTCGCCGCGTCGCGAGGCGACGTCGTAGACCCACTTGGCGACCTGCTCGCCGTTGCGGTTGGGACGGGTGCTGCCCAGGACTATGCCGATCTTGGTCATGTCGGAACCTCTCTGCCGGAACGGTCCGACGCGGCCGCCAGACGTTTGTTTCCATGTAAACAACCTTGCATCCCACGCTATGCCGGGAAGGGTTACATGTCAACAAAACTGGGGAGTGCCCAGGAGTGGACGAAACCGGCTGGCCGTACGTGCCAACAAGCTAGGTAGGCTCGACTGCATGGAGCAGGAGCGACTGAACGAGCGGGAGACCCGGGCCTGGATCGGGTTCCAGCGCATGCGCATCGAGGTCAACGAGGTGCTTGCCCGTCGACTGGCCCGCGACTTCGGGCTGACCGAGGCGGACTTCGTGGTCCTGCTCAGGCTCTCCAGAATCCCGGAGCACAGGCAGCGCGCCCGCGACATGGCCACTGCGCTGCACTGGGAGCGGAGCCGCCTCTCGCGCCAGATCTCCCGGATGGAGACCCGCGGCACGGTCAAGCGTGCACCGAGCGAAGGCGATGCCCGCGGCTACGACATCGTGATGACCGATGCGGGGCTCGCCGCGTTCGACGCCGCCTGGCCGGCCTGGGTGGAGGGCATCCGCCACTGCTTCGCCGACGTGCTGTCCCCGGAACAGCTCGACGCCCTCATCGGCATCACCGAGGCCATCGACAACCACTTCAATGCGCAGCACCGCCTCGGCGGGTTGAGCGGGCCGGATGAGGCCGACGGCACCTGCGCGGAGGGGGGCATGGCCGAGTCGGCTTGCTGAGGCAGTGTCACAGCCGGCACGCCCCTGACGCCGCGCGCCCTCCAGCCCGCCCGGCGCCACCGGCAGGCCCGGACTGTCGGCACATACCGACGGCCGGTTTCGCCCCGACGGTCCTTCCCGGTTTGTTGACATGTAACTCTCTTGCGGCGTAGCGTGGCCACGAAGTTGTTTACATGGCAACAAAATGCGGGGCTTTCTTCGTCGAGGAGATGTATAGATCATGCCAAAAGCGGTCAGGTACGACGGGTTCGGCGGGATTGACGTCCTGCGGGTCGACGAGGTCGAGCGCCCGGTTCCCGGCGACGGGCAGGTCCTCGTGCGGGTCAAGGCGGCCGGCATCAACCCCAGCGAAGCGGCCATCCGCACCGGGGCGGTGGCACATATCTTCCCGTCGACGTTCCCGTCCGGGCAGGGCAGCGACCTCGCCGGGATCATCGAGGAGGTCGGCGCCGAGGTCGACGGACACTCGCCCGGCGACGAGGTGATCGGGTTCAGCAACAAGCGCGCCTCCCACGCCGAACTGGTCCTGGTCGAGGCCGGCGACCTCACCCGCAAGCCGGAGAACGTCTCATGGGAGGTGGCCGGCAGCCTGTACGTCGTCGGCGTGACCGCATGGGGCGCGGTCCGTGCAGTCGATCCCAAAGAAGGCGAGACCGTCGTCATCTCCGGAGCCGCAGGCGGCGTCGGCTCGCTCGCCGTCCAGCTCGCCCGCCGCACCGGGGCCACCGTCATCGGCCTGGCAAGCGAGAGCAACCACAAGTGGCTGAGCAGCCACAGTGTGATCCCCGTCGCGTACGGTGACGGCGTCGCGGACCGGATCAGGGCCGCCGCGCCCAGCGGTGTGGACGCCTTCATCGACACCCACGGCAACGGCTACGTCGACCTGGCCCTCGCCCTCGGCGTCGCGAACGAGCGGATCGACACCATCGCCGATTTCGCGGCCGCCGCGAAGCACGGGGTGAAAACCGACGGAGGAGCAGAAGCAGGGCCGGGCGCCACGATCCTCGCCGAGCTGGCCGCACTGATCGCCGACGGACGGATCGAGGTGCCGATCGCGAGCGCCTATCCGCTCACGCAGGTCCGCGAGGCCTACACCGAGCTGGAACGCCGCCATACCCACGGCAAGATCGTCCTCAAACCCTAGGAGCGGTACCACCCAGGGACCGGGTTCACCCCGAGGCGGCCAGCCTCCTCAAAGGCCACGTTGTGGGTGCACGACAGGTCCGCACACTGTTCCGGCTGCTTGGCCAGGTCGTCCCGGACCAGGTGGACGCCGTCGAAGAACGGCCGCGGATGCTGCCGGCGCACCAGGTCATGCGCCGCACTCAGCGCCTCAACCGCGCCGGCATCCGGGCGTTTCGCCGGCACAGTCACAAAGTCGATGTCGCTGCGCGCCGGGAAGAACTCACCGAAAGGGAGCGAGCCGGTCAAGTACAGCCCCTCGACCAGGCCAGGCGCAGACGCATCGATGGCGGCCAGGAACGTCGACATAGTCGGCTGAAATTCCCGCAGCAGGGACATGCCGGCCAACCTGACCAGCAGGATCAGCAACGATGAAGATCCGGCGGACCGATCAGCCCGCCAGCCAGGAGACCACGATCAATTGAGGACCTGGGGAATTGCGTGACCGCCGTCCTGGGGAATTACGGGCTCTGGCGCTGATCTTGTGACGCGGTCGGTGTGTGGACATCGTCACCGCGGCCACCGGCCCGCTGTGGTTACAGCTGTACTGGCTCAAGCGCTGCGACCTCCCGGTGGACCTGATCCGCTGGGCCGGGGCCGCCGGTTTCCGCGCTCTGGTCCTCACCGTCGACGCGCCCAGGGTGGCGTTCTGTCCCCGGGACGCCGCCAGCGGGTTCGCGGTGCCCCCGGGCATCCGGGCATCCGGGCATCCGGGCGGTCAACGTGGCGCACGACGTGATGGCCGCCTCGCACGGCAGCCGGGACGCGGAGTCGGCCGTCGCCCGGCACTCCAAGGAGCAGTTCGACGCCTCGATCACCTGGGAGGATCTCGCCTGGCTGCGCGAAGTGACCTCCCCGCCCCTGGTACTGAAGGGCGTGCTCACCGGCGAGGACGCCGAACTGGCCGTCAAGCATGGCGTCTCGGGCTAGTCGTCTCTCACCACGGCGGCCGCCGGCTGGACTTCTCCCGCAGTGCCCCCGACGCCCTCCCCGAGATCGTGGACGCCGTCGCCGGGCAGTGCGCGGTCGTCCTCGACGGCGGGGTTCGGCACGGCGCCGACATCGCCAAGACCCTGTGCCTGGGCGCGGACGCGGTGATGGTCGGACGCCCGGCCCTGTGGGAGCTCGTCCACTCCGGCGCGGAGGGCGTCGCGGACGTCCTGCGGCTGCTCATGGGTGAGTTCGAGGAGGTCATGGCCCTGATGGGGGCGCCCACCGTGGCCGGCTTCGAGCGGTCCGGGGTGGTCCTTCCCGGGGGCGCCCACTTCGCCCCCTGACGCCGCGCGTCCACCCGGACGCCCGAAGGCGCCTTCGGCCTGCACCGCGTGGTCTGCGGCGGGGGCCCAAGGCGCCTTGTCGTACGGTCGTTGGGAGCGCGGCGTCAGCCGAGCTGCCCGGTCGGCCGCATGGTGATGTGGTTGATGTCCACGCCCGCGGGCTGGTTGACGGCGAAGACGATCGTGTCCGCGATCTGCTCGGCGGTCATCGCCGGCGTCGCCTCGGGGGTGCCGCCGCGCTCGTCCCAGAACGGGGTGTCCACCACCCCGGGGGCGACGACGGTCACGCCGACTCCGTCCTTGCCGACCAGCAGCCGGGTGTTCTCGGCCAGCGCGTGCGCGGCCCACTTGGTGACCGAGTACAGGTTGCCAGGCGTGTTGCGCACCCCGGCGACCGAACCGATGATCACGATCCGGCCCTTGGACTCCCTGAGGTGCGGCAGGGTCTCCCGCACCAGCAGGGCCGGGCCCAGGACGTTGGTGAGGACCATGGCGCGCATGTCCTCGGGGGCGTGGCTCTCCAGGTTGCCGGGCAGTGAGAAACCGGCGTTGGCGATGACGTTGTCCAGTCGGCCCCACGCGTCCACCACGCGGCGCACGGCGGAGGCGACGTCGTGCGCGTCGCTGGTGTCGCCGGTGATCGTCAGCAGCCGCTCGCCCGCTCCGGCCGAAGCGGCGAAGGCGGCCAGCTTGTCTGCGTCACGTCCGGTGACGGCCACGCGGTGGCCCTGCTTGAGCAGGGCGCGGGCGGTGGCGGCGCCGATTCCGGTCGAGCCACCGGTGATCAGCGTGGCGGGTTCCATGGGACAGCCTCCTCAGCGATATGGGTCACCGGGGCTCCGCCAGGGTCCCGGATGCCGATGAACGCGAGGTGGCGCGTGAGGTCGGCCGACTCCGGGTCGCCGGTTCCCCGAAACGCCTGCACTATACCCAGCGATCTTCCCGCCGAGCCGGTACACCATCGCTGACCGGCCACGATGCCGTACGAAGTGGCCGAACCCGCGCTGCCGGCCCCCATGTTGGGCCCTGCGCGGCGCGCAGGGCCCGGGCTGCGCTCACGCTCCTGGTCCGGCAAGCATGACGGAGAGGAGTACGCGAGGAACCAGCCGTTGGCTGTGATCATGTCTCGCGTGTTCTTCGCGGAGTCTCCAGGTGCTGTTCCCTCATCTGGCCGGTGTCGTGGTGGAGTTGGTGGACTGGGCCGCGGCCGGGGTTGTCACGTTGCATGCGCGGGCCCGCTCGGCGGCTGCGGACTGTCCGCACTGCGGTAGTGCCTCGGACCGGGTGCACGGCCGGTACATGCGACAGCTCGCGGATGCCGCGGTCGGTGGTGCCAATGTGGTGATCGAGTTGCTGGTACGGCGGTTCAAGTGCCGGAACCCGGGGTGCCGGGCGGTGACTTTCGCTGAGCAGATCGCGGGGCTGACGAGCCCACATGCCCGCTACACGCCACTGGTTCGTGAGCAGTTGACCTCGATCGCTCTCGCGCTGGCCGGTCGCGCGGGTGTCCGTGTGGCCGGGATGCTGGGCCTGCGCGTGGCCAAGGACACCCTGTTACGTCTGGTCCGCGCCGCGCCGGAAGAACCCGTCATGCCAATCCGCGTGCTCGGTGTCGACGATTTCGCGCTGCGGAAGGGCGACTCGTACGCCGCGATCCTGGTGGACCTGGGGAGGCGGCGCCCGGTGGACGTGCTGCCTGGCCGGGATGCCGAACCGCTGGCCGCATGGCTCAAGGGCCATCCGGAAGTAGAGGTGATCTGCCGGGACCGGGCCGGTGCCTACGCGGAAGGGGCCCGAAACGGTGCCCCGCAGGCGATGCAGGTTGCCGACGTCTGGCATCTGTGGCGGAACGTCGCGGATGCTGTAGAGAGAACGGTCGGCTCTCACCATGGGTGCATACAGGCCGCATTCTCGGCGACCCCGGTCATAGCGGAGACAACCGCAAGGAACCTGGTCACGCCGGAGCCGTCCAGGCCAGTAGCCGTGCCGTTCGTCCCGCCGGACGGCACGGCTACTGGCCTGGACGGCTCCGGCGTCTGGTGGCCCGCACGACAGAGAGATACGTGGCGGTCCAGGCACTGCTGGCCACCGGACGACTGTCCGTGCTGGACGAGCACAAGCCCTACCTCCACGCCCGCCGGCTGGAGGGCTGTCACGACATTCTCCAGCTCCACCGCGAACTGCGCGAGCGCGGATTCACCGGGAGCGTCCAGTGTCTCGGACGCTACTTCCGCGCCTTCAGACCTCCCCGCCAACCAGGACGGAAGCAGCAGCCGGTGTCCCGGCCGCAACCCAGGCCGGCTCCGAAGCCCCGTGGCGTTGTCCGCTGGATCATGACGCACCCCCAGCACCTCGCGGCCGCCGACGCCGCGGAACTGAAGGAGATCCGTACGGCCTGCCCTCACCTCGACGCCGCCGCACGGCACGTCCACGACTTCGCCGAAATGCTCCACCACCTCCGCGGAGACCAACTTCCCGACTGGATGGAGCGAGTCCTTGCTGACGACCTACCAGCCCTCCACTCGCTGGTCAGCGGCCTGCGACGAGACTTCGACGCCGTTACCGCCGGGCTGTCCACCCCATGGAGCTCCGGCCAGGTCGAGGGCCAGGTCACCCGTGTCAAACTCCTCAAGCGCATGGCCTATGGACGAGCAAACCTCCACCTCCTACGCCAACGCGTACTCCTGGGCCCATAACCCTGCGACAGGGACCTTGCGCTGTGAGATCGTCCGAGCCTGCCGTCTATTCTGAACGCGTTCAGTCGGGTGTGGGGTGGGATGTGGATGAGCACTTCAGCGAGACGGTGGTCGGCTCTGGTCGCCACGTTGGCGTGGACCTGCGTTGCTTGTGCTGATGCAGGTGGAGGCGCGGCTCGCATTGATCAGTCGGCGCTTGCGGGCGAGTGGAGTAGCCCGGGTGGCGCCCTTCTTCGCTTGCGGGCGGACCACGGTATGACGGGGGAAAGCCTGAACAGTGCGATGTTGGGAGGCACATCGTGCCCGGACGCTGCAACCGGACACTGGAGCTTCTTCAGCGCGCCCGACGAGGCGGGTTCCTCCTTCGCTGACGACGCGCTCACCAGCGGCGACACCGTCTCCCTGCGCATCGACTCTCCGAAGGACTCCTGTCTTTTGTCGGCTCTGGTCCGGCAGGACGAGCGAGGACTCAATCTCTGCCTGGTAGAAGATCCTGATTCCGACTGTTCCGCCGAAGAACTTCTCCGCCTTGAGTCAGTGCCGGCAGAACGGGCTGCGAAGTGACTTGCCACCCCTGCCGTTGAAGAAGCATCGCAAGATCCCCGACAGAGCCGAATTACGTGATCGTCGACACAGATGTCCTACCGCGCATTTCTGGCCGAGCTGCTGATGGCCGAGTGCGACGACCGGGCCCGCCGCAGGTCCGAACGCCGCATCCGGGCCGTGCTTTCCCTGCGAGAAGTCGCTGCGGGCCTTCGACTTCGACGCCAATGCCAGCGTCGACCCCGTCACCGTCAACACGCTCGCGACCTGGACGTCTGGCATGGCCGTCACGTAATCGCGTTCAGAACCAAGCGGCGCGCTCAGTCACATCTGACCACCTCAAGGCCCGTACGACAGATGTCCTGCACAGACGGCGAGTACCGTGTTCCGTCTCACTTTTGGCAGGACTTCGAGGGCTTCCTCACCACCCTCGAAGTCCTCGCGTCCAGCTGGTTCCCAATCTGGGAACCAGCACGACCGCCCGGACTGGCGACGCCAGCGGATGGAAGTTGGTTCAGCCGGGAAACTTCACCCCTCAGTACGGGAGACCCACACACCACGGTCCGCGTTTCCGCAGGTCCGCGAATTCTGCCGGTAGCCCTGACTACGGCTGGAGGACCGAGATCTCCAACTCAGGATCGAATCCGGAGTCCGAAGCAACCCTGCGGGCGAACTCGCGAACCCCCGCAAGCTGGCGTTCGCCGAAGGAGAAGTCCAGAGCCTCGGTGTAGTAGCGGCGCAACGCCTGCTCGTCGAACGCCTCCCACCGGGCGGCCTGCTCGCACACCTTGTCGACTTCGGCCATCGAGAGGTCCCGGGACTCCAGGAATGCCCGGTGCACCTCGCGCACGATGCGGGGGTTCTGCTCCAAGTAGTCCTTGCGGACGGCCCAGGCCGCGAAAACGAACGGCAGACCAGTCCACGCCTTCCACATCTCGCCGAGGTCGTACACCAGCAGTCCCAGATCCTCGGCCTGGTGAAGGTAGGCGCGTAGCGCGGCGTCACCGATGACGACCGCGGCATCCGCGTCCTGCATCATCACCGGCAGATCCGGCGGGCAGGTGAAGTACTCCGGGCGGACCCCTTCCCGCTCCTCCAGCAGAAGTCGAGCCAGGCGTACCGACGAGCGCGAGGTGGAACCCAAGGCGACCCGGCGCCCGTCCAACTCGTGCAGTGGGACCTGGCTGACGATCAGGCAGGAGGTCACCGCACCATCGCTGCCCACCGCGATGTCCGGGAGCAGCACCAAGTCGTCGGCATGCTTGAGGTACTCCATGCAGGCGATCGGACCGATGTCCAGGGTCCCGTCGACCAGCAGACTGCTCAGCCGGTCCGGAGTGTCCTTGGTCAACTCCATGTCGAGCAAGGTGCCTGTGCGGGCCAGTCCCCAGTAAATCGGCAGACAGTTGAGGAACTGGATGTGCCCGACCCGGGGACGCTTCCCAGGCTGATGCAGGACGCGAGCTACGTGTGAGATATCCACGTCCACAGGCTAGTACTTCGGAGTCTGCCCGGTACCAGGGGCACCAGGTCAGGGTTCAGGCGGGCCAAGGGCGGTTGTGGGGCGGCGGAACACGACTGCGCCAGGGCGTCTTGCTCGCAGATGGGAGAACAAGAGGCGCGAGAGTCCCGGGCGCGATTCGTAGACCACATGCTTTTGCGTTGTCGCCGGCCAATATGGCCCCGGAAGGTGCCTCTGCCCCCCTTCCACGCCCATGACCTGCCGGCGCTGCCGGAGTTCTTCACCGAAGCCGACTCGGGGTCATCCGGTGACGATTCAGACCAGTACCGGTAGATGTCCCTGTATGGCACCACCTCGCCTACGAGTTCGGCGCCGTGGGCGCGTAGGCGGTCGAGGATGTCGGCGACGGCGTCGACGACGAACGTGAGGCGAGGGACGCCCGGTGTGTTCATCGGCGCCCTCGGCGTAATGCTGGTGGCCATCGGCGTGTGGAACGTCGACAGCTTGACCCGGCCGTGGCCGTCCGGTGTCCGTATGACGGCGATGTCCGCTCGGACGCCGTCCAGCCCGACGAACTGGTCCACCCATTGGCCCTCGACGGCTGCCTCGCCCTCCAGTTCCAGGCCCAGTTCGACGAAGAACGCGACCTCAGCCGCGAGATCGGCCAAGCCACAGCGACCTCGCTCGCCCTCGCGGGCCCGTTGGTGAAGCAGATCGGCTTCGACGGGTAGCAGACGCCGGCGGAAGCGCTGGTAGTAGCCGTACGGGGCGGCGTTCGCGGGGGCGAGCGCCGGGTGGGTGTGGTCGAGGGGGGATCCGGTGAGGGTCTGGAAGAGCCATCGCTGGGCATGCGGGTGGGAGCCGGCCGGGTGCCGGGTTTGAGTGCAGGCTCTTCTGCAGCCGCATCCACCGCTGTTCGTAGGGCTGGTGCTCTGACCGGGAAGGTTCGCCGGGTCGGCGGAACGAACGTCACCGCACATCCGACCGCCGGAACCGCCGCCCCGGCCAACCTGTGGCCGGGGCGGGTGCGGCCCGGCCCCAGGTTGGCCGGGTGGGTTTGCGTGGGTGTGCTCACCCTTAGACCACGGACTTGC
>NZ_JBHXSK010000096.1:0-24099 GCF_042716195.1 Streptomyces sp. NPDC058683
CACCTGGTGATCGATCAGGAGCATCGCGGAGTTCTCGGGCGTGAACGGCTCGACGGTCGGTGCGGTCTGCTGGGTCATGGAGTGCTTCTTCCGGGGGAGCTGATGGGGGTGTTCGACGTGTCGATCAACCGATTTACTTGGTCGACCAATCATTAGTCGTCAGTGTACGCCATCGCGCATCTATTCCTCCACAGATCCCACGATCAAGACCGGCCACCTGGTGATTCACACGCGCCCCCACATCCCGCCACCACGGGCACACCTCCCCCAAGACGCACATAATTTGGTCACCCAATCCAATGAAGGCGAGACAGTTCACCACACCCTGGGCCGGTGATCACTCCGGCCGCGTGTCCGGCTCGACCGCCTCACCGCTGCAGAGTGGACACAGCCGGAGCACCATCTCGGCGGTGGGCTCCAGAGGACGGTGCCGGTCATGACGGCGGAAAGGGTTGTCCAGCCCGAACGGCATCCAGGACGCACACCAAAGACATCGTCGGGTCCCACGGCGAGGGTCGGCGCTTCCGGGTACCACAGCGCGCAGGATGTCTGTCGGCAGTGCGCGAGGAGGCCGACCGCGGACACACGTGAACCCGACCGGTGGTCAGCCGCTGGCTGCGCCGGGCAGCCGCGCCCGCCATCAGCGAGGACGCATCCGCATGCGCTTGGCCGACCAATCCACATGGCCCGGGCCGACGGGCGACCCTGCAGCGGTGAAGGTGACGGGGATGGCGGGATCCGGGACCGAGGCCCTACGGCCGAGTGCCCTGCCACTCCAGGGCGATGATCACGGCGGCGGCGTCGTAGGGCCGCTGCACGTCGAGGCCGGTGTACTTCTCGAACGCGTTCAGCCGGTTCAACACGGTGTTGCGGTGGCAGTTCAGCACTCGGCCGGTGTCGCCAAGGCTGCCCGTCTCCAGGTAGGTACCGACCGTTTCGAGGATCTTCCTGCGCTCGAGGTCCGTGCACTTCTCCAGGTAGGGGAAGACGATCTGCCCGAGGTCGCATCCCACCCCGGCCAGCAGGTGCCGGGTCACCGACCGCCAACGGTCCGACAGGGTGGCCACACCCGTACTGTCCATCGGCAGGTCGATCATGATCTCCCGGGCGGCCGCCGCGGACTCGCGGACCCTCGCCAGCCCTCGGGCCACCGGCGCGACCGCGACCGCCATACCGGCGAAGAACTCCTTCATGGGAGAGACGAGCCGTCCCAGGGCCACCTCGTCCGTCGGCCAGACGAAGAGGGTGTGGTGGCCGAGGTCGTGGGCGAGGAAGGACTGCGCGGACCGCACCGCGCCGCGGATCCGCCGGTGGACGACTACTCCGTCGTCGCGGGACACGACGGCCACACAGAAGTTCCCGGACAGGGGGATGCGCAGCGCGCCGGCTATCCGTTCCAGGGCAGCCTCGGTCGGCCGCGTCGCCGCGAACAGCTGGGACAGATACTGCCGTTGAAGATCGGCGTCGGCCTGCTCGATGGCCAGCTGCTCCGCGAGATAGTGCTCCTGCACCCGGGCAGCGAACTCGTCCACCGTGGTCCACACCCGTCCGGCGTTGCGCACCAGCAGGGCGGGGTCCGCCCCCGAGGGGGGCTCCGCGAGGTGATCCCACAGCACGGTGAATTCGTGGCGGACGGCACGCAGCAGACTGTCCAGCGGAACGGACTGCCGGGCGCGCCGGGTGCCCAACGACTCGGCGATGGAGGCCAGTCGGAGCGTGGTCCCGTCCGTGCGCAGGCTGTCCAGGATCGCCGTGAACGACTCCTCACTCGCGCACCGCAAATCCTCCACCGTCAGTTCGGAATCGGCGTAGCAAGGGTCGGCCATCGTGCGGGTCAGGAACTGTTCCACCATCGCGCCCAGGCGACCGCGCGTCCGCTCGATGAGATCGTCCCAAAGCTGTTCGTCCCGACCGGACACACGGGTCTCCTTCCTTCTGGTGCGAGCCCAGAGATATTACGTCCTCTCGCGGTCCGCCCGGACATCGCCCGTGTTCTCCACCCGCCCCGCCGCCGTGTTGTGCATGCGCCAAATTTTCGGCTCCGCACGCGGTGCAACTTTTCATTGTCTGCTCCCCCGCCCGCTGGCACTCTTCCCGGTGCGCACCCTCGGCGCCCAGCAAAGGAGGAGCTCGTGGCTGTGGAAACGGGCAGAGAGACCACGCACCCGGGTGGTTCCGTCGGCACGGACCCCGGATACCGGAAAGGTCTTTCCCATCGCCAGATCCAGATGATCGGTATCGGCGGCGCCATTGGCACCGGCCTGTTTCTGGGTGCAGGCGGCAGGCTTGCCACGGCGGGACCGTCCCTGGCAATCGTCTATGCTTTCTGCGGCGTCTTCGCATTCTTCATTCTGCGGGCGCTCGGTGAATTGGTTCTGCACCGCCCGAATTCTGGCTCCTTCGTTTCTTACGCGCGTGAATTCTTCGGCGAGAAGGCCGCATTCGCCGCTGGCTGGGTGTATTCGGTGTCCTGGGCCCTGACCGCCATCGTCGACATCACCGCTGTCGCCACGTACTTCCACTACTGGCAGGCTCTCAGAAGCGTCCCGCAGTGGCTCCTGGCCCTCACCGCGCTGCTCGTCGTCACCTGCGCCAATCTCGTCTCCGTCCGGCTCTTCGGCGAGCTGGAGTTCTGGTTCGCGCTGGTCAAGGTCGCGGCGATCGTGGTCTTCCTCGTGGTCGGCGCCGTGATCCTCGCCGCCGGGTTCCCGGTGGACGGCCGGGAGGCGGGCGTGGCCGTGGTGACCGGGCACGGCGGACTCCTGCCCAACGGACTGCTCCCCGCGGTGATCGTCGTGCAGGGTGTCGTCTTCGCCTACGCCGGCATCGACCTGATCGGCGTGGCCGCGGGCGAGACCGAGAACCCCGCCAAGGTGATGCCGCGCGCCGTCAACGCGGTCATCGTGCGCATCGCGGTGTTCTACGTCGGCTCGACCACCCTGCTGGCCCTGCTGCTGCCGTACGACTCCTACCGGGCCGGTGAGTCGCCGTTCGTCACCTTCTTCAACGGGATCGGTGTCCCCGGAGCGGGCGGGGCAATGAACCTGGTGGTGCTGACCGCGGCGCTGTCCAGCCTCAACGCTGGCCTCTACTCCACAGGTCGCATCTACCGTTCTATGGCGGGCACCGGCACCGCGCCCCGGTTCATGGGGCGCCTGAGCCGCCACGACGTGCCGTACGGCGGCGTCCTGTTCACAGCCCTGCTCGCGCTCCTCGGTGTGGGTCTGAACGCCGTCGTCCCCGAGCGGGCCTTCGAGATCGCGATCAACGCGACCGCCCTCGCCATCCTCTGCACATGGGCGACCATCGTGCTCTGTCAGCTGCGGCTGTACCGCTGGTCGCAGCAGGGCAGGCTGAGCCGTCCCGCCTTCCGGCTGCCCGGCGCCCCCTGGACGTCGTACCTGACCCTGCTGTTCCTGTTCGGGGTCCTCGTGCTCATGGTCTTCGACCACCCCGTTGGGACCTGGACCGTCGGCACGCTGGTCCTCATCGTTCCGGCCCTCGCCCTCGGCTGGTACCGCGTACGCGGCCGGGTCCTCGCCCTCGCGGACGACCGCGCCGAGTCCCTGCCGTTCTGATCCGACTCCGACTCCGAACTCTGAACTCACCCAGGAGAACTCTCATATGACCACCCAGCACCCTGCCACGGGTTCCGACGCCGATCTGTTCCTGCGGGACTTCCGTTCGCTGAGCAGCATCGGCGAGACACCCGGCGGAGGCGTCGACCGGCAGGCCGGGACCGTCGCGGACGCCCAGGCGCGGGCCTGGTTCACCAGCCTGCTCGGCCAGTACGGCTTCACGGTCGAGACCGACGCGATCGGCAACGTCTTCGGGCTCCTGGAGTGGAACCCGGGAGCGCCGTTCGTGCTGGTCGGCTCCCACCTCGACAGTCAGCCGCTGGCCGGGAAGTTCGACGGCGCGTACGGGGTCGCGGCCGCCCTGCACGCGGGCCGCCGGCTGGCCGCCGGCCACGACACCGCGCGCCCGCCGAAGTACAACCTGGCGGTGGTGGACTGGTTCAACGAGGAGGGGTCCCGGTTCGCCCCGTCCATGATGGGCAGCTCGGTCTTCACCGGGAAGACGACCGCAGCAGACGCGCTCGCCACCCGCGACGCGGACGGCGTGACGGTCGCCGAAGCCCTAGTT
Source organism: Streptomyces sp. NPDC058683 (assembly GCF_042716195.1). Lineage (NCBI taxonomy): Bacteria > Bacillati > Actinomycetota > Actinomycetes > Kitasatosporales > Streptomycetaceae > Streptomyces > Streptomyces sp. NPDC058683. The sequence continues at coordinate 4,147 of NZ_JBHXSK010000096.1, forward strand.
GCCCTCGGGCACACCGGGACCGGCACCGGGCCGGTGCCCGCCGCGTGCGCGGAGATCCACATCGAGCAGGGGCGGTCCCTGGAGGACTCCGGGACCACGATCGGGCTCGTCCGCTCCTGCTGGGCGGCCGAGAAGTTCACTGTCACAGTGCACGGCGAGCAGGCGCACACCGGGTCCACCGTCATCGCCGACCGCCGGGACGCCCTCCTCGGGGCCTCCCGTCTGGTGGTGCTGCTGCGCGAGCTGGCCGACCGCCACCCCGCCGGAGCCCTGCACACCTCCGTGGGGCAGCTGACCGTGCTGCCCAACTCCCCCGTCGTCGTGCCCCGTCAGGTCGACCTCACGATGGACCTGCGCTCCGCCGACGAAGAACTCCTCGCCGAGGCCAAGCTGTCGCTGGAGCAGGGCATCAAGCTGATCGAGGACGAGGTGAACGTCCGGATCGAGGTCCGCGGCTCCCACGCTTGGGGGGTCCGGCCCTACCCGGCGGCCGGGGTGGACCTGGCCCGCGCGTGCGCGGACTCCCTCGGTCTGACCAGCCGGCCGGTGTACACGCTCGCCGGGCACGACTCGATCAACATGAACGACGTCGTGCCGACGGTCATGCTGTTCGTTCCCAGCCGCGAGGGCATCAGCCACCACGAGGGCGAGTTCACCGAGGACGGCGACCTGTGCGCCGGCGTCGACGTGCTGACCGAGGTGGTCCGGCGGCTGTGCACAGGCGCGCTCGATGACTGAGCCCGCGTCCCTGAAGGTGGCGGTCCTGCAAGCCACCGGCGTGGTCGGGGACGCCCCCCGCAACCTCGCGACGGTCGAGGAGTTCGCGCGGCGGGCCGTGGAGCGGGGCGCACGGCTGCTGGTCACGCCGGAGCTGTTCGTCAGCGGATACGACCCGACGGCCGTCGCCGACGACGACGGGGCACTGCACCGCGAACGGCTCGCCGGCATCGCCCGGTCCGCCGGGGTGGCGCTCGTCGCCTCGACCGTCGACCACGAGGACGGAAAACGCTTCATCAGCGCCTCGCTCCTCGACCGGCACGGGCGCGAACTGACCAGGTACCACAAGGCACATCTCTTCGGCGCGGCGGAGAACACGCTCTTCACCCCCGGCCGTCGCCCGCCCCAGGTCGTCGCCCTGCACGGCGTCCCCGTGGCGCTCGGTATCTGCTTCGACGTGGAGTTCCCCGAGTTCACCCGCGCGGTCGCGCGGTCCGGCGCCGAGCTGCTGTGCGTGCCCACCGCCGTACCGCTGCGCCCGCCGGTCGACGGCCGGCCCGCGCCGTTCGACACCCGGCTGGTCCCCTCGATGGTGGTGCCTACCCGGGCGCTGGAGAGCCAGCTCTTCATCGCCTACGCAGGCCACGCCGGCCCCAGCTTCTGCGGACTGAGCTGTATCAGCGACCCCTACGGCCGACGCGTAGCGGCCGGCGAGACAGGCGAGGAGCTGGTGGTAGCCGACGTGAGCCGCCGCGTCCTGCGCGCAGCGCGCCGGGACACCGGCTATCTCGCCCTGCGCGGCTGACCGGCCCGCTGCGGCCTCTCGCCTTTCTTCCACCGATCCGTCCCTCGCACGAGCACTTCAGGACATCCCGTGAACACGCCTCCGCAGCGCGGCATCAGCATGCTGATGCCGGACTTTCCCTTCCCCTACGACGAGTATCTGGCGCACCCCGACGGGCTCGGCTCGATCCCGCCCGAGCACCACGGCACGGAGGTCGCCGTCGTGGGCGCCGGCCTGTCCGGTCTGGTGGCCGCGTACGAGCTGATGAAGCTGGGGCTGAAGCCGGTCGTGTACGAGTCCGCCCAGCTCGGCGGCCGACTGCGCGGTGCCCGCCAGCCCGGCACCGACCACCCGGTGGCCGACCTCGGCGGCATGCGGTTCCCCCGCTCCGCCCGTGCCCTGTTCCACTACATCGACCTGCTCGGCCTCGACACCAAGCCGTTCCCCAACCCCCTCACCCCGGCGTCCGACAGCACCGTGATCGAGATTGCCGGGCGCAGGCACTACGCCGAGTCCCCGGCCGACCTGCCGCCGATGTTCCACGAGGTGGCCGCGGCCTGGCAGGACTGCCTGGAGGAACGCGCCCACTTCGGTGCCATGCGGCAGGCGATCGCGGACCGCGACCACGTCACGATCAAGAAGCTCTGGAACGAGCTGGTGCCCCTCCTGGACGACATGTCCTTCTCGCACTACCTCGCCACGTCCAAGGCGTTCTCCGCACTGCCCTTCGAGTACCGCGAGGCGTTCGGGCTCGTCGGCTTCGGCACGGGAGGCTGGGACACCAACTTTCCCGACTCGATGCTCGAGATCCTGCGGGTGGTCTACACGGGTGCCGAGGACGACCAGCAGCGCATCCTGGGCGGCGCCCAGCGCCTGCCCGAGCTCCTGTGGCGGCACGCCCCCGAGCAGCTCGCACACTGGCCGGCCGCGACCAGCCTCGCCTCCCTGCACGACGGCTCGCCCCGGGGTGCGGTGCGGCGGATCCGGCGGGCGGACGGGCCGGGTCAGCACATCGAGGTGACGGACCGGTGGGGCAGGACCTCGGACTACACCGCGATGATCGCCACCTGCCAGTCCTGGCTGCTGTCGGCCCGGATCGACACGGACGAGTCCCTGTTCAGCCATCCGTTGTGGACGGCCATCGAGCGGACGCACTACATGCAGTCGTCCAAGACGTTCGTCGTGGTCGACCGGCCCTTCTGGAAGGACGTGGACCCCGAGACCGGGCAGCACGTGCTCAGCACCACGCTCACGGACCGGCTGACGCGCGGCACGTACGTGCTGGACGACGGACCCGACAAGCCGGCCCTGATCTGTCTGTCGTACACGTGGAACGACGACGCGCTGAAGTGGCTGCCGCTCGACGTCGACGAGCGGGTCCGGCTGATGCTGCACTCGCTGAAGCAGATCTACCCGAACGTCGACATCGCCTCGCACATCATCGGTGAGCCGGTCACCATCTCCTGGGAGGACGACCCGGACTTCATGGGCGCCTTCAGCGACAACCTGCCCGGCCACTACCGCTACCAGGAACGCCTCTACACCCATTTCATGCAGGACCGCTTCGACCCGGCCCACCGCGGCATCTTCCTCGCCGGCGACGACGTGTCGTGGACCGGCGGGTGGGCCGAAGGCGCGGTCACGACCGGTCTCAACGCGGTGTGGGGCGTCATGACCCAGCTGGGCGGTAAGACCGGCGCGGCCAATCCGGGCCCGGGTGACCGTTTCGAGGAGCTGCGCCCGGTCAGGCTGCCGTAGTTCTCAGGCGTCCGTCACTTGCCGAAGAAAGCGGCAGGTGACGGACGTCGGCTTCGAGCTGCTCCTCGGCGAGGAAGTGCCCGGATCCGTCGATCCGGACGACCTTGGCGTCCAGTGCCATGCGGGCCTGGGTGGTCCGTGCGGGATCGTAGGGTGAGAGCGACGATCGGCGGGGGCAGGAAGCCGTAGCCCTTCTCGTCCTCGATGCCCTGGGGGAAGGCCTGATACCAGTCGGCCCCTACCCGGATCGCCTCGACGCCCGATCCCACCGGCCCGAGAGGGCACCACGTCCACGCCGCACAGCCGGGTCGCAGAGCACCGTCTCACTCGACTCGGCCTCCCGTACTTGCCTGCATCGGCTTCGGCCCGCCGCACGAGCCGACTCAGCACGTGTCGACGAGTATCGACCGGCTCTAGCTGTGGACGCCGCCAGGGCCCGGCGTCCTCATGCGACCACGTACCGTCCGCGGAATACGAAGTGACTTCCGACGAAGCGCGGAACGCACCCCGCAGCTCGTCTGCAACGACACACTTCAGCCCCCCACTGGCTGCAGTGCACTCTTCTCCCCCGCAGCTGCCGGAGCCTCACGCCGGTACACGTCCTTCAGGTAGAGCACCAGGGCGGCGCCGAGCACCCACGCCGGGAGGATCACCAGGGCGCGGAACAGGCCGTCGTCCTGGAACCGGGACAGCCCCTGCATCGCGCGGACGCCGACACCGACAGGGAGGATCTCGGAGAGCGGGCGCAGCCAAGCCGGAAGGTAGGCCGCCGGCAGGATGCCGCCACTGCTGCTGTTGCCGAGGATCAGCATGAGGATCGAGGCGAGGCTGACGCCGGCCGAGCCGAACAGCCGTAGCAGCACCATGGTCGTCGCACCGACCGCGGCGCCCATCAGCGAGATCACGACGACGAGGGGCAGGAAGGGGCCGGGCAACGCGCCGAAGCCCGTACTTCCGGCGATGAGGGCGACCACGAAGCCGCCGACGACTCCGAACAGGGCCAGGCTGGCCATCCGCCAGCGGTACTGGAGCCGGGGGGCGAGCTGGTAGGTCGTCATGCCGAACAGGTATCCGGCGAGGACCAGGCCGAAGGCGGCGTAGAAGACGGAGAGGCCTCGGGTGTCCCCCGCTGCCGCCGGAGCCACGTCCTCAACGGCGAGTTCGTAGTGCTCCGCGTGTGCCACGGATCCGAAGGCGGTGGTCACGGTCGCGGTGACGCCGGCCCCGTTGGCGCTGCCGTAGAGCAGCTTTCCGTGGCCGAGGTAGGCCGCATAGACGGTCCTGTCCTGGACAGCGTCGCGGGCGGCGGACTTGTCGGGGTAGGTCTCCACCGTGAAGCCGCCCGGGGCGATGCGCTCGAGGTGCTGGCTCAGTCGCGCCTGCTGCGCACCGATCTCCGTCGTGCCCACACGGAGCTGATGGGGGCGCGGTGCGTGGAAGGCGGCGAGATAGACGCTGACGAACACGGCGCCGATCAGCAGGACGACCGCTACGGGGAGCAGGACGGCACGCAGGTTTCCGGGGCCCGGGGGCGGGTGGGCCACGTCCAGGGCGTGCTTGTGGGACTGCCGGGTGACGGCGTGCTGGGACATCGAAGTCGTTCCTAGATTAGAAGGCAACTGATAATATATGTACATCATAATCAGCTGCCTTACAAAAGGGGTCCGCTCCGTGAACCACCCCGACCGCCGCACCGGCTATGTGGCCTGGCAGATCGGCCAGATCATGGCGGCCCAAATCGAGCGCACCCTGCGCCCGTTCCAGCTGACCCTCGCCCAGAACAGCGCCCTGGCTCAGGCCATCCGCGAACCGGGCGTCTCCAGCGCGACCGCAGCGCGCAGGGCGGCGATCACCCCGCAGTCCATGGGAACCGCGGTCAACGGACTGGTCGAGCGTGGACTCCTGGAACGGCGTACCGTCCCCGGCGACCGACGCACCCAACGCCTGCACGCCACGGAAGCCGGACTGCGGCTCGCCGCCGAGGCCGCAGAGGCGGTGGCCGCCACCCACGCCGATGCCCTTCAGGTGCTGACACCGGCCGAGCAGGAACAGGCACACTCCCTGCTGCTGAAACTGCTCGCGTCGCTGAACCCCTCGGCCGTGGAGGGCGGCGCGCCATGAAAGTCCACGGACGAAAGAAGCCGCCGCACAGTTGTCACTGCGTGCGCTCGGCCGCCTCGCCGGACACTCCTGTACTGGACCCGAACTACCTCGCCGATCCCTGCGACCTCGCCACCCTGGCCGCAGGGACCCGGATGACCCGGGAGATCGTGGCCGAGAAAGCACCGGCGGACTGGCGGTGGGAGATCGTGCCGGACCGAGAGGCCCGCAGCGACGAGGACCCGGACTTCGCCCTGGGCATCTGACGGGCTTAGAAGAAGCCTCCGACCGCCGTCGGGCAGATGGCGCGCCGCGTACTGAACAGCGAAGAGCTGTCCGCGGGTGTTCACGGAGAAAACCCGGTCGAAGTCCTCCGGCGTGATCTCTTCGAGGCGGCCGAAGTGTTCGATTCCGGCGTTGCTCACCAGGATGTCGAGCTTGCCGAAGTGTTCGACGGTCTGATTGACGAGGCGTCCGGTCTGCTCCGGGTCGGAGACGTCCGCCTGGATCGCGACCGCGTCGGCGCCGTTCTTCTTCAGCTCTGCAACCAGTTGCTCGGCGTCCGCCGCGCTGCTGCGGTAGTTGATCGCGACTGTCGCTCCGTCCTGCGCGAGGCGTTCGGCGACGGCTTTCCCTATGCCGCGGCCGGCTCCGGTGACGAGGGCAACTTTCCCTTTGAGGTTTCCCATGGCTGTTCCCATCCATTTGTTGTGGGGGCGGGGGAGGACGGAACGGACATGTGTAGCGCCCGCTCCATGTGGCGACCCCGAGGCGATACGGTCACATATCACTCATATCGTCTCAAGATCGTCGGTCAGGGCGCGCCGGGGCCTGACCAGCCTTCGGATCCGGCGCGACTGGTGGACAGAAGTGGGGTTCCGTGTCATCGACGGAATTCGTCTCAACGGCGGACCGGCTCGGCTGGTCGCAGCCCGGTCTGTGACCCGCTCCGGTGTGCCGGCGCGCGGCGCTCCAGGGCTGCCGCCAGGACGGCCAAGGCGAGTGCCCCGGCGGCGAGCAGCGCGCCGACCGCGGACGGGGCGGTGTAGCCGAGGCCCGCGGAGATCACGATGCCGCCGAGCCAGGCGGCGAGGGCGTTGCCGAGGTTGAAGGCGCCGACATTGACGGCCGAGGCGAGCGTCGGAGCACCGGAGGCATGGTCCAGGACCCGCTTCTGCAGGGGAGGAACGGCAGCGAAACCGAGCGCGCCGACCAGGGTGATCGTGATCGCGGCGAGGATCTTGTGGTGCGCGGTGACGGTGAACAGCCCGAGCACGATCCCAAGGGCGCCCAGAGAGACGTACAGCAGGGGCATCAGGGCACAGTCGGCGTACCTGCCGCCGATGAGGTTGCCTGCCACCATGCCGAGCCCGAACAGGACGAGGAGCCAGGTCACCGATCCGTCCGCGTACCCGGCGACGTCGGTCATCAGCGACGCGATGTAGGTGACGGCCGCGAAGACACCGCCGAAGCCGAGCACCGTCATCGCCATGGCGAGCAGGACCTGCACGTTCTTGAGGGCGGCCACCTCATGGCGCAGATGCACGCCCTCGGGCCTGGGCAGGTCCGGGACCAGCCTGGCGACACCCGCGAGCCCAACGACGCCGAGGGCCCTGACGATCGTGAAGGTGACACGCCAGCCCGCGGACTGGCCGACGAAGGTGCCGAGCGGGACGCCGACGACGTTGGCCACGGTCAGACCCGTGAACATCAGGGCGATCGATCGGGCCCGCTTCTCCGGGACCACCAGCTCGGCCGCGACCACCGTGCCGATGCCGAAGAAGGCACCGTGGGCGAGCGAGGCGACCACGCGGCCGATCAGCATCACGGCGAAGACGGGGGCCACTGCGGAGAGCAGGTTGCCGACGACGAAGAGGCCCATCAGCAGCATCAGCATCCGCTTGCGCGGGACGCGGGTGCCCAGAGCGGTCATGAGCGGGGCGCCGACCATGACGCCGAGGGCGTAACCGGTCGCCAGGAAGCCGGCCGTGGGGATGGAGACGCCGAAATCATCTGCGACCTCCGGGAGCAGTCCCATGATCACGAATTCCGTGGTCCCGACCCCGAAGGCCCCGACCGCGCGAGCCAGAAGCGCGAGGGGCATGGCGTTCACCTTTCCCTTCATTGCATGCGCGCTGTACGGGAGTTGTGCGGTGCCCGCCCCGTGAGGAGGCCCAAGGCGGGACCCTTGTGAGGTCAGCCGAGCGCCGGGTAGTCGGTGTAGCCGCGCTCGTCGCCGCCGTAGAACGTCGCGGGGTCGGGGGTGTTGAACGGGCCGTGCTGCTGGAGCCGGCGGGGCAGGTCGGGGTTGGCGAGGAAGAGCGCCCCGAACGCCAGCGCGTCGGTGGTGCCGTCCTCGACCAGGCGCAGGGACTCCGGGCCGGTGGGGGCCGGATGGGTGAAGGGGTTGAGGATGAACGTCCCCTGCCACTGCTTGCGCAGCTGGAGGGTCAGCTCGCGGTCCGGGCCCTCCATGAGGTGGAGGTAGGCCAGGCCGAGCGGGGAGAGCGCCGTCAGCAGTTCCCCGTAGCGGGCCGGCAGGTCGCTCTCGACGATGTCGTTGTAGGGGTTTCCGGGCGAGATGCGGAAGCCGACGCGGTGGGCACCGATCGCCTCGGCCACCGCCCTGGCCACCTCCACTCCGAAGCGGATACGGCCCTGGGTCGTGCCGCCCCACTCGTCCATGCGGAGGTTGACGTTGTCCGAGAGGAACTGCTGGATCAGGTAGCCGTTGGCTCCGTGGATCTCCACCCCGTCGAAGCCCGCGGCCACGGCGTTGCGGGCGGCGGTGACGAAGTCGGCGATCGTCTGCTCGATCGCGGCAGGCGTGAGTTCCTTCGGGGTGACGCAGTCCTGCAGACCCTCGGCGGTGAAGACCTGGCTCTTCGCGGCCACCGGGGAGGGGGCCACGGGGATCAGGCCGTCGGGCAGCAGGCTCGGGTGTCCGATACGGCCGGTGTGCATGAGCTGGGCGAAGATCACGCCGCCCTTCTCGTGCACGGCGTCGGTCACCCGGCGCCAGGCCTCTACCTGCTCGGAGCTGTGTAGACCGGGGGTGTTGGGATAGCCCTGCCCGACCACGCTGGGCTGGATGCCCTCCGAGACGATCAGGCCCGCCGACGCCCGCTGGGCGTAGTAGACGGCCGTCGCCTCGGTCGGCGCCTGGCCGGGGCCGTAGGCACGGCTGCGTGTCATCGGCGACATGACGATGCGGTTGCTCAGTGTCATGCCGGCAAGGTTGAGCGGCTCGAATGAGGTGGTCACGAAAGCTCCAAAATATGGTCGGCCAATCGATCTCCTTCTCACTATACATTGGTCGACCAAGGAAACTATTGCGGAGCAGATATCGAGCCACAGAAGCGCCGTCACCCCACCCGTAAGCAGGCTTACGCAGGGACGTATGTCACCTCGATCCGGGACAGCGCCCGCCCGGCCCGGTGGCGCTCCGGAGCAGTACCCGCGCGGTACTGCTCACGACAACTTGACAGTTCCCCAGGGAAAGTTAGCGACGGCGGAACCTAGCCGCCCCAGGCGCCACAGCAGCCTGGCGGAGCCAGCGGATCCGGGCCGGCCGTGATCCGGTGCACACGGGCCGCACGGAAAAGACCCTCGGCCGAAGGGGCGCCCCACCTCACACATACATTGGCCAGCCAATAGAACGTGGCGGCCGGGGATCGGCGGCTGCGGGACGTCCACGAACTGGCCGAAAGGGGCGCAGCGCGAAGCACTGCGCCCCCGATGACGTCGGTCAGCCGGGCGACGTGAGGGCAGCGGGAGCGGATCGACTGGGCCGTGAAGCCTCAGAAGACGCGGCCGAGGTCCTGCCGGACGATGGTCCGCATGCTGTGTTCGGCAAGGGCCGCGATGGTCATGGACGGGTTGCAGGCGCCGGTGGAGCCGGGGATGCGGGCGCCGTCCAGGACGTAGAGGCCTTTGTGGCCGAGGACACGGCCGGTGAGGTCGACGGCCTCGCCTATCGGGGCGCCGCCGAGGGGTGCCAGGTGGAGGGGGCGCCCGCGTTGGTGTCGACCATCATGCCGCCGCCCGCCGCGGCGATGGCCTGCATACGGGCGGCGATCAGCTCCTGGAGCGCCGCGTCCGCGTCGGCGGGCCAGGTGAGTACGGTCCGGGACCAGGCCCTTGGCGCGGGACTTGACCAGGAACCGACGACCGCGGCCCGTTCGCGTCGTTCCGTCAAGGCCGCGGGGGCCACGGACGTCGTGGCGGATGCCTTGCCGGCACCGGCCGCGGCCCCGGCGAAGGCCGCTGCGCCGAGTGCTGCTGCACCGAGTACCTGACGGCGGCCGATGCGGGACGTGGGGTGGGTGAAGCGAGTCGGGGGGAAATGGCGTCGGACATGAGACACCTGTCGGAGAGCCGAACGTGGGCTGCAGGCGCGCATACGGGCCCGATCCCTTCGGGCGGCGCTGCGGCGGGCTGGATACCGGCCAGAACATGAACGGCCTCACCGAGAGGGGGCGAGGGGGCCTCGGCGGTGCCGCCGAGGCCCCCTGTCATGCTCAAGATCGGACGAGTCCGCCGTCGACGAAGAGCGTCTGGCCGGTGATGAACGCGGCGTCGTCGGACACGAGGAACGACAGCATGCCTGTGAGGTCCTCGGGGACCTGCAGTCGCCGGATAGCCTGCATCTGCGGGACCGCCTCGAACAGGTCCGCCGGCCCCGCCTCCGTCGTCGCCGTCCGGACCATGCTGGGGGCGATGGCGTTGACGGTGATACCCGCGTCCGCCAAGTCAGTGGCCAGCCCGCGGGTGAAGCCGATCGCGGCCATCTTGCTCGCCGCATAGTGGGAGAAGCCCGGTATGACCATGGCGACGGAGTTCGAAGTCATGTTGACGATCCGGCCCCAGCCCCGCTCCCGCATGCCCGGAGTGAATGCCTTCACGGTGTGGAACAGGGCATCCACGTTGAGGGTGAACACCGCGCGCCACTGCTCGAAGGTGATGGTCTCGAACGGCTGGTTCGGGTAGATGCCCGCGTTGTTGACCAGGATGTCGGCTCCGCCGAAATGCCCCGCGATCTCCTGCTGCGCGGCCGCCACGGCGGCCGGGTCGGTGAGGTCCGTCCGGACAGCGATAGCCCGGCCGCCTGCGTCGTGGATCTCCTTGACGACCGGGGTGGCATCGGCTCGGTCGAGTACCGCCACGGCTGCGCCCTCGGCCGCCAGGCGGAGGGCGTAGGCGCGGCCGATCCCGGCGGCAGCTCCGGTGATGACGGCGGTCCGGCCTTCGTGTCGCCCGGTCACCGGGCGATCGTTGATCCGGTCAGGCATGGTGACTCCTTCGTCGGTTGGTGCGTCGGCCGGGGACGGGCAGGCCCATAACCCATTGGTCGACCAATAAAGCACCTTCGACTATACATTGGTCGCCCAAGGAAACGATGTGGGGAGGTACTGCGACCGTGGCCCCGGTCCGACGTCGCCCCCTGCTCAGGCCGAGGCCGGACGACCGGTAGGAGTAACGAGAAACGCCGAGGCACGACAAAGTGGGCGCTGTACAAACCATCCAGCCGGGCGCCCGTCAGGCGGAAGCCCTGCATGAGCCGGTCGACGCCCCCTCCCCCGCCATCGGCCGGATCAGCGGCATGTCAGCCGCTGACGGCGCGATCGGCGAGGCACACAGGCTGACGCGCCGGCCTCACGAGCACCGGCTCGGCGTCAGGGGGCCGGGGTGTGCTTCGTGGCGCCGACGGTGCCGGTAGCGGGCGAGCAGGTGGTGAGGTTCGCCTCGATCCGGGCCAATACCTGCATGGCCTGCTCGAACTCCGCCTTGGTGAAGCCGGCCGCGGTGGCCGCCTCCAGCTCGCGCCACGCCTGCCTGACTCGGTCGTGCAGGGCACGGCCCGCGCGGGTGGCGCTCACAACGATGGCCCGGCGGTCGTCGGGGGACGGTTTGCGGGTGACGAAGCCCGACTGTTCGAGGCGCTGCAGCATCTTGGTGACGGTCGACGGGTCCAGGCCGAGGGTCTTGATCAGGTCCGCCTGGCGCTGCTCGCCGCGCTCCCACAGCTGGATCATCAGCAGCTCCTGGCCGGTGTAGAGGCCGGTGTCACGCAGCAGGTTGCCGGCCACAAGCCGGTGCACCCGGGCCGCGCGGAAGAGGGCCTCGCTCATCGGGGCATCGGCGACGGCCGGCACGTTGTTTTCCGATTCCTCGACCGGACGGGATTCCCGCGGCATGACTGTTGATCCTCCTGGCGGACAGGTCTCGTCCCTGGCGCCGGCAGTCCGGCCAGGGACTCATCTCGCCCACCATTGTATTGGTCAGCCAAGCGAAACCGCCGTTCAGCGATAGCCTGCGGTCCAGCCACCGTCCACGGAGATGTTCTGTCCCGTCACCCAGCTCGATTCGTCGGAGGCGAGGTACAGCGCGAGGGCGGCGATGTCGGGCCCGGTTCCCGGCCGCTGGATGAGGTGCATGTCGAGCATGTACTGCCGACCGTTGTCGTCGACAGCAGCGTCCGTTGCCGGTGACGCGACGAAACCGGGCGAGATGGCGTTGGCCCGGATGCCGTCGGGTGCGCCCTCCGCGGCGAGTGTGCGGGTCAGGGCGATCACGCCGCCCTTGGCCGCGGAGTGGGCGGCCTGCCCGAGGCCGCCGATGCCTCGCAGACCCGATATCGAGGCCGTGTTGATGATCGTCCCACCACTCCGCCGGAGATGGGCCCAGGCGGGATGGGTGGTGTGGAAGACGATGTCCAGCTCAACCCGCATCACATGCCGCCAGAGCTCGACGGTGAAGTCGGCGAAGGGGGCGAAGGCGAAGCCCGCCGCGTTGTTGTAGAGCACGTCGATGCCGCCGAGGCTCGCGGCGGCGTCCTCCACCCAGGCACGGGCCGCGTCCGGATCGGCGAGGTCGGCAGTGTGGCCGTGGACGTCATGGCCCTGCTCCGCGAGCTTGTGCGCCGTGGACTCGGCAGCCCCCGGCGTCACGTCGCAGCCGACGATCCGCGCGCCCTCCTGTGCGAACAGTTCCTGCGCCGCCGCTCCCTGCCCACCTCCCGTACCGGTGATCAGAACCCTCTTGCCGGCAAGCCGGCTCCCTGTGTTCACGGTCGTATCCATGCTGCTTCCTTCCTCGGAACGTGTACCGACGGTCAATGCTGGGAGGGATGTCAGGCGGTCCCGGCGGTACGCCGCAGATGCGCCCACAACCGCTCCAGCAGGGGCGGGGCGGCCGCGCGCCACGCTGTGATCTCTTCGGGGCTCAACGCCGTCACCGGTCCGGCGCCGTGCGCCGCGAGGTGTATCCGGCACGCGGCGTCCAGCAGCCACATGCGGGTCACGGCGATCCCGGGAGCGGCCCCGGCCGTGAGGGCCCCGTTGCCGCGGAGCACCAGTGCGTCGGACGTGCCGAGCATGCGGGCCGCGCGCTCGGCACGCTCTGCGGAGCGCAGCAGCCGGGCGTCGTCGTGCACCGGGATCGAGGCGCCCAGCCATGCGGCCTGTCCGTGCAGCACAGTGATCCGGTCGGTGACGGCGCCGGCTGCGAGGATCGCTTCGGGCTGGGCCCGCGCGACCGCTGTGACGTCGGGCCGCGCCCGGTACACCGCCAGATGCCCCCACGCTTCGGGCGGCGCCCCGGCGGGCAGCGCGTCAGCCGTCAACGGGATCTCGACCAGCTCGTCCGGAACGACCAGGTCCAGTTCCTTCGGCGGTGTGATGAGCACAGAGTCGCCATGGCGCACCGACACATGCCCGAACGCCGTGACCAGGCCGAGGCCGGCCAGTACATGAGCGGCCTCGACCAGCGCGGTGGCCACCGGAGCGGCGCCGGTTGCCGCGGCCGTCTCCCCCACCGTCGTCATGACCGTACGAGCCCGCCGTCGACGTACAGCGTCTGGCCGGTGACGAACGCGGCATCGTCGGACACGAGGAACGACAGCATGCCTGTGAGGTCCTCGGGGACCTGCACCTGCCGGATGGCCTGCAACTGCGGAACCACCTCGAAGAATTCCGCCGGTCCGGCCTCGGTCGTCGGCGTCCGGACCAGGCTGGGGGCGATGGCGTTGACAGTGATGCCCGCGTCGGCCAGATCGGTGGCCAGCCCGCGGGTGAAACCAATCGCCGCCATCTTGCTGGCCACGTAGTGCGTGAAACCGGGGATGACCAGGCCGACGGAGTTCGACGTCATGTTGACGATCCGGCCCCAGCCACGCTCCCGCATGCCCGGCACGAACGCCTTCGCCGTGTGGAACAGGGCATCGGTGTTGAGGGTGAACACCGCGCGCCATTGTTCGAACGTCATGGTCTCGAAGGGCTGATTGGGGTACATCCCGGCGTTGTTGACCAGGATGTCGGCTGTCCCGAGTTGTTCCGCGATCTCCGTCTGAGCGGCCACCACACCGGCGGGGTCGGTGAGATCGGCCTGGACGGCGATGGCCCGGCCGCCCGCGTCGAGGATCTCCTTCACGACCGGGCTGCCGTCGGCCCGGTCCAGCACTGCGACGGCAGCACCCTCGGCAGCAAGCCGCAGGGCGTAGGCGCGGCCGATCCCACCGGCAGCTCCGGTGATGACCGCGGTCCGGCCTTCATGTCGCATGGTGACTCCTTTGTCAGACGTGCAGAGAAAAGTGTATTCAGATAGGGACACGTTGAGCGGGGTCCAACCGATCCCTGGCATCCCGGGATCGGTTCATTCGATCTTGCTAGCCCAGGGCAAGTGCATCCCCTTCGGCGACCGGGTCACGACGCGTCCGCGGCCATCGACGAGGGCAGCTGCGGCTGGGTGGACGGCCGGGACACCGGTCCCTGCCACATATCGAGGGAGGCGGGCCGGGAGGAGTCGAAGGTGCGCACCACCCAGGTGGCCTCGTCGACCGGCAGGCCCCCGGTGGCGTACTCGTACGTGATGCCCTCGGGGCCGCGGAAGTAGATGAACACCGAGCCGGACGTGGGGTGTTTGCCGGGGCCCATCACGATGTCGACCCCGTTGTCGCGCAGGAAGTTCCAGTTGCGGAAGATGTCGTCGAGCGTGGCCGTCTGGAAGTTCACGTGGCACAGGCCGGGGCCGTCGCCGCGGAACACCGCGAGCTTGTGGTGGACCTGGTCGATGCGCATGAGGCAGGCGTTGTCACCGATCCAGTCCGAGACCCGGGCGTTGAAGGTGGTGGACCAGAACCGGTGGGCCTCGCGGACGTCGGGCGCGTCGAAGCACATGTGCCCGAACTCGCTGATCCCCGAGGACGGGCGGGTCAGCCGGACCGGCTCGGCCATCGTCTCCTGGCCCGTCACCAGCTCGACCCGGTTGCCGAAGGGGTCGTCGAAGGCGATGAACCGGGTGACATGCCGCGAGCGGGCCTCATCGGCGTCGCCGCGTGCGACCCGGAAGCCGCGCTGCTCCAACTCGGTCTCCGCCAGGGCGAGTGCGTCCTCGTCAGCTACGGTGAAGGCAGAGGCGATCACCCCCGAGGGTCCCTCGACCAGAGCGAGGCTGTGGTGCCGATGGTCGGCCCGCAGGTGCGCGACGCCGGGCTCCCCGGTGTCGACCCGCTGCAGGCCCACGATCTCGGTCGCGAAGCGGGTCGCCTTCTCGAGATCCGAAGCGCCGGAACGTACGTACGCGATGTCAGTGAGCGTGATCACGAGTGGGCCCTCTCGCCGTAACTGTCGTTGCCGTATCCGAAGTAGCCGCGTTCGACCGTCTCGGCGGGCCAGCTCTCGCACACCGCTCCGGTGAGCTGGGTGCGCAGGCAGCGCGCGGTCTCGCACGAACAGGTCCGTACGGCGTCGAGTGCGCCGTCGGACACCTTGCGCGGCCAGTCCGGGTCGGTGAACAGCGGTCGTGCCAGGGCTATAGCGGAGACATGACCCCGCTCCAGCGCGTGCGCGGCGGCGCTCGGGTCACCGAGCCCACCGCCCGCCACGACGGGCAGCCGCGTGGCGAGGGACAGCGCCGCGTTGTCGGCGACCGCGTAGCCGCGTCGGCCCATGAGCCCGTCGTTGGCCGGCAGCCGCATGGTCTCGAAGGTGGTGGGGACGCCGAACAGGAAGTCCGCGCCCGCCGCTTCCAGCAGCGGGGCGAGCCGGACGGAGTCGTCGAGGGTCCATCCGCCCTCGACACGCTCGTCACTCATCAGATGGACGCCGACGACGAAGTCCGGTCCGGTCCGGCGCACCACCTCGCGCACGACCTCCAGCGCGAAGCGCACACGCCCGTCGAAGTCGCCGCCCCAGTCGTCGGTGCGCCGGTTGGTGCGCGGCGAGAGGAATCCGGAGATGAGGAATCCCTGCGCCGCGTGCACGTCGACGCCGTCGAAACCCGCGCGTTCGCACAGCTCGGCGGCCCGCCCGAAAGCCTCGATCGTCTCCTCGATCTCCTCGGGGGTGATCTCCTGCGGGGTGACCGTGCGGCCGGCCGTGAGCTCGAACGGCACCGCCGACGGAGCCAGCCGGCGGCGGCTCTCGTAGACGTCCCAGGGACCGGCGTAGCGGCCGGCGTGTACGAGCTGGACCATGGCTAGCGCGCCATGCCGGTGGATCTCGTCGGCCAGCCGGCGCAGGCCGGGCAGCCGTTCTTCGCTGTCCACCAAGTTCTGCAGCGGCATCTGCCGTCCGGAGACGTTGACGGCGAAGTTCTCGGTGATCACGGTGCCGGCCCCGCCCTGCGCCCGGCGAGCGTAGTGCTCGACCTGGGGACGCGTGACGAAGCCCTCGGCGTCGCCGTAGCAGACCGACATCGGCGCATGAACGATGCGATTGCGCGCGGTCCGACGGCCCAGTCGCAGGGGTGTGAACAGTGAGGCGAAGACCGTGTCGTTCTTCCGCAGCTCCGGGACACTTGTCATTTCGACTCCTCCAAATGCGGCACGTCCATGTGCGGCACATCGCGGTGGGACTTCCCCGTGCGGCCTCGACGGCCGGATGACGGGGGGTGCGGCGGCCCGACAGCGGGCCGGGCCCGCCCCGGCTTCGCTCGGCCACCTCGGAGCCAGAGTGCATACACTTCATGAAGATGTCAACGCCTTGACGAGGCGGGGCCAAAGTGTACACAGTTTGAGGGGAGCGAGACCGCCGGCGACGCGGCTCGCGCAGTGGCCGCAGCTAGCAACGAGGTGACTGATGGATACGGAAACACGGTCGGAGGCGGCGCAGGCCCTGCTCGGCGCCCACCGCACCGGCGAGCCGATCGAGCCCCTGACCGAGCGCTTTCCGGGCCTGAACGTGGACGACGCCTACGCGATCCAGGCGGCCCAGGTCGAGCGGTGGGTGCGCGACGGCGCGGTGGTCAAGGGCCACAAGGTGGGACTGACCGCGCCGGCCATGCAGCGCCAACTCGCTGTGGACCAGCCGGACTTCGGCCACCTGATGGACACGATGTTCCACCTGGAGTCCCTGCCGATCGACCCGTCGGCGTTCCTGGCTCCGCGCGTGGAGCCCGAGATCGCGTTCGTGCTGGGCAAGCCGCTGGGCGGCCCCGGCGTCACCGTGGCCGAAGCCACGGCGGCCGTCGACTTCGTGCTGCCGGCGCTGGAGATCATCGACTCCCGCGTCCGGGACTGGCGAATCACCCTCGCCGACACCATCGCGGACAACGCGTCGTCGGGCGGAGTGGTGCTGGGCAGTACGCCGCTGCCGCTGCCCCAGGTGGACGTCCGCCGGGCGGGAGCGGTGCTGTACCGCAACGGCGAGATCGTGGGCACCGGCGCTCTGGGCGTGGTGCTGGGCTCACCGTTGAACGCCCTGGTGTGGCTGGCCAACACGCTCGGCGCGCGAGGGGTGACGCTCCAGGCGGGCCAGGTGGTACTGCCCGGTTCGGTCACCGCGGCCGTACCGGTGACCGCCGGTGACGTGGTCACGGCGACATTCGCCGGGCTCGGTTCGGTGACGGCCCGCTTTTCCAAGGAAGGCGCAGCAGCGTGACGCAGTCCGCCACAGGAGACATCGACATGAGCGAGTGGAACGTCGAGCGGGCCGTGACGGTGCTCGCGGAGGCCGAGGCCGGGCGGAGCGACCGCGGGCCGATCACCGACGAGTGGCCCGAGCTGGACCTGGAGACGGCGTATCGGGTGCAGGACGAGATCCTGCGCCGCAAGCTCGACGCCGGCGAGCACATCGTCGGTGTGAAGCTGGGTCTGACCTCACGCGCGAAGCAGCAGCGGATGGGCATCGATTCCCCGCTGACGGGGTGGCTCACCGACGGGATGGTCCTGCCGGCCGGGGCACCGCTGGTCACGGGCGAGTTGATCCATCCGCGTGTCGAGCCCGAGATCGTGTTCGTGCTCGGCGAGCAGCTGAAGGGACCGGCTGTGACCGCGGCCCGCGCGATGGAGGCGGTGTCGCATGTGTACGCCGGTCTCGAGGTGATCGACAGCCGGTACACCGACTTCCGGTTCAGGCTGCCCGACGTGGTCGCCGACAACGCCTCTTCCGCCCGGTTCGTCATCGGCTCGGTGGCGCGCAGGCCCGAGGAACTCGACCTGGCGCTGGAGGCGTGCCTGCTGGAGGTCGACGGCGAGGTCGTGGACTCCGCCACCGGCGCAGCCGTACAGGGCCACCCCGCCGAGGCACTGGCACTCGCGGCGAACGCGCTCGGCGAGCGCGGGCTGGCCCTGGAGGCGGGGTGGCTGGTGCTCACCGGAGGCATGACGGACGCGGTGTTCACCCGCCCCGGCGGCTCGGTCGCCGCGCATTTCACCAACCTCGGCTCGCTGATGATCGGATGTGAGTGACATGCCTCTGGTGGAGATCACGCTGGCCGAAGGCCGCTCCCCGGAGCAGATCAGGGCTCTGCTGGCGGACGTGCACCTGGCCGTCCACAACGCGATCGACGTGCCGGAAGCCTCCATCCGAGTGGTGGTGCGTGAGGTACCGCCCGCCCATTGGTCCGCAGGCGGCCAGACGCTCGCCGAGCGCGCCGCCGCCGCAGCCGCGGCCGAGACCGAGATCAAGACCGCGGCCGAGACCGCGAACACCGGGAGCTGAACCATGGAATTCTTCGGCCACGTCATTGACGGCAAGGAGATCGAGTCGGACTCCGGCTCGACGATGACATCGACCGACCCCTACACCCGCGAGCCCTGGGCGGAGGTGGCGCTGGGCGACAGGACCGACGCCGACCGCGCGGTGGACACGGCGCGCAAGGCGTTCGACTCGGGGCCCTGGCCCCGGATGGGATACGGCGAGCGCGGGCGAATCCTGCACCGGCTGGCGGACCTGATCGAAGAGCACGCCGACGAGCTGGGCATGGCAGACACCCGGGACATGGGCAAGCCGATCACCCAGTCACGCGGCAACGACGTACCGCGCGCGGCGTCCAACTTCCGCTTCTTCGCCGACCACGCACGCCTGTCCACGGCGGACACCCTGCCGATGGACACCGGCCACCACGCCTACACCCGCTTCGAACCCGCCGGGGTGGTGGCGGCCATCGCACCGTGGAACTTCCCTTTGATGCTGGAGACCTGGAAGATCGCGCCTGCCCTGGCCTGGGGCAACACCGTGGTGCTCAAGCCCGCCGAGGACACCCCGGCCTCCGCGACGATCCTCGCGCGCCTCGCCCTGGAGGCCGGGATGCCCCCAGGTGTCCTCAACATCGTCCACGGCTACGGCCCCGACTCCGTGGGCCAGGCCCTCACCGAGAACCCGTCCGTGGACCGCATCACCTTCACGGGCGAGTCCGGCACCGGCCGGATCATCGCGGCCGCCGGGGCCCGCAACCTCACCCCTGTGAGCCTGGAACTGGGCGGCAAGGGCGCCAACGTGGTGTTCGCCGACGCCGACCTGGACACCGCCGTCGAGTGGTCCATCAAGGCCATCTTCACCAACACCGGACAGGTCTGCCTCGCCGGTTCCCGGATCTACGTCCAGCGCCCCGTCTACGACGCGTTCCTGCGCCGGTTCACCGCGGCGGCCGACGCGCTGCAGATCGGCGACCCGAAGCAGACGTCGACCGAGATCGGACCGCTGGCCTCCCAGGATCACCACCAGAAGGTACGCGGCTACGTCGACAGCGTGGAAGCCGAGGGCGGCACCCTCGTCACCGGCGGACCGGGCGACGGCTGGACGGTCAGGCCGACCGTCGTCACCGGTCTCGGCCAGGAGTCCCGGCACGCCCGGGAGGAGATCTTCGGGCCACTGGTGGTGGTCATCCCCTTCGACACCGAGGAGGAGGTGATCGCGCTGGCCAACGACAGCCGGTACGGCCTCAACGCGATGCTCTTCACCGAGAACCTGCACCGCGCCCACCGGGTCTCCGCCGCTCTGCGCGCCGGAACCGTCTGGGTGAACTGCTTCTTCATCCGCGACCTGCGCGCACCCTTCGGCGGGGTCGGCGACTCGGGCATCGGCCGAGAGGGCGGGAACTTCAGCCGCGAGTTCTTCACCGAGCCGAAGGCTGTCGTGATGCAGATCCGGCCCGAGGAGATCTGAAATTTGGTGGGCGGCAAAAGAGTCAGCCCTGGGGTGGGGAATACATGCCAGCTGGCGTACGCTAGCCACTAACAATTGGTCGACCAACTAAGTGGACCGGTTGCCGCATCCGTTCCCCCTGGAAGAGGTTCCGTCATGACCACACAGCAGGCCACTGAGCCGTTCACCCCCGAGAACTCCGCGATGCTCCTGATCGATCACCAGGTC
>NZ_JBHXSK010000097.1:0-23637 GCF_042716195.1 Streptomyces sp. NPDC058683
AAAAGAAGGGGCGCTGCAGCAAGCGCCCCTTTAGGGGCGCGGGGAACTGCGCGAGCAACCCCCACGCACCGGCGCCTGTTCCACGTACCGCACGCCCCCCGGCCCCCACTGAACCCCCCGAGCCCGAACGTATGCTCAAAGAATGACGACTTCCGCGACCCCCGGAACCGGCGGCCCCACCGAGAACTCCATGCGTCGCGCCCTCAAACGCGCCCGGGACGGCGTCGCCCTCGACGTCTCCGAGGCCGCCGTTCTGCTCCAGGCGCGCGGCGAGGCACTCGACGACCTCGCCGCGTCCGCCGCCCGCGTGCGCGACGCCGGTCTGGAACAGGCCGGCCGCCCGGGTGTCATCACGTACTCGAAGAGCGTCTTCATCCCCCTCACCCGCCTGTGCCGCGACAAGTGCCACTACTGCACGTTCGTCACCGTCCCCGGCAAGCTCCGCCGGGCCGGGCACGGCATGTTCATGTCCCCGGACGAGGTCCTCGACGTGGCCCGCAAGGGCGCGGCCCTCGGCTGCAAGGAAGCCCTGATCACCCTCGGCGACAAGCCGGAGGACCGCTGGCCGGAGGCGCGCGAGTGGCTCGACGCGCACGGTTACGACGACACGATCGCCTACGTCCGGGCCATCTCCATCCGCATCCTGGAGGAGACCGGCCTGCTGCCCCACCTCAACCCGGGCGTGATGTCCTGGACCGACTTCCAGCGGCTCAAGCCGGTCGCGCCGTCCATGGGCATGATGCTGGAGACGACGGCGACCCGGCTGTGGTCCGAGCCCGGCGGTCCGCACCACGGTTCCCCCGACAAGGAGCCCGCCGTCCGGCTGCGGGTCCTGGAGGACGCGGGCCGTTCCTCGGTCCCGTTCACCTCGGGGATCCTGATCGGCATCGGCGAGACGTACGAGGAGCGGGCCGAGTCCCTCTTCGCACTGCGCCGCGTGGCCCGGTCGTACCACGGCGTCCAGGAGCTGATCATCCAGAACTTCCGCGCCAAGCCGGACACGGCGATGCGCGGGATGCCGGACGCCGAGCTGGACGAACTGGTCGCGGCCGTGGCGGTGGCCCGGCTGGTCATGGGGCCGGCCGGCAACATCCAGGCGCCGCCCAACCTCGTCGACAGCGAGTACGAACGCCTGATCGCGGCCGGTATCGACGACTGGGGCGGGGTCTCCCCGCTCACCATCGACCACGTCAACCCCGAACGCCCCTGGCCGCAGATCGAGGAACTCACCGAACGGTCCCGGGCGGCCGGCTTCGAGCTGCGGGAACGTCTCTGCGTGTACCCGGAGTTCGTCACCCGGGGCGAGCCCTGGCTGGACCCGCGGCTGCGCCCGCACGTGGCCGCGCTGGCGGACCCGGAGACGGGGCTGGCGCGGGCGGACGCGGTCGTCGAGGGGCATCCCTGGCAGGAGCCCGAGGAGGTCTTCGTCGCGACCGGCCGCACCGACCTGCACGCCACCATCGACACCGAGGGCCGTACCGGCGACCGCCGCGACGACTTCGACGAGGTGTACGGCGACTGGGGTGCCCTGCGCGAGGCGGCCGCCCCCGGCATGGCACCCGAGCGCATCGACACGGACGTCCGCCAGGCCCTGGCGACCGCGGCCGACGACCCCACGAAGCTGACGGACGCCGAGGCCCTCGCCCTGTTCCACGCGGACGGCCCGGCGCTGGACGCGCTGACCAGGATCGCCGACGACGTACGGAAGTCGGCGGTCGGCGACGACGTCACCTACATCGTCACCCGCAACATCAACTTCACCAACGTCTGCTACACCGGCTGCCGGTTCTGCGCCTTCGCCCAGCGCCGCACGGACGCCGACGCCTACACCCTCTCCCTGGACCAGGTCGCCGACCGGGCCCAGCAGGCCTGGGACCTCGGCGCGGTCGAGGTCTGCATGCAGGGCGGTATCCACCCCGACCTGCCCGGCACGGCGTACTTCGACATCGCGAAGGCGGTGAAGGAGCGGGTCCCCGGCATGCATGTGCACGCCTTCTCGCCGATGGAGGTCGTGAACGGCGCGACGCGCACCGGCATGTCGATCCGGGAGTGGCTGACCGCGGCGAAGGAGGCGGGCCTGGACACCATCCCCGGGACGGCGGCGGAGATCCTGGACGACGAGGTCCGCTGGGTCCTGACCAAGGGCAAGCTCCCCACCGCCACCTGGATCGAGGTCGTCACGACCGCCCACGAGGTCGGCATCCGCTCCTCCTCCACGATGATGTACGGCCATGTCGACCAGCCCCGCCACTGGCTGGGCCACCTGCGCACGCTGGCCGGCATCCAGCAGCGGACCGGCGGCTTCACGGAGTTCGTGACCCTGCCCTTCATCCACACCAACGCCCCCGTCTACCTGGCGGGCATCTCCCGCCCCGGCCCGACCATGCGCGACAACCGGGCGGTGACGGCGATGGCCCGGCTCCTCCTCCACCCCTACATCCCGAACATCCAGACAAGCTGGGTGAAACTGGGCGCGGAGGGTGCGGCGGAGATGCTCCGCTCGGGCGCGAACGACCTGGGCGGCACGCTGATGGAGGAGACGATCTCGCGGATGGCGGGCTCGTCGTACGGCTCGTACAAGTCGGTACGGGACCTGATCGCCGTGGCCGAGGCGGCGGGCCGTCCGGCGAAGCCCCGTACGACGCTGTACGGCGAGGTGCCCGAGGAGCGCCGGCGGGCGGCGGAGGCGTCCGACGGGCACCTGCCGGAGCTGCTGCCGGTGCTGGACTGAGCGGACCGGGCGGGACCTGGACCGGACCGAGCGGGCGGGCAGCGCACAGTACGATGATCCGACCCCTGTGCGAATACGTAGGGGGCCCTCATAACGGAGGAGATGCGTACCCGTGGCTGCCCGACTGCTGCCCTCCTGGGTCTGGGTCACCGGTCTGACGACCGGGGCGACGGTGGCCGTCGTCTTCCTCGCCCTACAGGCCGACAAGGGGCCGCACCCCACGGCCGCGGCGGTCCGCCCGTCGGCGAGCGCGTCGGCGGGCGCCCACCCCTCCGCGTCCCCGAAGCCCACGAAGGCCCCCGCCGTGCCGGCCGCCTCCGGCACGGGCCGCCGGATCGTCTACTCGCTCGGCGCCAAGCGGGTGTGGACGGTCGGCGCGAGCGACAAGGCGACCCGCACGTTCACGGTGTGGCCGGGGACGGTGAGCCCCGACCCCGGCGCGTACACGATCTCCAAGACCCTGGCGTCCACGACCGGCTCGGACGGCGTCCAGATCGAGCACATCCTCTACTTCGCCGCGAAGTCGGGGCTGTCGATCGCCTTCTCCAACGCGGTCGACGGCTCCTCCCCGCCCCCCGCGGCGGGCAAGCAGACCAGCGGCATCCGCATGCACAAGGCGGACGGCGCGGCCCTGTGGACGTTCGGCACGGAACCGAACACCAAGGTGACGGTGGTCAAGTAGCCGTCAGGAGATGGCGCGGAGCCTCGGCGGCCTGCGGAGCCGCTCGACGGCCCCGGCCGTCTCCTGGTCGGCGGGCAGGAGTACGACCAGCTGCTGCGCGTCCTCGGTGATGTCGAGCGTCTCGCGCCGCAGGCGCAGTCCGGTGCCCGAAGGATGCCGCAGCCGCAGGACCCCGCGGGCCGGGACCACGTGCCGGTTCATCCGGCGGGTGAAGTCGGCCCCGGCGACGGGCGCCAGCTCCGCCGTGAACCACTCGCTGTTCTCGACGGAGGGCCCGAGCCACAGGTCGAAGGCCTGCTCGTCGGCGACGGCGTCCCAGTCGGTGAAGAGGTCCCGGGCCCGGGGGTCGGTGAACACGTACCGGGTGAGATTGGGGATCTCGGCGTCCAGGAGCCCGGTCCCGCTCATCACCGCCTCGTACGACCCCGTGCGGGCGAGGATGTCGCCGAGCCGGTTGGTGACGAGGGCGAGGCCGGGTTCGAGCAGGCGGAGGGTCTCCAGGACGGACGGCCGCACCTCGCGCCGCGGCGGCGCCGGTTGCGGGTGGGCGACGCACTCACCGCCGGTGATCTTCGCGAGGTAGCGGAGGTGGGCGCGTTCGGCGGGATCGAGGCTGAGGGCGTCGGCGAGGGCATTGACGACCGCCACCGACGGATTGCGGTCCCGGCCCTGCTCGATGCGCGTCAGGTACTCGACGCTGATACCGGCCCGGTCGGCCAGGTCGAGCCGCCGCAGTCCCGGTGACCGCCGGCGGCCGCGCTCCGGCAGCCCGAGCACCGCCGGCTGGATGCTGTCCCGCTTCGCGCGGACGAAGTCCCCCAGAGGTGTCCCCATGCGGTCGAGGATAGGCGGACCGGAGTTCTCCCAGCGTGGCCCTGCGGGGGCCAGCCTGGGCACGGTCTGGCTGGGCCGCCGGCGCGGCCGCAGGGTGATGACCATGAACAACGACACGCACAAGCTGGTGATCCTGGTGGGAAGCGTCCGGGAGGGCCGCTTCGGCCCGGTGGTGGCGCGATGGGTGGCCGAACAGGCGGACGCCTTCGGCGGCTTCGAGACGGAGGTCGTGGATCTGGCGGCGTACGACATCCCGTTGACGTTGCCTGCGGAGTCACCGAAGCACGCGGGCGACGCCTATCCCCGCCCGTCCGGGATGAGCGGACTGACGGCGGCCCTGGCGGCGGCGGACGCGTTCGTCGTCGTCACCCCCGAGTACAACCACAGCTACCCGGCATCGCTGAAGGCGGCCATCGACTGGCACTTCACCCAGTGGACGGCGAAGCCGGTGGCGTTCGTCAGCTACGGCGGCGCGGCCGGCGGCCGCCATGCCGTGCTCCACCTGGAGAACGTGCTCACCGAACTGCACGCGGTGACCCTCCGGGACGGCCTGGCCTTCCCGAACTACTTCACCGCGTGGCAGGACGGCCGCCCTCTGGACCCCCAGGTCGCCGGGTACGCCAAGGCCCTCCTCGACCAGCTGACCTGGTGGACGGCCACCCTCCGCGCGGGCCGCGAGGCGGCTCCCTATCCCTCCTGATCAGCTCTCCCGGTCCGAGGGGCTCAGCTGGACGACGATCAGGGCGAGGCCGGTCAGCACCAGCACCCGGGTCGCGGCGTCCAGCCCGTTCCAGGTCTTGGACTGCCACATCGAGAACCACTCACCGCCGATCCCGATGAACCCGGCGCCGAACAGCAGCACGAGCATCAGCAGGCCGTAGGTGGAGACGCGCCGTGCGCGGACGTTGTCACGGCGGGCCCAGAGCCAGGTCCCGGCGATCAGCACGAGCGCGGCCAGCGTCTCCCACACGATGATGGCGACGTACGCGGCGTTCTCAAGTCCCTTGTTCGTAACGGCCCGCCACATCAGGTCCTCGTCCCTGAACGTGGTGTCCATGGCCAGCACATGCTGGACGAAGGCCTGGTTGGTACCGAAGTCGGTGATGTTCCCGAAGGCGACGAGGGCGATGTAGAGCGCGACCGATCCGGTCAGAACGGCAGCGGCAAGCGGAAGCGCACGAGGCGCGTGGGAGGTGGACATGTCACCGTCCTTCCCCAACTCGGCCGTTCACACCCCCTGTTCGGCGGTTGCCCGGCGGCACGACGTCGTGGCGCCGCGGCGAATCGCCCGCACACGGGTACCTTGGTCGAAGTTTCGTGCGAAGTGCGAAGTGCGAAGGGGGTCTCGTGGACGGCTTCACGGAGTTGCGGACGCGCGAGTTCGGCTACCTCGACGAGGGCGGACACACCTACCTCGACCACACCGGCGCCGGACTTCCCCCGCGCTCCCTCGTCATGGGCAGCGCCCGGCGGATCACCGGCGGACTGTTCGGCAACCCGCACTCCGAGAGCCCGGCCTCCCGCGCCTCCGGACTCCTGCTGGCAGAGGCCCGGCAGGCGGTGCTCCGGCACTTCAACGCCGACCCCGACGAGTACGCCGTGATCTTCACCCCCAACGCGACCGGTGCCCTGCGCCTGGTCGGTGAGGCCTACCCCTTCACCCGCGACAGCAGGCTCGTCATGTCGCTCGACAACCACAACTCGGTCAACGGCCTGCGGGAGTACGCGCGGGCGCGGGGAGCCACCACCGTGTACGTGCCGGGCCTGCACATCGACGAGGGGCGGCTGCGCGCCGCCCTGTCCCCGCCCGGCCCGCGCCGGGGCGCCGGCGGCCTGCTCGCCTACCCGGCGCAGAGCAACTTCACCGGCGTCCAGCACTCACTGGACTGGATCGCCGCCGCCCGGTCGCACGGCTACGACGTCCTGCTCGACGCAGCGGCCTTCGCCCCGGCCAACGTCCTGGACCTGAGCCGCCACCACCCGGACTTCACCGCCGTCAGCTGGTACAAGGTCTTCGGACATCCCACCGGCGTCGGCAGTCTGATCGCCCGCCGCGAGGCCCTCGCCAAGCTGCGCCGCCCCTGGTTCTCGGGCGGCACCATCTACGCCGTCAGCGCCCGGGCCCAGTGGCACGTCCTCGCCGCCGACGAGGCCGCCTTCGAGGACGGCACGGTCAACTTCCTGTCCCTGCCGGACGTGACCGCCGGACTCGCCTGGATCGACGGCATCGGCATGGACCGCATACACGCCCACGTCACCGCCCTCACCGCTCAACTGCTGGGCGGCTTACGCGCATTGCGGCACAGCGACGGCTCCCCGCTGGTCCGGGTGTACGGCGCCGAGCGCGCCGACGCGGACCGCGGCGGCACGGTCGCGCTGAACGTGCTCGGGGCGGACGGCCGGATCGTCGACGAACGCGTCGTCACCCGGGACAGCGCCGCGCACGGCATATCCCTGCGCACGGGCTGCTTCTGCAATCCGGGCGCCGGAGAGGAGGCGTTCGACCTGCCACTGACCCGGCTGCTCTCGGCGGCCGACACGCAAGTCGCCTCGCTGGACGAGTACCTGGAGCTGCTGGGGCTGCCGTCGGCGGGCGCCGTCCGGGTCTCCCTGGGCGTGGCGTCCCAGCCCCGGGACATCGAGACGTTCCTGACGTTCGTGACGGAGACCTACCGGGACCGGGTGCCGACGGTGGCCGGGCTGGCCGCGCGGGAGAGCTGCTGAGCCCCTGTCACCCTGCCGCTCACCCCGCGGCGGATCACCGTCCCACGCGGCTCCGCGCCGTCCCGTCCCGGCACTTGCGGACCAGGATCACCCACGTCCAGGCCAGGAACACCAGCGCGAAGCCCGCCAGGACCAGCCACCCGCGGCTCGCCGGATGCCCGAACGAATCCCCGTACGACGCCAGCAGCGGCGGACCGAGCGGCGAGCGGCCCGCCCGCCACAGCGACTCAAGACCCACCCCGCTGCCCAGCGCCTCGAACGCCCAGCGGTTGGTCATCGCCCAGCTGATCGCCTTCCCGGCCACCGTCATCCGGGGCACCGGCACGAAGGCGCCCGAGAACAGCACCTGGGGGAAGCAGAGCAACGGCAGCATCAGCGTCGCCTGCCCCGGCTCCGAGACCGCCGCCGACGCGAGCAGCCCCAGCGCGAGAGCGGCGGCCGAGGCCAGCACACTCGACGCGAACAGCGACCCGTACGTGTCCCAGCCCGCCGCGGGCAGCCGGTCCAGAGCGCGCAGCACGACCAGCAGCAGCGCGTCCGCGACCGCGAGCACCGGCAGCATGGTGGTCAGCTTCGAGGCGACGTACGGGCCGATCCGCAGCCCCGCGAGCCACTCCCGGCGCAGCACCGGCAGCTCGGTGCAGATCTGCAGCAGGCCGTAGGTCAGTCCGAAGAAGAACGCGCCGAACGCGATCCAGAACATGATCATCGCCGAGGAGCCCGGATCCGGTGCCGCCGGATCGAACGCACCGGCCCGGAACAGCACCGCGAACATCGCCACGATCATCACCGGCGAGCCCGCCAGCACGGCGACCGAGAGCCGGTTGTGCAGCATCAGCGCGGTACCGCGCCGGGTCAGCAGTGTCCACTGCCCGAGGACCCCGACACGGCGCGGCCGCGGCGACGGTGACGTGGCGTCAGGGGAGTCCACGTCCTCGGGCACGGCCCGTGCGACGCGCGCACCGCCCGCCACCGCCTCGTACACCTCCTCCACGGTGCCGACCCCGAACGCCTCGAACAGGGCGGCCGGTCCGCCCGCGTACGCGACCTCGCCACCGGCGGAGAGGAACACCACCTGGTCGGCGCGGAGCAGGTCGGCGAGGACGTGTGTGGTCAGGACGACGGTGGTGCCGTCCTCGGCCAGCGTCCGCAGGGTGCGCAGCAGGGCCGCGCCGGTGACCGGGTCGAGCCCGGACGTCGGCTCGTCGAGGAAAAGCACCCGGGGACGGGTGAGCAACTCGACCGCGATACTGGCCCGTTTGCGTTCGCCGCCGCTCAGCGCGCGCACGGGAGTCTCCGCCCGCTCCGCCAGGCCGAGCATCCCCAGCACCCGGTCGACGGTGTCGAGCACGGTCCCGGCCGGTGTGCCCGGAGCCATCCGCAGACCGGCCGCGTAGACGAGGGTGCGGCGCAGCGGCAGCTCGCGGTGGATGATGTCCTCCTGCGGAACGAACCCGAAGTCCGGCCCCGGCGGCCCGGGTCGCGCCCCGTCGTGCAGCACCTCGCCCTCGGTCGGTGCGCTCAGCCCCGCCAGCGTCTGCAACAGCACGGTCTTGCCCGCACCGCTGCTCCCGGCGATCACGGTCAGCTGCCCCGGGACGACCTCGACGGATATGTCGTTCAGTATCCGCCCACCCCCACGGACGTCCCGGCTCACCCGACGCGCCCGCAGGCGCAGGCCGTTGACGGAGGGAGCGGGAGCCTCGACGGACGCGTGCGGGGGCGGGGGCGGTGTCGGCATGGGGGCAGCATGTCAGGTGAGCCCCGGGCTCGACAGGCGCCCGTGTCCTGATGCCGGGGCCTCTGCCAGACTGCGGGCGGAGTGGCTACGGGGGTGCAGCTGATGGGGTCGACACGGCCGTCGATGCAGGAGCTGATCGGGCGGCGCCGGAGGGCCGGGTTCGTCGGGCGGGCCGAGGAGCGGGCCGCGTTCCGGCGGAACCTGGAGTTGCCGCCCGAGGACGAGCGGCACCGGTTCCTGTTCCATGTGCACGGTGACGCGGGCGTCGGGAAGACCCGGCTGGTACGGGAGCTGGAGCAGATCGCCCGGGAGGCCGGGGCGCTGACCGCCTACGTCGACGAGGGCGTGGCCGGCATCCCCGAGGCAATGGCGGTGATGATCCGTCAGTTCGCGTCCCAGGGACGGCGGTTCAAGGAACTGGAGCGGCTGCTGGCCGCGCACCGGGAGCGGCGGCACGAGGCGGAGTCCGCGCTGGTGCCGGGCGGCGGACCGGAGGAGGGGGAGCGGCCGTCGGCGGGGAGCCTGGCCGTGGCGCGGGCGGCCCAGGTGGGACTGGGGATGGTCCCGGTGGCCGGCGCCTTCGCCGTCGCCCTGGACACGGACCGGCTCGCCCAGGGCGCGGACCGGCTCCGGGCCCGCTTCCGCAGCCAGGAGGACGCCCAGCTGGTGCTCTCCCCCGAGCAGGTACTCACCCCCGTGCTGCTGACGGAACTGGCGGGCGCGGCCGACACCGTCCCCTGGATCGTGCTCCTCCTCGACACCTACGAGCGCACCGGCCCGTTCCTCGACCCCTGGCTGCACGACGTGATGACCACCGACCGCCATGGCGCCCTCCCCGCCAATGTCGTCGTGGTCACCTCCGGCCAGCACCCCTTCGACACGGCCCGCTGGGGCAGCTTCGCGGACTTCAGGACGGACCTGCCGCTCGGCCCGTTCACGGAGGCGGAGGCCCGGGGGCTGCTCGCGGACAAGGGGGTGCGGGACGAACCGGTGGTCGCCGAGGTACTGCGGCTGACGGGCGGGCTTCCGGTGCTCGTCTCCACCCTGGCCGAGTCCGGGCCCGTCGGCCCCGGGGAAGTGGGGGATCCGAGCGCCACGGCGGTCGACCGGTTCCTGAAATGGGAGCGGGACCCCGTGCGCAGAGCGGCCGCGCTGGCGGGCGCGCTGCCCCGACGGCTCGACGAGGACGTGTTCCGCTCCGCCGTGGACGGCCCCGAGGACCGGACGGGCGCGCTCTTCGCCTGGCTGAGGGCCATGCCGTTCGTCGCCGAGCGCGGCGGGCGGTTGCAGTACCACGACGTCGTACGGGCGCCGATGCTCCGGCTCCAGCGGCTGCGCTCACCCCAGGGCTGGACCGAGCGGCACACCCGGCTCGCCGAGGCGTACGGCAGACGGCGCGCGGAGGCCGAAGCCGGCCTGCGGCCCGACGAATTGTGGGCGGACGACGGATGGCGGGAACTCCGGCTCGGCGAGTCGTACCACCTGCTGTGCGCGAGACCCCGCGCCGCGCTCTCCGGGACTCTGGCCGATGTCGTCACCGCCTGCGCCCACGGGGACGATGCCGTACGGCCCTGGGTGCGGCTGCTGGCCGAGGCGGGCGAGGACGCGGACGCCGAGGCCGTACGGACCTGGGGCGGCGACCTCTCCGAGGCGCTCGCCGCGGGCGGGCTCGCCGGACTGCTCCGGCTGCTGCTCGGCCGCGCCCGGGGCGACGAGCCGTGGCGGGCGACGGCCTGGGCGCTGCGGGCCGACGCGCTCGGCCGGGACGGCGCGCCCGAGCGGGCCCTGGAGGAGTACGACCGCGCCCTCGCCCTGGACCCGGCCCTGGTCCGCGCCCACCGCGGCCGGGCCGTCACCCGGGGCTGGACGGGCGACCACGAAGGTGCGCTGGCCGACCTCGACCGGGTGCTCGAACTGGAGCCGGACAACCCGTGGAACGTCATCCTGCGCGGCGAGCACCACCGGCTCGCACGCCACCACGACGAAGCGGTGGCCGACCTGAGCGAGGGGATCAGACGCGACCCCACCAGCGAGTTCGCCCTCGCCTCCCGGGGCGCCGCCCACGAACGGCACGGTGACCTCGACGCGGCCCTGGCCGACTTCGACCACGCCCTGGAACTCAAGCCCGACTACGCCTGGGCCCTCGCCCGCCGCGCCCGCGTCTGGCGCGGCCTCGGCGACCAGGCCCGCCGCCTCGCCGACCTGGACCGTGCCCTCGCCCTGCAACCCGACTGGGCCTGGGGCCGCTGCGAACGCGGCGACGCGCTGCGCGTCACCGGCCGCGACGAGGAGGCCCTGGCCGACTACGACCGCGCCCTCGAACTCGACCCCGGCTATGCGTCGGCGTACGCGAGCCGAGGCGTGTCACTGTCCAACCTCGGCCGCCACGAAGAGGGTCTCGCCGACCTGGACCGTGCCCTTGCGCTCAACCCCGAGTACCCGTGGGCCCGGGAACAGCGGACCGCGGTCCGGCACCGCATGACCGGCGCCGGAGAGGGATGACTCAGGAGGCGGACTTGATCTCCCCCGCGAAGACGATGACCTGGTCGATGAGGCTGCGCCGCAGATGGACGACGTCCGTCCCCGCCAGGCGGGTGCCTCCGTCCGGCGTGGTGAAGACCCACTGGTAGCGGGCCCACTCGTCGGGCATGTCCACCGCCGAGCAACGCACCATCGTGCCGGTCCCCGCCGGATGACGCCGGATGTCCAGCACGAACCGCTCGACCGCCTCGATCCCTTCACTACGGCCCAACGGACCCCAGAAGACCACGTCCGATGTCAGGGCCTGGGAGAGCAACGCGGTCACATAACTGTCGTCCGAGGCGTTGAACGCGGAGATGAACGTGTGCCTTCGTGGCCCGCGCTCAACGCCCGGCGAACGCCACGAAGTCGGCCCACGGGGCGTCGGCGAAGGTGAGCCGCGCGCCTTCCCTGTCCTTGGAGTCGCGGACGTGGACGGTGGTGTCGGCGGGGGATATGGCGACCTCGACGCAGTCGGGCTCGTCGCCGCCGCTGTAGCTGCTCTTGAACCAGGTCGATGTGGAGGCGGTCATGTCACTTCTCCCAGCACTCTCTCGATGAAGGCCAGTGACTCCCGAGGGGAGAGGGCCTGCGCCCGGATCATTCCATAGCGCATTTCCAGGAGCTGAGCTTCCCGGGGATCACCGATCACGCGGCTGTGCAGCTCCGCCGCCGAGTAGGCCAGTGTCTTGCCGTCCCGGAGCTTGAGGACACGGAACGAGCCGGACACGTAGGCGTGGTCTGCCCGGTCCGTGGGCATCACCTGGATTTCGACATGCCTCAACTTGGCGACCTCCAACAGGTGTTCAAGCTGTCGGCTGAATGCCAGTCTCCCTCCGACCGGCCGCCGTAGCGTCGTCTCTTCCAGGACGAACGTGATGAATGGCCGGGGCGCCCGCTCGAACACGGACTTCCGCGCCATGCGCGCGGCTACGAGGCGTTCGATCTCCTCCTCCGCATAGGCGGGTTGCCGCATCTCGTACAACGCCGTCGCGTACTCCCGCGTCTGGAGCAGCCCATGGATGTGAAGGGCGGTATAGGCACCCATCTCGACGGACTCGTCCTCCAGCTTCGCCAGATCCCGGACCTTCTTCGGGTACCGGGCTCGCTCCACGTCCTCCTTCATCAGTGCGAGCTTCCCGCCCGCCCCCAGCACCCCATCGGCCTTCTCCAGGAAGTCGGACTTGGGGATCCGCCGCCCCCGCTCCACGGCCGACACCATCTCCTCGCTGTAGCCGATGGCCGTGCCGAGTTCGGCCTGCCGCATCCCGGCGGCCTCGCGCCACACCTTGATCTGCCGACCGACCGCCCTGAGTACGGCCTCGGCCTCCTCGTCCTCCACATCCGCCCCTTCCGACGTACGACCCGTACGGCCCCGACCGACACCCGGACAGTCACTCTCTGTGCCGGGGTCGTTGCTGTTCAGGGTAGGAAGAGGCGACCACGCTGGGTGACATGAACCAGAAATCCCTCCCGCAAGTCGCCACCCCGACACGCCTCTTCAGGGTTCAGCTGTCCGCCACTCGAAGAGGTGCTCGACTGGCACGGCTGCTCACCGAGCGCCAACTGGACGACTGGGGTGTGCCGTTCGCGGAGGCGGCGACGCAGGTGGTGGCCGAGCTGGCGTCGAACGCGGTGCTGCACGGACGCGTGGCGGGACGGGACTTCCGGCTGGGACTGCGGCTGCACGCCGACCGCACCCTCCGTATCGAGGTGACCGACGCCCGGGGCGACCGGATCCCGCGCGTCCACGATCCGGTGTCCGCCGACGCGGAATCGGGGCGCGGTCTGCTGATCGTGGGGGCGTACGCGGACCGTTGGGGCACGGACGAGGCGCCGGCCGGTTGCAAGGTCGTCTGGGCGGAGCTGGGGGCACCGGGTCGCGGGAGCCCATGACCCGGGCGTTCCCGACGCCAAAGACCAAAGAACCGGGGAAAGAACCCAACCCGCCCCTACCGTCCCCGTCGATCACCCGCCGGAGTGAATATGCCGAACTCAGCTGGCGCGGAGGGGCAGTTGTGCGGCAGCGTCTGCGGCGACAAGTCCAGACATACTTCGGCCCTCGCCGGGACTGCCATCCCACTGCGAGGGCCTGATCATCAAGGAAGAGAACAGCTTCCCCATGACTGCTCAGCAGCCTAGCGCTCCCGCGCCCGCGAAGACCCGGCATTCCCACTCCGGTGTCACCCATGTGAAGGAACGCCTCGACGCCAACTTCACGGTGGTCAGCAACGAACTGCTCCAGCACCCGGAGTTGTCCTCCACGGCGAAGGGCATCGGGAGCTACATCCAGTCGCTGCCCGAGGGCTCCCCGGTCGGCATCAAGGCGCTCGCCGAGCAGTTGCCCGAGGGTGAGATCAGGATCGCCTCGGCCCTGCGCGAGCTGGAGCGGTACGGGTTCCATCTGCGCGCCAAGGAACGTCTTCCGTCGGGCCAGGTCGTGACCCGGACGTTCTCGTACAACAGGCCCCGCCCTGCGGTGGTCGAAGCCGCCCGGGCCCCCGAACCGAAGCCGAAGGCTCCCGCCCCGCCGAGGGCGCCGCGGGCTGCCCGCAAGGCCGACGACCTGCTCGCCGGGCTCCGCGCGTACGACTCCCGCCTCGTTCTCAGTGAGCGGGACGTACTCCGTCTGGCACCGGCCGTCTCCCAGTGGCTGGAGCGTGGCGTGCCGTCCTCAGCCGTCGTACGTGCTCTCACGACCGACCTGCCCCAGGATCCGGTCAAGCACCCGGCGGCCTTCCTGGCCCACCGCCTCGCCAGCCAGTTGCCACCCCACCTCCCGGCTCCGGCCCCGCGGGACACGCCCACGCCGGCCCACCCGGATCCGTTCCAGACGTGCGAGGGCTGCGAGCGGGCGTTCCGGTCGGCTCGTCCCGGCCGCTGCCGCGACTGCCGGGCACGGTCCGAGAGAGCTGCTTGAGCAGTGATGCGCACTTCAGGAAAGAAGGGGCACTTCCCGATGACCTACATGTTCGCAGGCCACGACGACCTTGCCCGGTGCCCGGGGCTGTCCCTCATGGCGATCGGCGTCGGCGTCCACCTCCGGATGCTGCCCGAGGGTGCTCCCACGAGCGTCCAGGCGCTCGCGGGGCAGCTCGGCGACAGCGAGTTCCGGATCGCCGCCGCCCTCCAGGAGCTGCGGGATCGCGGCTTCCTGCCCAAGGCATGACCGCCGACGCGTCAGGATCGCCGGTTCCCATGCCGGAACTCACACCGGCGGCCCTGCGGACGGTGGTCGAACGCCTCGCGCCCGCCCGACTCCCGGCGCTGACCCAGCACCTCGCCGAGGCCGCCACGAACGCGCTCCAGGCCGGGACCCTCGCCCCCCTGCAAGCCTTCGTGGCCTCCTGGGCCGTGTTCGTGGCGATCGAACGGCACCCGGAGCGTGCCGCCCGCCTGCGTGAACTGGAGCGCGTCGTGGACGCGGGGGAGCAGGACCCGACGGCAGCCATCGCGGAGATCCGGGCCATCCTGGAGGCGGCCGAGGTGGACGCGGGAACCGGTACGGCTGCCCCCTTTCTCCCCGCCTGACCACCCCTTACCTGGCCGAAAGCTGCCCACTAGGGAGCACACAACCCACACTTCGCATACCTAACTGTCCCCTGAACGGACCGTTCCCGGTCGATTACAGTGCTGACCGCTCGTATGTACGGACGGTGCCCGTGGGGAGGTCATGGTGGTGAGTGCGGTGTCGGGTGCCGTCTGGGGTCGTGCCGAGCAGCAGGACTTCCGGAGCAGGGTGCGGGGAACCCTCCTCGGTACCGCGGTGGGAGACGCGCTCGGCGGGCCCGTCGACGGGCTGACGCTGGAGGAGATCCGGGCGGCCTACGGGCCGGAGGGGCTGGTCGATCTCGGGTTCGGGTACGGGCGGCGCGGGACGGTGACCCATCACACCCAGCTGACCCTGTTCACCGTGGACGGGTTGATAAGAGCCCAGGTGAGACGGGACACCGGCGCCTGGCATCCGCCCACCGACCTGCACCGCGCCTATCTGCGGTGGGCGGCCACCCAGCGGGACTGGGGGCCCGACGAGCGGCGGAAGGAAGACGGGTGGCTGGCCAGGGAGGAGTGGCTGTACGCCAGGAGAGACCCGACCCGCGCGCTGCTCATCGGGCTCGGGGACGACACCATGGGGACCCTGGAGTCGCCGAAGAACCCCGATGACATGGGGCCGGAGGCCGTCGCCCGGTCCGCGCCGTTCGGGCTGCTCGTCGGCTGGGAGCCGCAGCTCGTCATCCAGCTGGCCGTGGAGTGCGCGGCGCAGACGCACGGGCATCCGACCGCCTGTCTGTCCGCCGGCGCCTACGCCGTGATCGTGCACGCGCTGGCCCGCGGCGAGTCGCTGGACGGGTCGGTCCAGCGGGCCCTCGCCCTGCTCGCCGCCCGGCCGGGGCACCAGCCCGTCTCGGACGCGTTGCAGCACGCGCTCGGCGCCGTACGGCAGGGGATGCCGTCCCCGGCCCGGGTCGAGGAGCTGACCGGGGACGGGGCGGCGGACGGGACGCTCGCCGCGGCCGTGTACTGCGCGCTCGTCGGCGAGGACGTACGGCACGGGCTCTGCCTGGCCGTCAACCAGGCCGGACCCTCCGCCGTCGCCGGAGCCCTCACCGGCGGCCTGCTCGGCGCCCTGCACGGCGAGACGGCCCTCCCGCCGGCCTGGGTGGCCGAACTGGAGGGCCGTCCTACGACCCTGGAGCTGGCCGACGACTTCGCGATGGAGATGACCCAGGGCCCGGCCCTGCACGGCCCGGCGGGCGCGGCCCCCGGCTGGCTCACCCGCTACCCGCGAGGCGCCTGAGCCGACCGGCCCAGGGGCCGCCGGTCAGTCCCGCAGTACCTCCCCGCCGCCCGCCGGAGCCTGAGCCGGTACCGGGGCGGTCGCCGCCGCGCTGTCCCCGTCCGTGTTCACGGTCTCGATGATCGCGAGGCGCTCCGGGGTGTCCTCCGGCTTCAGGTAGCCGATGAGGATGTAGAGGACCAGGGAGACGGCCAGCGGGACCGACACCTGGTACTGGAGCGGTACGCCGCCGTCGACGTTCCAGTTGATCGGGTAGTTGACCAGCCAGAAGGCCAGCAGGCCCGCCGCCCAGCTGGTGAGCGCGGCCGTCGGGCCGGAGCGGCGGAACGGGCGGAGCAGGCCCAGCATCATCGGGATCGCGATCGGGCCCATCAGACCGGCCACCCACTTGATGACCACGGTGATGATGTCCTTGAACGTGGGGGAGTTGACCTGGGTGGCCACCGCCATGGACAGGCCGAGGAAGACCACCGTCGTCACCCGGGCCGCGATCAGACCGGAGCGCTCGCTCCAGCCCCGTGCCCGCGACGACAGCACCGGCGCCACGTCACGGGTGAAGACGGCCGCGATCGCGTTGGCGTCGGAGGAGCACATCGCCATCGTGTGGGAGAAGAAGCCGACGATCACCAGGCCCAGCAGGCCGTGGGGGAGGAGCTGTTCGGTCATCAGGCCGTAGGAGTCGGAGCCGTCCGGCTTCTGGGCGTGGACCAGGAGCGGCGACATCCACATCGGGAAGAACAGGACCACCGGCCAGATCAGCCACAGGGCCGCGGAGAGGCGGGCGCTGCGCTCGGCCTCCTTCGGTCCGGCCGTCGCCATGTAGCGCTGGGCCTGGTTGAGCATGCCGCCGTTGTACTCGAAGAGCTTGATGAAGAGGAAGGCCAGCAGGAAGACCGTGCCGTAGGGGCCGACCAGCGGCTTGCCGTGGCCGTGCAGGGCCGGCTGGTCCCAGGCCTCGAAGAAGCCGATGCCCTTGTCGTTCAGCTTCAGGACGACGGCGACGAACATCGAGACGCCGGCCAGCAACTGGATGATGAACTGGCCCAGTTCGGTCAGCGCGTCCGCCCACAGGCCGCCGATCGTGCAGTAGACCGCGGTGATCGCGCCGGTGATGAGGATGCCCTGGTTGAGGGAGACACCCGTGAACACCGACAACAGGGTGGCGATCGCGGCCCACTTGGCGGCCACGTCCACGATCTTCAGCAGCATGCCGGACCAGGCCAGCGCCTGCTGCGTGGACAGGTTGTAGCGGTTCTTCAGGTATTCGAGGGGGGACGCCACATGGAGGCGGGAACGCAGGCGGTTGACACGCGGTGCGAAGAGTTTCGAGCCGATCGCGATGCCCAGCGCGATCGGGAAGGACCAGGTGACGAACGACGTCACGCCGTAGGTGTAGGCGATGCCCGCGTAGCCGGTGAACATCACCGCGCTGTAGCCCGACATGTGGTGCGAGATGCCGGAGAGCCACCACGGCATCTTTCCGCCGGCCGTGAAGAAGTCGCTGACGTTGTCCACGCGTTTGTGCGACCACACGCCGATCGCGACCATCACGCCGAAGTAGCCGATGAGCACGGCCCAGTCGAGCCCGTTCATGT
The DNA here is from genome assembly GCF_042716195.1 of Streptomyces sp. NPDC058683. Classification (NCBI taxonomy): domain Bacteria; kingdom Bacillati; phylum Actinomycetota; class Actinomycetes; order Kitasatosporales; family Streptomycetaceae; genus Streptomyces; species Streptomyces sp. NPDC058683. Next base: position 17,626 of record NZ_JBHXSK010000097.1, read on the forward strand.
GCCCCCCTTCCAGGGTCCGCCTTCTGAACTCCGCTCAGCTGGTTGGCACTTCGCATAAGCGGAGTGGGGACGGGGAAGGCCGCGAAGTGCCCGCTCATCGTGGGTTCGGTTACGCGGGCACGACAAGCGGGCGTAGGGTCAAGGGAAAGTAAAATCGTTCGCCTTGCTGACCTTGATTCACGTGTATGAACGAACTGGCGTGTTCTCGATGGCCGGAACCAGTGCCTCAGCGCATCAGCTCCCCCGCGTTGACCAGCAGCGACTGCCCCGTGATGGCCCGCGCCCGGTCCGACGCCAGGAACACCGCCGCGTCCGCCACGTCCCCGTCCGTCGCCAGCTCCGGCAGCGCCATCCGCCCCGTCAGCCGCCCCAGCACCTCGTCCTCCGGCACCCCCTCCGTGTGCGCCGTGAACTGGACGTACGCCTGCACCGGCGGCCCCCACATCCAGCCCGGCAGCACCGTGTTGACCCGGATCCGGTACGGCCCCAGCTCCCGCGCCAGCGAGTACATCGCGCTGGTCAGCGCCCCCTTCGAGGCGGCGTACGCGGCCTGCTTCACCTGCGAGGGCGCGGCGACGGCCGACTGCGTACCGACGAAGACCACCGAGCCGCCGCCCGCCTCCTTCAGCGCCGGCAGGCACGCCCGGGTCATCCGCAGCGTCCCCAGCAGGTTCACGTCGACCACCGACGCCCAGGTCGCGAAGTCCGCGTCCTCGACCCCGCCGAAGTAGGAGTCCCAGGCGGCCACGTGCACCACCGCGTCGATGCCCCCGAAGCGCTCCCGCGCCAGCGCCGCCAGCGCCTCGCACTGGCCCTCGTCGGTGATGTCGGTGGGGCGGTACGCGGTCCGGCCGCCCTCCGGATCGATCCCGGCCGCGCTCTTGGCGAGGTTCGCCTCGGTCCGCGCACCGAGCACGGCGTTCCCGCCGTCCCGTACGACGGCCGCCGCGACCTGGTGCCCCAGCCCGGCGCCGACCCCCGAGACGACGACCGTCTTGCCCACGAGCAGTGACATCGATGACCTCCCGACCCTGGCGCTTTATCTGACGGAGCGTCAGAGTATGGGCGAGTGCAGGCGGAAGGAAGGGAAGGCGCATGAGCGAGGACACGCGTAGCGATGTGTACGCCGAGCTGGCCGCGGTCGGCCCCTACGGCGTCCGCCCCGGCCACGCCCTCATCACCATGGTCGAGCCGCACCCCGGGCACGAGTACGCGTACAACCGCTGGTACGAGGACGACCACTACTACGCCGGCGCCATGGCCATGCCCTGGATGTACGCGGGCCGCCGCTGGGTCGCCACCCGGGACCTGCAGCTCCTGCGCTACCCCGAGAAGTCGGCGATCGCCCAGCCCGTCACCACCGGCTGCTACCTCTCCGTCTACTGGATCACCGACGGCCGCTACGCCGACCACATGAAGTGGACGGTCGGCATCAACCGGCGGCTGAACCGGGACGCCCGGGTGTACCAGGACCGCACCCACGTCTTCACGGCGTTCCAGGACCACGAGGCGACGGTGTACCGGGACGGGGCCGCCGGCCCCCGCGACTTCCACGCCCTCGACCACCCCTACACCGGACTGGTGATGGAGGTCATCGACAGCGAGTCGCCCGAGCAGCGGACGGAACTGCTGGAGTGGCTGCGCGGCCGGCACCTGCCCAAGCGGCTCGCCGGTTCACCGGCGGCCATGGTCACGGTGTTCCGCCCGACGCCCCTGCCCGGCGACCGGATGACCTATGTGAAGCAGGTGGAGGGCGTCGACACCCGGCTGACGCTGCTGTGGTTCCTGGAGACGGACCCGAGGCAGTGCTGGGACGCCCGCTTCACCGGCCTGGACGAGGACGTCGCCGGGTCCGGACTGGGCAGGGTGGAACTGGTGGCACCGTTCGTACCGACCGTGCCGGGCACGGACCGCTACGTGGCGGAGCTACGCGGCTGACCCGGTCACTTCAGCTCGTCGGGACACGGCGTGCCCCGCGGCAGCTGGTACGGCGCCGCCAGCCGGTAGGTCCCCGCCTTCGGCGCGAGCAGCATCGTCCACTTGTCGCCCTTCGCGTCCTCCGGCGTCTCCATCAGGCAGCCGTTGACGTTGACGTACTTCTTCGGCGTGCCCTCCGCCCGGTGCTTGGAGGCCTGGGTCTCCTGCGGCGGCTTCAGGCTCTTGCCGTCCGCGTCGACGATGCTCAGCCACGGCGAGTACGGGATCCGGATCAGGATCCGTCCGGCCCTGCGCACCTCGATGGTCAGCTCGCCCTGCTCGGCGCTGTCCACCACCGCGTCGGGCTCGGCGAGCGGCGCCGGATCGGTCACCCGGAACAGCTGCCAGTTGGCGTCGCCCCAGACCTGCTTCAGATACGGCATCCCGCGCTGGACCAGTGCCCGCTCGCGTTCGCCGCCGTCGCCGTCGGGGTCGTCCTTCGGCAGCACCACGAAGTGCACCGCCCAGCGCTGCAGCCACTCGTGGTAGTTCGCGGAGTTGAGGGTGTCGTCGTAGAAGAGCGGGTTGCGCTCCATGTCGGCCTGGCGGTTCCAGCCGCGGGCCAGGTTGACGTACGGCGCGAGCGCGGACGCCTCCCGGTGCGAGCGGGCCGGGACCACCTCGACGCGGCCCCGCTCGGCGCCGACCTGCTGGAGCTGGTGGACGAGCGGGGCGAGTTCCCGGGCCCAGGACGCGGTCGGCGTCGTGTGGACGATGTCGTCGACCGACTTGAAGCCGATCCAGCCGACGAAGCCGAGGAAGGCGAGGACGGTGACGTAGTACTTGCGCGAGCGCGGCACGGTGTACGGGAGCGCCGCGATCAGGGTCGCGCCCGCGAACAGCATCGGCAGCCGCGAGATGTTCGAGCCGATCTGCGAACTGACCAGCCACACCAGCACGACCCCGAGGCTGTACACGGCCGCCGTCAGCCGGACCGTCTTCCACTCCCTGGGCACGAGGAAGAGACAGAACAGGCCGTACAGCAGGGGCAGGATCACCGAGCCGAAGCCCATCGGCTGGGTGCCGGAGAACGGGAACAGCCAGGCGGAGACGGCGACCACGGCCGCGGGTGCCAGGCCGAGCGCCCAGGCGCCCGGGCGCCGCTTCTGCAGGAACAGCGCGACCGCGACCAGGCCGACGAAGAGCCCGGCGACCGGCGACGACATGGTCGCCAGCGCCGCCAGCGGGGCCGCGACCAGTGCCTTCGCCCACCGTTTGTGGCGCCAGCGGTACGGCCAGCAGAACACCGCTCCCACCGAGGCCAGCGCGAACACCGTGCCGAGCCCGAAGGTGACCCGCCCGGACACCGCGTTGCAGATCAGCGCGAACACCCCGGCGAGCGAGGCCCACAGGGGGTTCTTCACCGCGCGGCTGCGGATGAGGAGCAGGGTCAGCAGCCCCGCCGAGACCGTGCCGGCGATCATCATCGTCGTACGGACACCGAGCACGGACATCAGGTACGGCGAGACCACGCTGTACGACACCGGGTGCATACCGCCGTACCAGGCGAGGTTGTACGCCGAGTCCGGGTGCCGGCCGACGAACTCGGCCCAGGCGTCCTGCGCCGCGAGGTCGCCACCACTGTTCGCGAACGTGAACAGCCAGATGATGTGCAGGATGCCGGCGAGGGCGGTGATCGCCAGCACCGGGTGGCGCGACGGCCACTCGCGCAGGGGCTCGTCCAGATCGAGGAGGTGACGGAGCCCGCCGTTACGCTGCGTGCCCGTCTTGCTCTGCGTGCTTTGTGTGCTCTGCGTGCTCTGTGTGGTCCGAGTGCCGTGTGCGCCGTGCGGACCGGTCTCGGGCACGGCTATTCGCGAGCCGGATACCGGGCCCGGATCGGTGTCGTCGGCGCGTGTCGGCTCCGCTGTGGCCACCTGAAGGCACTCCCCGTGTCCCGTCTTCTGTTCTCGGCCGCGTTCCACGGTGTTACCGGCCGCTTCTCGTCCAGTTCGCGGCCGTGTCCCGGCGGCCGACGACCTGCCCCGATTCGTGACGCTAGCACGCACCCCGCCGCGGGACCCTGGGGTGGGCCGCCATCGGCGGGGTGCGGGGACGGAATGTGCGTCTTGTGTCAGCCGATACGGGTCAGCTTGCTCGTGAACCCGGGCTCGGCCAGATCCTTCTGCAGGGCGACCGGAACCTGGACCGCGGAGCCGGAGCCGTCACCCACGGTGAGGGCGCCGACCTTGGTGCCGGCCTTCGCGGTGTGCGGCACGTCGTCGGCCTGGAAGGTCAGCTTCACCTTCAGGCCCGACCAGCCGACCGCGGTGACGTCCTTGGTCGCCACGACCGGGGTACGGCCGCCGAGACCGTCGTCGACGTACCCGACGACAGCACCCTTCTTGTAGATCGTCGCCGCCTTCAGCTCGCCCTGGGCGGCCCGGATCAGCTTGTCGCCGCCGTTGAGGGCGGCGGTGAGGATGCTGTTGTCCGAGGCGGCGCTGGCCGGCTGCCGGAGCACCGCGCCGATGATCGTGCGGGTCTCGCCGTTCACGTCCTTCTTCGCGGCGAAGACCAGGTTGCCGAGGGCGGAGGTGGTGGTGCCGGTCTTGATGCCGACGACGTCGTTGTGACCGACCAGCTGGTTCCAGTTGCCGTGGTTGACACCCTTGTAGTCGTCGTACGACATCATCGCGGCGACCTCGCGGAACGACGGCTCGCTCGACATCGCCGCCTTCGCCAGCTTCACCTGGTCCACGGCCGTGGAGACGGTGGAGTCGGTGAGGCCGGAGGGGTCGGTGTACGTCGTGTTCGTCATGCCGAGCTTCTTCGCGGTGGCGTTCATCTTCGCCACGAACGCCTTCTCGGAACCGGCGTCCCAACGGGCCAGCAGACGGGCCACGTTGTTGGCGGAGGCGATGAGGATGCTCTCCAGCGCCTCGCGCTGGGTGAACGTGTCGCCGGCCGTCACGTCGACGGTGGACTCCTGGCCGGCGTTCGACTGGTCCTCGGCCGCCTGGTCGATCCCGATCTTCGGGCCGGCGGCACCGCTCTTCAGGGGGTGGTCGCGCAGGATGATGTACGCGGTCATCACCTTGGCGACGCTCGCGATCGGCACGGGCTTCTGCTCGCCGGAGGAACCGAACGAGCCGATGCCCTGGACGTCGAGGGCGGCCTGGCCGTCGGCCGGCCAGGGGATGTCGGCCTTGCTGCCCTCGAAGGTGTAGCTGTCCTTCGCGGTGAGGTCGAGGGTGGGCTGCGGGAGCGGACGGAGAGTCTGTACGACCGCAAAGATGATCAGGAGGACGATGACCAGGGGCGTCCAGATCTTGACCCGCCGGACGAAGGTCCTGACCGAGGTCTCCGGCGGCGGAGGCGTGTTGGTCAGCTCGGCGAGCAGGTCCAGCGGGGGCTTCGGCGGGAGCGGCAGCTGGGTGGTGCGCTCGGGGCCGACCTGGGGGATGGCGGTGGTACGGGTGGTGGAGGCGGTGCCGGGCTTGGCGTCGGGTTTGGTGTCCGGCTTGAGGTCCGACTTGAGGGCGACGAATCTGCTGGTGCGCTCGGGGTCGGACTCAGGGGTCTTGGGCTGGGGCTTCGGCTGGGGCTTGGGGTTGGGCTTGGAACCCAGCTTGAGCGTGGTGGTGGGCTGGTCGACCTGCGGGAGGCGGGGCGCCTTCAGCATGGTGGTGGGCTGATCGACCGCGGCCTCGGCGTCGCCGGTGCCGTCCTCGCCGTCGGCGGGCGCGGGTCCGTCGCCGGTTGCGGTCTCGGTGTCCCCACCCGCACCACCCGTGCGGCTCTCGTCGCCGACTGCAGGTGGCCCCTGCGGGGCGCCCTCACCATCGGCGACTGCGAGTCCGGAGTCGACCTTGGGCTCGTCTTCGGGTGCGGCGTCCTCGGGTTCGGCGGTCGCCTTCGGGGCGTCCTTGGGTGCGGCGTCTTCGGGTTCGGCCGCAGACTTCGGCTCGTCTTCGGGTGCGGCGTCTTCGGGTTCGGCGGTCGCCTTGGGCTCGTCCTCGGGTGCGGCGTCCTCGGGCTCGGCGGCAGCCTTCGGGGCGTCTTCGGGTGCGGCGTCCTCCGGTTCGGCGGCAG
>NZ_JBHXSK010000098.1:0-22516 GCF_042716195.1 Streptomyces sp. NPDC058683
GGCCGCCCCCGCGGCCCCGGCTCCCGCGCCCGCCCCGGCTCCCGCCCCGGTCGCCGCCGCTCCGGCTCCGGCCGCCCCGGCCCCCGCGCCGGTGGCTCCGGCCCCGGTCACCCCGGCCGCGGCTCCGGCTCCGGCCGCTCCGGTCGACGAGGGTGCCTACGTCACCCCGCTGGTGCGCAAGCTCGCCGCCGAGAACGGTGTCGACCTCGGCGCCGTCAAGGGCACCGGTGTCGGCGGTCGGATCCGCAAGCAGGACGTCATCGCCGCCGCCGAGGCCGCGAAGGCCGCCGCCGCCGCTCCGGCCCCCGTGGCCGCCGCTGTGACTGCCGGAGGCCATGCCGCCGGTGCGAAGAAGACCCCGAAGCTGGAGGTCTCCCCGCTCCGCGGCCAGACCGTCAAGATGCCTCGCATCCGCAAGGTCATCGGCGACAACATGGTCAAGGCGCTGCACGAGCAGGCGCAGCTGTCCTCGGTCGTCGAGGTCGACGTGACCCGCCTGATGCGCCTGCGCGCCCAGGCCAAGGACTCCTTCGCCGCGCGCGAGGGCGTCAAGCTCTCCCCGATGCCGTTCTTCGTCAAGGCGGCGGCCCAGGCGCTGAAGGCCCACCCGGCCATCAACGCCCGGATCAACGTGGAAGAGGGCACGATCACCTACTTCGACACCGAGAGCGTCGGTATCGCGGTGGACTCCGAGAAGGGCCTGATGACCCCGGTCATCAAGCACGCGGGCGACCTGAACATCGCCGGTATCGCCAAGGCCACCGCCGAGCTCGCGGGCAAGGTCCGGGCGAACAAGATCACCCCGGACGAGCTGTCCGGCGCGACCTTCACCATCTCCAACACCGGCTCGCGCGGCGCGCTGTTCGACACGATCATCGTGCCGCCGAACCAGGTCGCGATCCTCGGCATCGGTGCCACGGTCAAGCGTCCGGCCGTCATCGAGACGGAGGAGGGCACAGTCATCGGCGTCCGCGACATGACGTACCTGACCCTGTCCTACGACCACCGCCTGGTGGACGGCGCCGACGCGGCCCGCTACCTGACGGCCGTCAAGGCGATCCTGGAGGCGGGCGAGTTCGAGGTCGAGCTCGGCCTCTGATCCGCCAAGGGTTCTACGGTGCCCCGTCCGGAGCTGCTCCGGGCGGGGCACCGTCGTATCACCTGGGCGTCAGCCGGTCGTCGGACCAGCCGACCAGCGTCGCCACCCACACGTTGGGGATGCCGAGGTGGGGTGCCGGGGCCAGGTGCCGGGTCCGGTAGGCCCTGAGGACGTCGTACGTCGCGTCGAGGCAGTCCCGGGAGGTCAGCTCCCCGGTCCTCGGGTCGACGCCGACGAGGAAGCCGCGTCCTTCGACGGTACGGATCGTCTTCCGGGCGGCGCGGACGTCGCTCGTCGAGGACGACGTGCACCGGTAACGGCTGTAGGGATGGCTGGACTTGCCGGGGTAGTGGGCGTCGGTCGACATGTCGTGCAGCATCTGCCGGTACGACCCCTGCGCGTGCCAGGCCCCGATGTCGCCGCCGGGCGGGGTGTAGAGCTGGCCGCTGGGGTTCTCGACGGCGCCGTACTCCCACTGGTCCGTGCCGGTGATCCGGAAGCCCCACCCCACGTGGCCGAACTTCTGCGCCCCGTCGGGTTTGACGAAGACGCAGGCGCCGCCGGCGTCGCCGCGGGGCCGGGCGCCGAGGAGGACCGTCCCGTCGGCCGGGGCGGCCACGCTCCTCACTTTCCCGGCCTTGCCGCCGTGCGGGCCCGTGCCCGTGCCCGTCGGACCGCACGCCGTGCTCCCCAGGACCGCCGCGACGGCCGCCGCGGTGACCGCCCAGCCGGTCCGTCCCCCGATGTTCATGACGCCCCCGATGCCGCGGAGGGGCGCCTCTGCCGGAGCCCCTCTGCACACGGCGACAGCGGACGGCCCGCGCGGGTTCTGCCGGTGACAGGGCGGTGACGACTCCGCAGCGACCCCGGTACGGGGCTTTACGGATCCCGCCCGCCTGGGAAGCGTGTAAGTCTCGTCTCACCTGCGCGAAAGCGCCCCCGTGCGCCTCTCCCGGGAGGCGGTCCGGCCGTATTGTCTAAACGTCAACGCCCTTAAGGAGCTCCCATGACCGCGCCCGTCGTCCACTCGCTGCGCGAACAGATCCGCGAGCACATCGTGGAGGGAATCGTCAGCGGGCGCTGGAAGCCGGGCGAGCGGATCGTGGAGCGACGGATCGCCACCGAGCTGGAGGTCAGCCAGACTCCGGTGCGGGAGGCGTTGCGGGAGCTGGAGTCGCTGCGGCTGATCGAGTCCGCGCCGAACAAGGGCGTGCGGGTGCGGAACCTGACGGCGGCCGACCTGGAGGAGAGCTACCCGGTGCGGGCCGGCCTGGAGGCGATCGCGGCGGAGCTGGCGGCGGAGCGGCTGGCGGCGGACTGCTCGGCGCTCGACCCGCATGTCACGGCGCTCTACGAGGCCGACCGGAACGCCGACGGCACGGCTCAGGTCCGCCACACGGTCGGCTTCCACCGCGAGCTGGTCCGGGCGGCCGGCAACTCGGTGCTGCTGCACACGTGGGAGGGCCTGGGCATCGAGGTCTTCACGGCGCTGTCGATCCGCTGGCTGGGCACGGTCCAGCAGTCCTACGCCGAGGAACACCAGGAGCTGGTGGCCGCGTTCCAGCGCCGCGACCCGAGGATCGCCGACATCGTGAAGGCCCATGTCCTGGGCTGCGCCCCCAGGCCGTGAGCCCTCGGCAGAAGGCATGAGCTTTCTCTCGCACCCCCTCCCCGCACAAGAGCGCTCCCTCGCTCAAAACACCGTCTCACCTGCAGAAACCCTGCCTCGGACGCGTCACCCGGTGCCACTGCCGGAGGCACCCCGTGCCGACTTTCTCGGAATCGAGAAGTTTTGCCCCTCAACCCTTTGATCGATCATCGATCAGGGAGTTATTGTCGCCGACGGGCCCGCACCCGGGCCCGCCGCCCTGTCCTGCCAAAGACCAAGGGCACCCCCGAACCCTTACCGATGAGGGAACCCCCTTCGACTGAGGAAGGCGGCGACATGACCGACCCCCAGGCCATCCAGCCGAGCGCGCTCGACCAGCTCCCCGACCGGGACCCGGAGGAGACCGCCGAATGGCAGGCCTCACTGGACGCCGTGGCCAGGGAGGCCGGGCCGCACCGCGCCGCGTACCTGATGCGCCGCACGCTGGAGCGCGCCGAGGCGGACGGCATCGCGCTGCCGAAGCTGCTCGAGACCGACTACGTCAACACCATCCCCACCGCCGCCGAGGCCGCCGTGCCCGGCGACGAGGAGATGGAGCGGCGGATCACCGCGTGGAACCGCTGGAACGCGGCCGCGATGGTCACCCGGGGCAGCAAACACGGCGTCGGCGGCCACATCGCCACCTTCGCCTCCGCGGCCTGGCTCTACGAGACCGGCTTCAACCACTTCTTCAAGGGCAAGGAGTCCCAGGAGGCCGCCGGCAGCGGTGACCAGCTCTACATCCAGGGCCACGCCTCCCCCGGCATCTACGCCCGCGCCTTCCTCGACGGCCGCCTGACCGAGGCGCACCTCGACAACTTCCGCCAGGAGGCCGGCGGCAACGGCCTCCCGTCGTACCCGCACCCCCGCCGCCTGCCCTGGCTGTGGGAGTTCCCGACGGTGAGCATGGGCCTCGGCCCCCTGTCGGCGATCTACCAGGCCCGCTTCAACCGGTACCTGACGGCGCGCGGCATCAAGGACCTCACGTCGTCCCACGTCTGGGCGTTCCTCGGTGACGGCGAGATGGACGAGCCGGAGTCCACGGCCGCCCTGGCGCTCGCCTCCCGTGAGGGCCTGGACAACCTGACCTTCGTCATCAACTGCAACCTGCAGCGCCTCGACGGCCCGGTGCGCGCCAACTTCAAGATCGTGCAGGAGCTGGAGGCCCAGTTCCGCGGCGCCGGCTGGAACGTCGTCAAGTCGCTCTGGGGCAGCGCCTGGGACGAGCTGTTCGCGCTCGACACCACCGGTGCGCTGGTACGGCGCCTCCGTGAGGTACCGGACGCGCAGGTGCAGACGTACCAGACCCGGGACGCCGCCTACATCCGCGCCGACTTCTTCGGCAAGGACCCGGCGCTCGCCGAGATGGCGAAGCTGCTGAGCGACGACAAGATCCTGGAGTGCTTCCACCTCTCGCGCGGTGGTCACGAGGCCCGCAAGGTGTACGCCGCGTACAAGGCGGCCGTCGAGTTCAAGGGCGCGCCGACCGTGATCCTGGCTCAGACCGTCAAGGGTCACACCCTCGGCAACGGCTTCGCGTCGAAGAACGCCAACCACCAGATGAAGAAGCTGACGGTGGACGAGTTCAAGACGATGCGTGACCTGCTCGAACTGCCCATCAAGGACAGCGACTTCGCCGACGGTGTGGTGCCCTACGGCCACCCCGGCGCCGACTCCCCCGAGGTGCGCTACCTCCAGGAGCGCCGGGCGGCCCTCGGCGGCCCGGCCCCCGCCCGCCGTACGCACGCCCTGGCCCCCCTGCCGGCCCCCGCCGACAAGGCCTTCGCCTCCTTCGACAAGGGCTCCGGCTCGCAGAACCTGGCGACGACGATGGCCTTCGTCCGGCTCGTCAAGGACCTGGTCCGCGACAAGGAGACCGGAAAGCGCTGGGTGCCGATCGTCCCGGACGAGGCGCGCACCTTCGGCATGGAGAGCCTGTTCCCGTCCCTCGGGATCTACTCCCCCAAGGGGCAGACGTACGAGCCGGTCGACCGTGACCAGCTGATGTACTACAAGGAGGCCAAGAACGGCCAGATCCTCAACGAGGGGATCACCGAGGCCGGTTCGATGGCCGACTTCATCGCCGCGTCGACCGCGTACGCGACGCACGGCGAGGCGATGATCCCGTTCTACATCTTCTACTCGATGTTCGGCTGGCAGCGCACCGCCGACCAGATGTGGCAGCTCGGCGACCAGCTCGGCCGCGGCTTCCTCGTCGGCGCGACCGCCGGCCGTACGACCCTGACGGGCGAGGGCCTCCAGCACGCCGACGGCCACTCCCCGGTGATCGCCGCGACCAACCCGGCCGCGCTGTCCTACGACCCGGCCTTCGCCTACGAGATCGCGACGATCGTCAAGGACGGTCTGCGCCGTATGTACGGCGAGCCGGCCCCGGGCGAGGACCCGAACGTCTTCTATTACCTGACCGTCTACAACGAGCCGCTCCCGCAGCCCGCGAAGCCGGCCGGGCTCGGCATCGACGAGGGCGTCGTCAAGGGCCTGTACCGCTTCAACACGGCGGAGTCGGCCGGTCTCTCGGTGGTGGCGAACGCCCCGCGGATCCAGCTGCTCGGCTCCGGTACGGCGATCCACTGGGCGCTCAAGGCGCAGCGACTGCTCGCCGAGGAGTGGGGTGTGGCGGCCGACGTCTGGTCCGCCACCTCCTGGACGGAGCTGCGCCGTGACGCCATGGAGGCGGACGCGGCCCTGCTGCGCGGCGAGGAGCGGGTGCCGTACGTCCGGCAGGCCCTGCAGGGTGCCGAGGGCCCGGTGCTGGCCGTCTCCGACTACATGCGCCAGGTCCCGGACCAGATCGCGCAGTGGGTCGAGCAGGACTACTCCTCCCTGGGCGCGGACGGCTTCGGCCTCTCCGACACCCGGGACGCGGCCCGCCGCCACTTCGGCGTCGACGCCGAGTCGGTCGTCGTCGCGGCCCTGGCCCAGCTGGCCAGGCGCGGCGAGGTCAAGGCGACCGCGGTGAAGGAAGCGCGGGAGCGTTACGGCCTGTAGGAAGCGCGAACCCCTCTCCGCCGCAACGGCTCGCCGTTGCGGCGGAGATCCTTTTCCGGCCCGGCATCATGGGACGCATGCGCGCCGCCCGTCTCATCAAAATGGTGCTTCTGCTCCAGTCCCGGTCCGCCATGACCGCCGGTGAACTGGCCGCCGAGCTGGAGGTGTCGGAGCGGACCGTGATGCGGGACGCGCAGGCCCTGTCGGAGGCGGGGGTGCCGGTGTACGCGGACCGGGGCCGGGCGGGCGGGTACCGGCTGGTCGGCGGGTACCGGACGGGGCTGACGGGGCTCGGGCGGAGCGAGGCCGAGGCGCTGTTCCTGAGCGGGGTGCCGGGGGCGTTGCGGGAGATGGGGCTGGCGGACGCCGCCAGTGCCGCCCGGCTGAAGGTGTCCGCCGCGCTGATGCCCTCGCTGCGGGACGCCTCCCGGACCGCGGCCCAGCGGTTCCATCTGGACGCGCCCAACTGGTTCACCGAGCCCGGGACACCCGCGCTGCTGCCCGCCCTCGCCGACGCGGTGTGGGACGACCGGCGGGTCGTCGCGCTCTACCGGCGCGGCGAGTCGGAGGTACGGCGGGAGCTGGAGCCGTACGGGCTCGTGCTGAAGGCCGGGGTCTGGTACCTGTGCGCGCGGGTCGCGGAGACCGACTCCTACCGGGTCTACCGGATCGACCGGTTCACCTCGGTCGAGGCCGGCGAGGAGCGGTTCGCGCGGGACGAGGAGTTCGATCTGCCGGGGTTCTGGGACCGGCGGGCGGAGCAGTTCGCGCGGTCGATCCTGCATGCCGAGGTGGTGGTGCGGCTGTCGGCGGTGGGCCTGCGCAGACTGCCGTACGCCGTCGACCCGGTGGCCGCGCGGCAGGCGCTCGCGGGCGCCGGCACCCCGGACGCGTGGGGGTGGGTGACGGTGGCCCTGTCGGTGGAGAGCGAGGAGGTCGCGCACGGTCAGCTGACCGCGCTCGGGCCGGAGGCCGAGGTGCTCGCGCCGACGGGGCTGAGGGCGCGCTTCGCGGCGGACGCGCGGCGCCTGGCGGGACTGTACCCACCGTCGGGGGACGGCTGATAACAATCCGCACCACTCCGCGTGCGCCCCCGGCGCACAGGCACGATGCTTGACCCGTGATGGACGAGACGGAGTTCTGGGAGCTGGTCGACGGCACCCGCGAGGCCGCCGAGGGCGACCCGGAGGACCAGGCGGACCTGCTCGTGGACCGGCTGCTCCAGCTGGACCCGGACATGGTGCTGGACTTCGCCCGTCACTTCGAGGCCCGCTACAACCGCGCCTACCGCTGGGACCTGTGGGGGGCCGCGTGGGTGCTGCTCGACGGGGCCAGCGACGACGCGTTCGACTTCTTCCGGTGCTGGCTGATCGGCCAGGGCCGGGAGGTGTTCGAGGGCGCCCTGCACGACCCGGACGGGCTGGCGGAGGCGCTGGGCGACTTCGACGAGGAGATCGACGGCGACGGCGAGGAACTCGGGTACGCCGCGGACGAGGCGTACGAACAGCTCACCGGGACCGTGGCCCCGGACCTGGGCATCGCCCCCGCGCCCTCCGAACCGGAGGGCAGCCCGGTCGACTTCGAGAACGAGCGGGCGCTCGCGGAACGGTTCCCGAGGCTCTGGGACCGCTTCAAGGAGTGAGTGCTACGCCGCGCGGCGCCGGGTCACGTCCGACGGGATGTACGCCGGTGTCTGCTCGGCCCTGACCGCGTGGTGCATCGGCGCCGCGTTGGCCTGGTCGAGGGCGGACGCGGTGACCGCGGCCGGGCCGAGGACGACCGTCGCGACCGCACAGACCACGGCCCAGGGGCCGCGGGCGGACCTGACCCAACCGTCCTGCTCCTTGGCGTCCTTGGTGTCCTTGCGGGCTTCGGTACGACTGCTGTGCATGATCCCCGCCTCCAGTCGGCTTGTGTTGTCCATGACGTTAGGACGCGGGGATCTGAACGGCCTGCGTGCCGCCTATGGCGTTCCTGTGGACGCTTCTGCGGATGCTTCCACGGGTGTCTTCAGGTACCTGAGGGGTACTTCGAGGGGTGCTTTGAAGGGTGTTCGGGCCGGGGCCGGGGCGGGTGTGTTCGGCGGGGCCGCCGCGGATGTGCTCGGCGGGGTCGCGGTGGGCGGTCCCGTCGGGATCGCGGTGGCCGCGGCCGGCGGCACCCTGCCCTGGAGCCGGGCCGCCGCCTCCCTGATCTGGGGGAGGCTGGCGGTGAGGGCGGCGCCGGGGCAGTTGGTCATGTAGCCGTCCTGGTGGCCGGCCACCGCGGGCAGGGCGACGACGGTGCCCTGCCGGTACCGGCTGAGCCCGTTGCTGGAGACCAGGCGGGCACTGGTGCGCGGGTCGACGTCGGCGAGGCCGAGCTTCCAGGCGGCGAGGGCGGCGATCGAGTCGGTCATGGCGGGCGGCACGGGCACCCCGGCGGTGAAGGTGCCCAGGGCGGCGATGCCGGCGGTGCGGTGGTTGAAGCCCTGGGTGTGGGCGCCGACGACCGCACGTTCGGTGCCGCCCGCGCGGCCCTCGTAGATGGTGCCGCAGCGGTCGACGAGGAAGTTGTAGCCGATGTCGTCCCACGCCCGGTCGCCGGTCTGACCGCTGTAGAGGCGGCGGATGATCTCGGGCACCTCGGCGCAGGCGTAGCCGTTGGGCGAGTCGGTGTGGTGCACGAAGACGGCGACGACCTTGTCGTCGTAGCGCGGCGGCGGCTGGGTGCGGCGGACGGTGTCGTCCAGCCAGGCCGAGCGCGGCACGATACGCGGCCGGGGCGCCCGGTAGCGGGTGGCGGGGCTGGCGGGCGCGGGCGCGGCGAGGTGGATCGCGACGGGGCGGTCGGCGCCCTGGGCGCACAGCACCAGCGCGACGGCGGCGGCGAGGCCGGGCAGACAGCCGAGCAGGGTCAGGACGGCGATTCTGGTGCGCCGCCCGGCTCTGGGGAAGACACGCATGGCATCCACTCTCGGGTTGATCCACTTGGCCCGCGATGTGTGCTGTGCCACCTGGTGGAACCAACGTCCCGGTCCGGGGCGTTTCAGGTGGTACACGCACGCGTGGCCGGTTCCCGAGGTTCTCGCGCGTGTGGACTGATCACTGGACCTGTCCCGACCGTATTAAGGGCACCGAGAGAAAGGCGGCTCCGTGGACCTGCTCGACCTGGTGCTCGTACTGGTGGTCCTCGTCTACGCGGCGTCCGGTTACCGGCGTGGGCTGGTGGCCGGCTGCGTCTCGCTGGCCGGGTTCGTGGGCGGCGCGGTCATCGGCGTGTGGGTGCTGCCGTGGGTGATGGACCTGGTCACCCGCGGGACGGCCACGGCGACGGTGGTCGCGGTGCTGACGGTGCTGGTGCCGGGCGTGGTCGGACACGAGCTGGCGGGGCGGCTGGCGCTGCGGCTGCGCCGTGAGCTGGACCAGGGGCCGCTCCGGGCGGCCGACGGGATCGGCGGGGCGGCGGCCAACGCGGTGGCGGTGCTGATCGTGGCCTGGGTGGCGGCGAGCGTGCTGGGCGCGTCCTCGTCGCCGGCGGTGACGACGGCGATACAGGACTCCAAGCTGCTCGGCGCGGTCCAGAACACGATGCCGGACACCACGCCGGCCTGGTTCTCGCGAGCCACCTCGGCGCTCACGGAGGCGGGTTTCCCGCAGGTCTTCAACCCGTTCGAGAACGAGTCGACGGCCCGGGTCGCCAAGCCGACGGGCGACAGCGTCACGAGTGCCGCCACCAGCGCGGCCAAGCGCAGCACGGTCAAGATCGAGGGTGTCTCGGGCACCCAGGGCCGCGAGGGCAGCGGGTTCGTGTACGCGCCGGAGCACGTGATGACCAACGCGCACGTGGTGGCCGGCATCACCGACCCGAGCGTGCGGATCGGCGGGGTCGGGACGTCGTACGAGGCGCAGGTGGTGCTCTTCGACCCGGACCGGGACGTGGCGGTGCTGTACGTGCCGCGGCTGCGCGCGCCGGTGCTGGGCTTCGACACCGGTGCGGCGCGCGGCGACTCCGCGGTGGTGGCCGGCTATCCGCAGGACGGCGACCTGAACCTGCAGGCGGCCACGGTGGCCGCCAAGGTGCCGGCCACCGGCCAGAACATCTACAACGACGCCACCGTGACCCGCGAGATCTACTCGATCCGCTCCACGGTCCGCCCCGGCAACTCCGGCGGCCCGCTGCTGACCACCGGCGGCAAGGTGTACGGCGTGGTGTTCGCCCGCTCCACGTCGGACGACGAGACGGGGTACGTCCTGACGGCCGACGAGGTGGCCTCGGACGCCACCCGCGGGGCGAACGCCACGGCGCCGGTGGACACCGGCGACCTGATCACATCCTGACCGTCACATCCTGACCGTCACGTCCTGACCGTCACAGCGCCCGGCCCATGATCACGTCGTCGACGTACTCGCCGCCCAGGAGGAACTCCCCCGGCAGCACGCCCTCGACGGCGAAGCCCTCCGACTCGTAGAGCCTGCGCGCCGGGGCGTTGTGCCCGAGGACGCCCAGCCGGATCCGGCGGGCGCCACGTCCGCGGGCCTCCTCCATCACGGCCCGCAGCAGCGTCCGGGCGACCCCGTGGCC
Organism: Streptomyces sp. NPDC058683; assembly: GCF_042716195.1. Classification (NCBI taxonomy): domain Bacteria; kingdom Bacillati; phylum Actinomycetota; class Actinomycetes; order Kitasatosporales; family Streptomycetaceae; genus Streptomyces; species Streptomyces sp. NPDC058683. The sequence goes on from NZ_JBHXSK010000098.1 coordinate 10,320, forward strand.
GCGGGCCTCCTCGGCGACGGCGAGGCCCTGGATCTGCCGGACGTGCGCGTTGGAGGCGATGTTGTAGGCGAAACCGAGGCGGACATAGCCGACGATGCGCCGGTCGAGTTCGGCGACCAGGGTGTCCTCGGGGGCGTGCCGCCCGCTGAAGAAGGGGTCGTACGGCGGCTGCGGCTCGGGTTGCACGGCGTGCAGATACGACCAGATGGCGCGGTCGAGGGCGGACAGCTCCTCGTCGTCGTCGGGCAGGGCGGCGCGTATGTACGGTTCCGGCATGTGGTCACCCTAAGTCGGGCGGCACCCGGGCCCCCGGAAGTTTTCCGGCGCGTGTCCCGGCATGCTGGAACACATGGAACGCTCTCGTATCGCGGTGGCCGGCGCGTCCGGTCTGATCGGCAGTGCCCTGGTGCGGTCCCTGCGGGCGGACGGGCACGAGGTGGTGCGCCTGGTGCGGCGCGGGGCCCACAGCGCCGCCGAGGTCTGCTGGGACCCCGAGGGGCAGTACGTGGACACGGCGGGGCTGGCCGGCTGCGACGCGGTGGTGAACCTCGCCGGGGCCGGCATCGGCGACCGGCGCTGGACGGCCGCCTACAAGCGGCGGATCCGGGACAGCCGGGTCCTCGGCACGGTCGCGCTCGCGGAGGCGGTGGCCGCCCTGGACGTGCCGCCGCGGGTGTTCGTGAGCGGCAGCGCGATGGGCTTCTACGGCGACACGGGCGACCGGGTCGTCGACGAGGACGCGCCGCCCGGGGACGGCTTCCTGCCGTCGCTGTGCGTGGAGTGGGAGGAGGCGGCGGCCCCGGCGCGGGAGGCGGGCATCCGGACGGTGTTCGTCCGCACGGGTCTGGTGGTGGCCCGTGGCGGCGGGGCCTGGGGCCGGCTGTTCCCGCTGTTCAAGGCGGGACTCGGCGGACGGCTGGGTGACGGCCGGCAGTACTGGTCGTTCATCGCGCTGCACGACGAGGTGGCCGCGATCAGGTTCCTGATGGACACCGAGGGCCTTGAGGGCCCCTTCAACCTCACCGCGCCGCAGCCCCTGACCAACCGTGAGATCACCGCGGCGATGGCCCGGGTGCTGGGCCGCCCGGCTCTCTTCCCGGTCCCCTCGCCGGCGCTGCGGCTGGCGCTCGGCGAGATGGCCGGGGACGTGCTGGGCAGTCAACGCGTGGTGCCCAAGCGGCTGCTGGAGTCGGGGTTCACCTTCGCGTTCCCGGGCATCGAGGACGCGATCCGCGCGGCCTGACAACGCATGTGACCGTATGCGACCGCCGTGCGACCGTGCCCTGTTCATGCGCGACTGTCCTTGACCGATCACCGTCCTAACCTCGACCCGAACTCGGGTATCCCCGGAGCTGGTTGGGGGCATCACGTCTCCACCGGACGCGCAATCGAGGAGGGGCCTCGTGCATGAGCCCGCGTACCAGGCGGACGTCGTCATCGTGGGAGCCGGTGTCGCCGGACTCTCCGCGGCTCATCGGCTGAACAGTGCAGGAGTAACGACCGCGGTCCTGGAGGCCGCCCCTTACGTCGGCGGCCGTATGTCGACCGAGAAGGTCGACGGCTTCCGGCTCGACCGGATAGGACAGCTCCTGTCCACGTCGTACCCGGAGCTACGGCTGGCACCGGGACTGGACGCCCTGGTTCTGCGCCGGTTCGCGCCCGGCGTACTGCTGCATCGCGACGGGCGCAGGCACCGGGCCGGCGCTCCGGCGGGCGGCGGGAGCGCGAGGGGCGCACTGTATGCGGTGCGCGCCCTGGCAAGCGCCCCCAGGGGCGGCTCGGCCGTGTCGCCCGCGCGGGCGACGGCGCCGATGGGCAGCGCGGTCGACCAGGCACGGCTCGGTGCGGCGCTGGGGCGGATCGCCACGACCCCGGTGGAACGCATCCTCGCCCGCCCCGAACTCCCGGCCGCGCACGCCCTCGCGGCGCGCGGGGTGCCCGCCCGTACGATCGACGGCTTTCTGCGCCCGCTGCTCGCGGCCCTGCTCTGCGACCCGGAGCTGACGACGTCCAGCCGGTGCGCGGACCTCGCCCTGCGCTCCTTCGCGAGCGGGCGGCTGTGCGTGCCGGAGGGAGGCGCCGAGGTCCTCCCGGAACTCCTCGCCCGCGCCCTCCCGCCCGGCACGGTGCACACGGGCGTCCGGGTCACCTCGGTCTCGACGACGTCCGTGACGACGGCCGAGCACGGCGAGATCCGCTGCCGGGCCGTGCTGCTGGCGACGGACGCGCGGGCCGCCGCCGGGCTGCTGCCGGGGCTGCGCGTGCCGGACTTCCACCAGGTGACGGTGGTCCATCACACGACGGACGAACCGGCGGCGCTCACCACGGGGGCGTCGCTCCTCCTCGACGCGGACCGGGGCGGGCCCGTCTCCCACACCTCGGTGGTCAGCACCATCGACCCGAGCCGGGCCCCGCAGGGCCGCGCCCTGATCTCCTCGACGGTGCTCGGCCCGCCGCCCTCGGACATCGACACGGCGGTCCGTATGCACCTGGCCCGGCTCTACGGCACGTCGACGCACCGCTGGGAGACGCTGGCCGTCCACCACACGCCGGAGGCGATCCCGGCGATGCGCCCCCCGCACGACCTCCGCCGCCCGGTCCGCCTCCTGGCCGGCCTCTACGTCTGCGGCGACCACCGGGACACCAGCACGGTCCAGGGAGCGCTGCACTCGGCCCACCGGGCAACGGCGGCGATCCTGACGGACCTGGGTGTATCGGGCTCGATGCACGCGGCGGAGCCGATGCAACGCCGGGCGGCGTAGACGAGCGCCCTTCAGGGGCGCGGGGCTGCATGCGACATGCGGCTCCGCCGCGCGGGCGCGACAAGCCACGACGGCGCGGCACCCGGCGATCAACCGGAACCGGCAACGGCGAGCGGCACCAGCCGGCCCGGCACCGCCGGACAACGCCGTCGTGGCCGATCACCGCCGCGGCGGAAAAAACTTCAGCCGAGGCGGGAAAGGAGCCGGGGTCGCCAGCCCCAGCATCAAGCCGAACACTGGCCGGCCCAGCACCAAGCCTGATGCCGGCCGGCCCAGCGGTCAGCCACCCGGTGGCCGGCCCAGCGGCCGGCCGTGCGCTGGCCGGTCCGGTGGACGGTCGTGCCGTGGCCGGTCCGGTGGACGGTCGTGCGGCGGTCAGTTCAGTGCGGCGACCTTGTCCCGGTAGGCCCTGGCCGGTGCTGCGTCCTTGTACGGCTCCAGGCGGCGTTCGAAGTCCTTGACGTACTCGATCGCGCGTACCGAGCGCATCTCCACCGCGGCACCCGCCGCCTCCGCGCCGAGCGCGCACGCCTGGTCGAGTTCGCCGAGGCCCAGGCGGGCCGTGGCGAGGACGACGCGGCAGAAGAGGCGGCTGCGCGCGTAGGAGGGCGCACGGAGTTGCAGCGAGCGCTCCGCGTGCTGCGCGGACGCCCGGAACTGCTGGAGGTCCCGGTGGCAGTGGCCGAACTCGTCGGCGAGCTGCGCCTCGTCGAAGAAGCGCGCCCAGTGGGGGACTTCGTCCCCGGGCCGGGCCGCCTCCAGGGCGCGTTCGGCCCGGACCAGCGCGCCGGTGCACGCCCGTACCTCGCCGAGGACTCCGTGGGCGCGGGCCTCGGCCGCATGGAGGAGTGCCTGGACGACCGGCGGGGCGTTGGTGCCCACGCCCTGCTGGGCCACCCGCGCCAGCTGCACCGCCTCCCGGCCGTGGCCGAGGTACACGGCCTGACGGCTCATGGTGACGAGGACGTAGGAGCCGTAGGAGCGGTCCCCGGCCGCCTGCGCGAGGCGGAGGGACTGGACGAAGTAGCGCTGGGCGAGACCGTGCGCGGCGATGTCGTACGACGTCCAGCCCGCGAGCCGGGTCAGGTCGGCGGCCGCGGCGAACAGCTTGCGGCCGGTCTGCTCGCCGTACGTGCCGCGCAGCATCGGCTCGCACTCGTGCTCCAGATAGCGCACCAGGGCCTGCCGGGCGTGCCCGCCGCCGTACGTGTCGTCGAGCGTGCGGAACAGTTCACCGACCGAGCGGAGCGCGGCGATGTCCCCGCCGGTGACCCGCTGGCCGGGCCCGCGTTCGGCCTGCCCGCGGGAGCGTCCCGGCGGGGCCGGCTGCTTGGGTGCGGCGGGCCGGAGCTGGGCCGGCACCCGGGCGGCCACCGGCGGTGCCGTCTCGCCGCGGGCCACCCGGTCGTCGGCGCGGCCGATCAGCCAGTCCCGGCTGGGCACCACGAGCCCGGCCGGGGTGAACGCGATCTTGCGGAGCTCGGCGTGGCTGCCGGAGTCCTTGCGCCACAGCCCGCTGACGATGTCGACGGCCTCCTCGGGGGTGGCCGCGAACTCCAGCCCGGCGTACACCGGGGCGCAGGCGTCGAGGCCCAGGTCCTGGGCGGTGAGCCGGCGGCCGAGGCGCCGCGTGAAGACCTCGGCGATCAGGGCGGGGGTGGTGCCCCGGGGCTGCTGGCCGCGCAGCCATCGGGTGACCGACGTCTTGTCGTATCTGAGATCCAGCCCGTGTTCGAGACCGAGCTGGTCGACCCGACGGGCCAGACCCGCGTTGGAGAACCCTGCTTCTGCGATGAGCGCGGCGAGCTGGCGGTTGGGGGTGCGCTGCGCGGGTCGGTCCGTCATCTGCGGTGCGGTCTCCTGCCTTCTGGCTCAGCTCGGTAGCTTGTGCCCGGATTGCCGGTGAGCAGCCCTTTTGGCGCTCGTGGACGGCGCGAATGTAGCGGAGAGTGAGCAGCCGATCGCACATTTCGACGTTCATTCATCCGATCGTGTGAGGATTGACCCCAGGGCTGACGCGTTACGGGCGGACGTACAGTGGCTTGGGCGCGTTATGTGCCTGACACACCCATCGCCCGAGGGAGGCGCTTGCCGTGAGTGAGTTGCGGTTCGTCCGCATGGGATTCGGCGCGGATGCCGTCGAGTACCAGGAGGCGTGGGACGAGCAGCGCCGGGTGCACGCGGCGCGGTTCGCCGACGAGGTGCCCGACACGGTGCTGCTGCTCGAACACCCCCCGGTGTACACGGCGGGCCGGCGCACCGCGGACAACGAGCGGCCGCTGGACGGCACCCCGGTCATCGACGTGGACCGCGGCGGCAAGATCACCTGGCACGGCCCGGGCCAGCTGGTGGGCTACCCGATCCAGAAGCTCCCGCGCCCGGTGGACGTGGTCGCGCACGTACGGCGCCTGGAGGAGGCGCTGATCCGCGTCTGCGCCGAGTTCGGCCTGGAGACCACCCGGGTCGAGGGCCGCAGCGGCGTGTGGGTGCTCGGCGACCCGGTGGAGCAGCGGCCGCAGGCCCTCGGAGGGCTCTCCCTGGACTTCGATCCCCGGCTGACGGACGAGGAGTTCGACCCGCGCCTGAACGGCCCGGAGTACGCGCCCTCCAACGCCGGGCAGCGCCGCGAGGACCGGAAGATCGCCGCGATCGGCATCCGGGTGGCCAAGGGCGTCACGATGCACGGCTTCGCGCTCAACGTGAACCCCGACAACAAGTGGTTCGACCGGATCATCCCGTGCGGCATCCGGGACGCGGGCGTCGCCTCCCTCGCGGCCGAGCTGGGCCGGGACGTGACGATCGAGGAGGTGCTTCCGGTGGTGGAGCGGCACCTGACGGAGATCCTGGAGAACGCGGAGCTCAAGCCGCGCGAGATCGAGAAGACCCCGGCCTGACCGAGGGAATGCGCCCTGCGGCCGAGGGGTTGGCCTCCACGGAAGGGCCCAGCAATCACGGGCGTACCCTGGTGTACGCCGAGGAATCGAAGTTACAGGGAGCCGACGTGTCCGCAGTCTCACCCGACGGACGCAAGATGCTGCGCCTGGAGGTCCGGAACGCCCAGACCCCCATCGAGCGCAAGCCCGAGTGGATCAAGACCCGGGCGAAAATGGGCCCCGAGTACACGAAGATGCAGAACCTCGTGAAGAGCGAGGGTCTGCACACGGTCTGCCAGGAAGCCGGCTGCCCGAACATCTACGAGTGCTGGGAGGACCGCGAGGCGACCTTCCTCATCGGCGGCGACCAGTGCACCCGGCGCTGCGACTTCTGCCAGATCGACACCGGCAAGCCCGAGGCGCTGGACCGCGACGAGCCGCGCCGCGTGGGTGAGTCCGTGGTCACCATGGACCTGAACTACGCCACCATCACCGGCGTCGCCCGCGACGACCTGGAGGACGGCGGCGCCTGGCTGTACGCCGAGACCGTGCGCCAGATCCACGCGCAGACGGCGGAGCGCGAGGCCGGCCGTACCAAGGTCGAGCTGCTCGCCCCGGACTTCAACGCCGTCCCGGAGCTGCTGCGCGAGGTCTTCGAGTCCCGCCCCGAGGTCTTCGCGCACAACGTCGAGACGGTGCCCCGGATCTTCAAGCGGATCCGTCCCGGCTTCCGCTACGAGCGCTCGCTGAAGGTCATCACCGAGGCCCGTGACTTCGGCCTGGTCACCAAGTCCAACCTCATCCTCGGCATGGGCGAGACCCGCGAGGAGGTCTCCGAGGCGCTGCGCCAGCTGCACGAGGCGGGCTGCGAGCTGGTCACCATCACGCAGTACCTGCGTCCGAGCGTGCGGCACCACCCCGTGGAGCGCTGGGTCAAGCCGCAGGAGTTCGTGGAGCTCAAGGAGGAGGCCGAGCAGATCGGCTTCTCCGGTGTGATGTCCGGACCGCTGGTCCGTTCTTCGTACCGGGCCGGGCGCCTCTACCAGATGGCCATCGAGAAGCGGGGCGCGTTCGTAGCCGTACAGGCTGTGTGAATTCGCGCACAAGTTACTACCGGCCAGTAATGACCGAATGACCGCGGTCCTGACGGTCCTCGCTGATGAGGACGCCCGTCAGGACCGCGTCAGCGTGCGGGGCCCGCGTATCAAGGTTTCATTGGTGTTTGACCGGTCGGTCACGCCCTGGTAACACCGAACAGTGACCCTGGAATCACAGCATGTACACCCACTCCGAGGGGGGACCTTCACCATGCAGGCCGCGCCCGTTCGCGCCACCGCCATCCCGTCCTTCACCGACGCGCTGCGCGCCGTCGAGTCCCTCCTGATGAGCGGCGGCCAGCGCACCGCCCGCCAGAACGCCTGGACCTCCGTGCTGGAGGACCGCCGTCGCGCCAAGGACCGGGTCGAGGCGCAGCTCTTCCTGGAGCAGGCCGCCGGCCGCTCCTGACGGCTCCCCGGGCCCCTCTCCGGGCACCGCCGTCGTCGGCACTCCCGGGGCCACGTAGACTTCGGGGCATGGCGAGGAAGGAACCCGCAGCGGACGCTGCGAATGCCGGGCGACTGAAGCAGATCGTCCTGACGTACAAGATGACCCGCAAGGCCGATAAGACGATCGGTCTTGTACTCGCGGGTGTCGGTCTCGGCATCCTTGCCGTCTTCCTCGTGATCGGATTCCTGATCGGCCATCCGGTCTATCTGGGCATCCTGGGCCTGCTGCTCGCCTTCCTCGGGACGGCGATCGTGTTCGGCCGCCGGGCCGAGCGGGCGGCCTTCGGGCAGATGGAGGGCCAGCCGGGCGCCGCGGCCGCCGTTCTGGACAACATCGGGCGGGGCTGGACGACGACACCGGCGGTGGCGATGAACCGCAGCCAGGACGTGGTGCACCGGGCCGTCGGCAAGGCCGGCATCGTCCTGGTCGCCGAGGGCAACCCGAACCGGGTGAAGACCCTGCTGGCCGCCGAGAAGAAGAAGATGGCCCGGATCGTGGCCGACGTGCCGGTGCACGACGTGATCGTGGGCACGGGCGAGGGCCAGGTCGGGCTGAAGAAGCTGCGGACCACGATGCTGAAGTTCCCTCGCGTGCTGACCGGTCCTCAGGTGACGACCACCAACGACCGGCTGCGGGCGATGGGTGACCTGATGACCAACATGCCGTTGCCGAAGGGCATGCGGATGCCCAAGGGCGGGCCGCGGGGGCGGTAGGCACACCCGAGAACTGCGGGACGCGGCGGTCGCTGATGCGACCGCCGCGTCTTCGTTTTTCCGCCCGGTTCGCCGCGGCCCGGATGACACGCCGCCGAACGGCGTATCCAGCGGGTAATAGGGTCATCGACTCCTAGCCTGCTAAATGTGACAAAACGCCATATCACATACCTCGCCTGCGCCGCCGCCCTGTGCGGCTCCCTCCTCGGCGCCGCCCCGGCCACCGCCACCCACCGCACCCTCGTGGTGCATCCGGGTGAGTCGATCCAGAAGGCCGTCGACGCGGCCGCGCCCGGCGACACCGTCCTGGTGCTGGCCGGCACGTACCACGAGAGCGTCAAGGTGACCACGCCCGACCTCACCCTGAGCGGTGCGGGCCAGGAGACCGTGCTCCAGCCGGCCAAGAAGGCCAAAAAGGCCAAGAAGGCCATGTCGCAGAAGGCCGCCGCCCAGAAGTCGTGCGCGGAGATGGGCAACGGAATCTGCGTGGTCGGCACCAAGAGCCGGCCCGTCGAGAACGTCACCATCGCCCGGATGACCGTGACCGGGTTCTCCCGGACCGGTGTCATGACGGTCGGCGCCGCCAACCTGAACGTGCACGGCGTGGCCGCCGTGAAGAACGGCCAGTGGGGCATCGCCGAAGAGCGCTCCGTGCACAGCGCCTACCGGTACAACGTCGCCCGGAGCAACGGCGACGCGGGCCTGTTCCTCGCCAACTCCATCACCACGGAGAAGGGCGCCACCGACACCGACGGCACGGTCGTCGAGCACAACCTGCTGGAGAAGAACCGGACCGGCGTCACCGTGCGCCGGCTGCGCAACCTGACCGTCTCGGACAACTCGGTCAGCGGCAACTGCGCGGGCATGTTCGTCGTCGGCGACGAGAACAAGCCGAAGGCCGGTCACATCGTCGTCGCCGACAACCAGGTCGTGAAGAACAACAAGTACTGCAAGAAGACCGCCCGGCTGTTCTTCCTGCAGGGCTCCGGCATCGTCCTGACCGGCGCCGAGGACACCCTGGTGACCGGGAACACCGTCACCGGCAACTCCGGCAAGTCCCCGCTGTCCGGCGGCATCGTGGTCTTCAAGAGCTTCGTGGGCGCCACCAACGACAAGAACCAGGTCACCCGGAACAAGCTGTCGGGCAACGCCCCCGCCGACCTGATCAACCAGGAAGCCGCCAAGCACGGCAACAGCTTCAAGAGCAACACCTGCAAGAAGTCCAAGCCCGCCGGTCTGTGCTGACCTGACGGCCCTACGACACCCCACAAGGAAGGTAGGCGGCACATGACCGCACCAGCACGCGATCTCTCGGCGCCGGCGAAGGACCCGGCGCGGGGCGACGCACCGCCGCCGTCGATGCGGCTGCGCGAGCTCGTGTTCGGGGCGGCCTGTGCCGCCGCCGTCCGCGCGGCCGCCCGGCTGCGCGTCGCCGACGCGCTCGGGGACGCCCCGATGACCGTGGAGAGCCTCGCCTCCGCGGTGAAGACCGACCCCCGGCCGCTGCGCCGGCTGCTGCGCGCCCTGTCCTGCTACGGCGTCTTCGCCGAGCGCCCGGACGGGACGTTCGCCCACACCGAGACCTCCCGGCTGCTGCGCGAGGACGACCCGCACAGCCTGCGGTACATCGCCCTGTGGTGCACCGAGCCGTGGACCTGGGACGCCTGGCCGAAGCTGGACGAGGCCGTGCGCAGCGGCCGCAACGTCATCGAGGACCTCTACGGCAAGGAGTTCTTCGTCTACCTGAACGAGGACGCGCCGGAGTCGGCGGACGTCTTCAACCGGGCGATGACCACCTCCAGCGAGCAGTCGGCGCGTGAGGTCGCCGCGCTGCTCGACCTGTCCGGCAGCCGGTCGGTCGCGGACCTCGGCGGCGGCCAGGGGCACGTGGTGGCCTGTCTGCTGGACAAGTACCCGGCGATGAAGGGCTACCTGCTGGACCTGCCGAAGGTGGTGGAGAAGGCCCTGCCACGGCTGCGCCCGGGCGGTGACCTGGAGGACCGGGCGCGCATCGTGCCGGGTGACATCCGGGAGGCCGTGCCGGTCGACTCGGACGTCTACATCATCAAGAACATCCTGGAGTGGGACGACGAGTCCACCGCGCAGCTGCTGGCCAACGTGGTCGCGGCGGGCGGTCCCGGGGCCCGGGTCGTGGTGATCGAGAACCTGGTCGACGACACCCCGTCGATGCGGTTCAGCACCGCGATGGACCTGCTGCTGCTCCTCAACGTCGGCGGGGCCAAGCACACCACCGACAGCATGGTGCGCCGGCTGACGGAGGCTGGTCTGAGCGTCAACGACATCCGCCCGGTCAACCCGTATCTGCACGCCTTCGACTGCACGGTGCCCGCCTGAGGCAGGTCCCGGACACGCCGGTGCCGGGCCCGCGTTCTGCGCGGGTCCGGCACCGTTGGCGTACGGCGGTACGACGGTTCACGCGCCGCCGTCGCGCTCCCAGAGGTAGAAGCGCTGGGCCATCGCGTCCTTCGGGGAGCGCCAGGTCTCCGGGTCGTACGCGCTGACGTACGCCGTGAGACGGTCGCTGATGTCCCTGAACTCGGGGTGCGAGGTGACCTTGGCGATGGCGGGTCCCGGCTCGCGCTCGGACTCGACGAGGTGCATGTACACATCGCCGAACTGGAAGAGGCTGCGCCGGACCACCCCGACGAGGTGCGGCAGCTCTCCCTGGTCGGACTCCGCGAACACCTTCGCGATGTCGGGGGCGGAGCCCGGTGCCATACGGGCGACGATCAGGGCCTGGTGCACGTGTCTCTCCGTTCCTGTCTTCCCGGCGGCCGGCTCAGTCGGCCAGGGCCGGGTCGGGGCGCCGGCCGGTGGCCGCCTTCTCGATCTTGTCCCGGATCAGGGCCATCTGGACCTTGGAGTTCTTGTTGATGTTGTCGGTCATCCAGTCGTCGTCGACGGGGGCTTCCGGCTTCATCGCGAAGTCCTGGGCCCAGATCATCCGGGTGCCGGCCGGTACTTCCTCGTACTGCCAGCGGATGTTCATGTGGGCGAAGGGGCCGGTCTCCACGCGGCGGGCCCGGACGGACAGGTTGGGGCGGTCGGTCTCGCGCTCGGAGACCCAGCTCCACACCTTGCCGTTCTCGTCGGGGTGCATGGTCAGCCGGAAGGTGACCTTGTTCCCCTCCTCGGAGAGGATCTCGACGCCGGCGTACTCGCTGAACAGCTGCGTCCAGTTGGCCACGTCGTTGGTCATGTCCCAGACCAGGTCGACGGGAGCGGCGATGGTGATCTCGTTCTGGGTGTGTCCGGTCATGTCAGGCTCCCGCGGGCATGGCGCTGTTGACGAGGTCGAGGAACTGGCGGGGGGTCTTGCACCGCTCGGCGTCCACCGGCATGGGCACGCCGTGCCGGTTCTCCAGCTCGCCGACGATGCCGAGCAGGCCGAGCGAGTCGACACCGAAGACGTCGAAGCCGGTGTCGCGCCGGTCCTGCAGGTCGGCCGGGGCGACGGTGACGCCGGCGGCCTTCTTCATGAGTTCGGACAGTTCGTCCACGGTGATGCTCATAGGAACTCCTTCTTCTTCGCTGCTGGGCAGCTGGTTGTTCTCCGGCTCACCCGGCCGTGCCGTGGCGCAGCACGAGTGCCGAGTTCGACCCCATGAGTCCCCGGCTGAGGATCAGCGCCGTGCGTGGTGCGGCGGCGCGGGCGCTGCCGGTCACGAGGTCGAGGTCGTGGCAGATGTCGTGGACACCCGGGGTCGGCGGGATCAGGCCGTGTTCCATGGCGAGCACCGCGGCGGCGGTGTCCAGGACGGGGGCCGCGCAGTACCCCCGGCCGATCCCGGTCTTGGGCGCGGTGACGGGCACGCGCCGGCCGTGCGCGCCCAGGGCGTCGGCGATGGCCAGCGCCTCCGCCCGGTCGGCCTCCGGGACGCCGAGGGCGTCGGCGAAGACCACGTCGACCTCCTCCGGGGCGCAGCCGGCCTCGGCGAGGGCGCCGCGGATCGCCTGGGCGAGCCCGGCCCTCGACTCGGCCCAGCGGGAGGCCCCGGTGAACGTGGACGCGTGTCCGTCGAGGGTGGCCCGTACCGGCAGCCCGCGTCGCCGGGCCGAGCCGATGTCCTCCACGACGAGCATGGCGCCGCCCTCGGCCGGCACGAACCCGCAGGCCTGTTCGGTGAACGGGCGGTAGGCGCGGGCCGGGTCGGTCTCCCGGCTGAGCTCCTGGTAGCCGAGCTGGCAGACCATCGAGTACGGAGCTATGGGCGCCTCGGTGGAGCCGGCCACGATGACGTCGGTGCCGCGTCGCACCGCGCGGGCTGCGTGTGCCAGGG
>NZ_JBHXSK010000099.1:0-21990 GCF_042716195.1 Streptomyces sp. NPDC058683
CGGGGGGGGCTCGGCCGCGGCCCGGCGCGGCGGGGGGGGCCCGGGGCGCCCGCCCCCCCACCCCGGACCGCTCGCCGGGCCGGCATCGGGCCCGGTCCGACGAAATCGCTTCCTGGCCGAACGGGGCCGACACGCAGGAACCGCGTGTACCGCTCTCGTCTTCCGGCGCCTCCGGTCGCGCCGGCGATGCCACCACGTCCCGTGCCTCGAAGCACCCGGGCAGCGACCGAAGTGCCCGGCGAGCGGGATGCAGAAGTGAGGGACAGTGAGATCGGTCAGAACCGTGGCGTACGAGCTGCCCGTGCAGTTCGTCGTGTCACACGAGCTGTCGGTGCCGATGTACGCATCGCTGCGGTACGAGGCGGATGACCCCTATGCCGTCCGCGCCGTCTTCCATCCCCCGGGCGAGGGCCGCACGGTCGAGTGGTTCTTCAGTCGCGACATGCTGACTCAGGCTCTGAGCGAGCACACCGGGCTCGGAGACGTGCGCATGTGGCCGGCCGCCGGCCCGGGGCGCGACGTGGTGTTCGTCGCCCTGCGTTCGCCGGCGGGGTCGGCCCTGCTCGAGTTCCCCGCGCGGAGCGTGGATTCCTTCCTGCGCGACACGCGGTCCTTGGTGCCGCCGGGGACCGAATCCAGCCGGCTCGACCTGGACGCCGAGCTGGCACAGTTGCTGGCGGGAAACTGAACGCCCCCCGGACGGCGACGCCCTGGCAGATCCGAACGAGCCCGATGCCGACTGCGGCACCGGGCTCGTCGTCGTGTGTCCCGTCACCCGGGGAGCTCACCTGCCGCGGCTCATGCCTCCTCGTGGCACTCGCGGCACTCCTCTTCGGGGCACTCGAGCGTGGTGAGGGTCTGGTCGACCTGCTGGGGTGTCAGCGGCGGTTCCGGCAGCTCGTGGGCACACTGGGCGCGGAAGGCGTCGAGGAGCAGGTGAAGGTGGCGGCGCCAGGCGTTGGGGGCGACGGCACGTGTGGCCTGGATGATCCCGGCCTGGGACCAGATCACGAAGGCGAGGTCCTCCGGGGTGACGTCGTCGCGGAGGACGCCCTGCTCCTGGGCGTTGCGGAAGATCTGAGCGGCCCGTTCTCCCGCGCGCTCGAACATTCCCCTGCCGAGCGCGTGGAGGGGCAGCCGGGCCGAGACCAGGTCGTTGAAGGCGTGGTCACAGGCCTGCAGTTCACAGAGCTTTTCCAGGTAGTGGCAGAACCCTTCCCAGGCGTCGTCCATGGCCGCGGCCTCTTCAGCCGCGGCCAGCAGTTCCGTGAACTTCGCGGTGAAGAGCTCTTCGACCAGGTCGAGCCTGCGGGGGAAGTGCCGGTACAGCGTCCCGATCGCGACGCCCGCCTCGCGGGCGACACCCTCCAGGGACGCGTCCAGCCCCTGCGCGGCGAAGGCCTTGCGAGCGGCGGCCACGATCGCGTCCCTGTTGCGCTGCGCGTCGCGGCGCAGCGGCTTGGCCGACGCCTCGGGCGCGGACAGGACGTGCTGCTGGCTCATGCGTCAAGGCTAACATGAGGGACCCCTCGAATTCGGGATGTGACCGTGCTCACGGCTCGAACGCAGCGGCCTGCCCGACGGCCTCAAGACGGTCCAGGACCTTTCGGTTTCGCCGGCACGCGCAGCCAGGCGAGGCCTGCGGCGGCCAGGTAGGCGACTGCCCCGATGGCCATGCTGGTGCGCAGTCCGGTGTTGTAGTCGGTGGCCGTGGCGAGCAGGCTGCCGCCGAGCGCGACGCCGGTGGCGCTGCCGATCTGGCGGGTGGTGTTGAACAGGGCGGAGGCGGCGCCCGAGTACGCCGGAGGCGCGGCACCCATCACGGTGGCGGTCGATCCGGTGAGGGCGAAGGACGTACCGAATCCCGCGGCCATCATCGGGGCCACCAGCAGCGGGTAGGCGGGGTCGGCTCCCGCCGCGGCCCAGCCGGCCAGTCCCAGGGCGGCCAGGAGCATGCCGGAGACCACCAGGGGACGATCGCCGGTGCGGCGGCTCAGCCGCCCGGACAGGACGGAGGCGAACATGGTCATCGCCACCGCCGGGAACAGCGCCAGCCCGGTGCCGAGGGCACTGAAGCCGCGCTGGTGCTGGAATTCCAGGCTGGCGGTGAACACCATGCCGTAGAAGCCGAAGTTGAACAGCAGGCCGATGACGGCTCCACCGCTCATCGCCCGAGAGTGCAGCAGGCTCGGCGGAAGGACGGGAGAGCGGGCCAGCCGCTCGCGCACCACGAACGCCGCGGCGGCCAGCACGGCCAGGCCGACCCCGGCGAGAACGGCCGGATCGGACCAGCCCCGCCGTCCGGCCTCGTTGAGCGCCGCGGTGAGCAGCGCCACCGCCGCCACCACCGCGCACTGCGCCGGCCAGTCCAGGGACCGGGCGGCGCGCCGGGGCGAGCGTGCCACATGCCGCAGCGTCAGCACCAGGCAGGCCACACCGACGGGCAGGTTGATGAGGAACACCCAGCGCCAGCCCATCGTGGAGACGAGCAGCCCGCCCAGCAGCGGGCCCGCCGCGGCCGCGATGCCCGCCATCGAACCCCATAGCCCGAAGGCCCGCGAGCGTACGGCCGACGCCGGGTAGGCCTGCTGGAGCAGGGCCAGGGAACCGGGCACGATCAGAGCCGCACCGAGCCCCTCCACCAGCCGGGCCGCCACCAGGAAAAGGGCGCTCGGCGCAAGCGCGCACGCGGCCGAGGACAGGGTGAACACCGCCACGCCCGAGCAGAAGACCCGACGGTTGCCCAGCCGGTCACCCAGCGCGCCACCGGTCAGCAGGAACCCGGCGAAGACGAGGGTGTACCCGTCGGTGATCCACTGGATGCCGGTGAGCGAGGCCGACAGCTGCCGGCCGATCACCGGCACGGCGACGTTGATGGCCGTCACGTCCAGGATCACCATGAAATACCCGGCGCACACCGCCAGCAGCGGCGCCCAGGACCGTCGCCCGGCATCCGGGGCCGACTCGGGAGAGGACATCGGCTCACCACCGCCGGCCGACTCCGTGAACGCCACGGCCCCAACTCCGTTCCCTCCACCGAGACACGACAGCAAAAGCCACAATAAGGGACATATATACGGGACTGTGTGATCGTCGGGCGGCAGCTCGCGGCCCCGGGGTCTCCGTGCGATCGGGACCGGTCCCGTTCGCGTGTGACGTGATGCGCGTGAGGGCTGCGGCCCCGTTCGGGAAATCCCCGCGGACCCGGACGGCTTTCCGTGTGCGAGCGTTGACCGATTCGATCGCGTTCGTGGTGCAGACGACGCACAGGCACCGGTCCTGCGCCGCGCTCGACGGCGGGGCCGTGCAGGCAGGCTCGAGAGCGCGGGAGATCTCGCCCCCATCCTCTCGCCCGGCCTCGACACCCCGACCGACCCCCTGACGGCCGGCTGCGCCTCCTCGATCACACCCCTGGGCCAACTGCCCGCCGTTGCGGTGCTCCTGACGTCACCACCGGAGCAGGTCCGGCCTCCGGCTGCGACCGCGAGGAATCGCCGGAGCCGACTCGCCGTTGCGTGGACGACAGTCTTCGCATCAACCTCAAGGAGTCCGGGCATGTACGGCGACGCAGACACGGTCCGCAAGATCCTCACCGAGCTGGGCGACACCTGGGCGGTGGTCGGCCTGTCCACGAACCAGCAGCGCCCGGCATACGGCGTGGCCGCCGTCCTCCAGCGCTTCGGCAAGCGCGTCGTGCCGGTACACCCGAAGGCGGAGACGGTACACGGCGAGGTGGGGTACCCCTCCCTCGACGCGATCCCCTTCGATGTCGACGTGGTCGACGTGTTCGTCAACGGCAGCCTCGCCGGCGCCGTGGCCGACGAGGCGGTCGCCATCGGCGCCAGGGCTGTCTGGTTCCAGCTCGGCGTGATCGACGAAGCCGCGTACGACCGCACCCGCGCCGCCGGCCTCGACATGGTCATGGACCGCTGCCCGGCCATCGAGATCCCCCGGCTCGGCTGACCGACCCGGCTCACCGGGTCCCCGGGGTGCGGACGAGGCGGCGTGCGCGTGGGTGCGGGCCGCCGGTCCGATACATGCTCATGCATCACCGCCCGGGTCATCGGAATTCCCCGTCCGAACCCGACCTGTCTTACCGTCTTCTCACATTTCCCAACTGAATACGGACATTCCGTGACCCTCGCTGACCTGTGCAAAAGCTTTGGCCAAGACAGGAAAGATCGAGGGTCAAATTTTGGGCAACACTCTTCAGTCGGTGCAGCGCGCGCCCTTAACTTGTGGCCTCTTGCTCGTTAAATCTGCGTTCAGAAACTGAGAGGCCACTTGACATGGTGAGTGTCGAGAAAGCCGCGACGGAGGACATGACACCTTCGGGCGGTCTGAGGCGGGACGTCGGGCTGATCGGCCTGATGTGGGCCTCTGTGGGCTCGATCATCGGGTCCGGCTGGCTGTACGGCGCGCACGACGCGGTCATGCAGGCCGGTCCCTCGGCGATCATCTCGTGGGTGATCGGCGCGGTCGCGATCGTGCTCCTGGCTCTGGTCCACGCCGAGCTCGGCGGGATGTTCCCGGTGGCGGGCGGTACGGCCCGCTACCCCCACTACGCCTTCGGCGGCCTGGCCGGTATGTCCTTCGGCTGGTTCTCCTGGCTCCAGGCCGCGACCGTGGCGCCCATCGAGGTCGAGGCCATGATCGGCTACGCCGGTCACTGGAAGTGGGCGACGCACTTCCTGCACGCCGACAAGACGCTGACCCCCAGCGGTCTGCTGGTGGCGATCGTGCTCATGGCACTGTTCGTCGGCGTCAACTTCTTCGGCGTCCGGGTACTGGCGCACACCAACAGCGCCGCGACCTGGTGGAAGATCGCCGTACCACTGGCCGCGATCTTCATCATGGCCGTCAGCAACTTCCACCCGGCCAACTTCCACTCGGAGGGCTTCGCCCCCATGGGTGCCAAGGGTGTGCTCGCCGCGATCAGCACCAGCGGCATCATCTTCGCGCTGCTCGGCTTCGAGCAGGCCATCCAGCTGGCCGGCGAGAGCCGCAACCCGAAGCGGGACCTGCCGCGCGCCACGCTCGGCTCGGTCGCGATCGGTGCCGTCATCTACGTCCTGCTCCAGGTGGTGTTCATCGCCGCGCTGCCGCACAGTTCCTTCGCGCACGGCTGGGCGCACCTCGTGTACCAGGGCGACACCGGCCCGTGGGCCGGCCTCGCGACCGTGGTCGGACTCGGCTGGCTGGCCGTGGTCCTCTACCTCGACGCGATCATCTCCCCCGGCGGCACCGGCCTGATCTACACCACCGCCACCTCCCGGGTCTCCTACGGCCTGGCGAAGAACGGCTACGCGCCGAAGATCTTCGCGAAGACCGACGCCCGCGGTGTGCCGTGGTTCGGGCTCGTCATGTCCTTCGTGACCGGCGTGATCTGCTTCCTGCCGTTCCCGAGCTGGCACCAGCTGGTCGGCTTCATCACCTCCGCGAGCGTGCTGATGTACGCGGGCGCTCCGCTGGCGTACGGCGTCTTCGCCGACAAGCTGCCGCGCCATGAACGCCCGTACCGGCTGCCCGGCGGCAAGCTGCTCTCGCCGGTGGCGTTCGTGGTCGCCAACCTGATCATCTACTGGTCCGGCTGGGGCACCCTGTGGCGGCTCGGCCTGGCGATCGTGCTCGGCTACCTGCTGCTCGGCGGCTACGCCCTCTACGCCCACAACAAGAACCTGCCGGACGCTCCCCGGCTGGACTTCAGGGCCGCGCAGTGGCTGCCCGTCTATCTGCTGGGGATGGGTCTGATCTCCTGGCAGGGCAGCTTCGGCGGCCAGGGCCACATCGCGCTGTGGTGGGACATCGTCGTCATCGCCGTCTTCTCGGTGGTCATCTACTACTGGGCGAAGGCGACGTCGTCCACGACCGAGGACATCGAGCGCAGCATCGACGAGGTCGTGGTCACCGACGCCCCGGCGCACTGACCCGCCCCGACTCCCGTGTCCCGTCAGCCAGGGCGGCTCTGCGGTGGCTGACGGGACACCGTCATAATGCGGGGGTGACTCACCCCTCCCCTCACACCGGCTCCCCCTCCGAAGAACGCCGTACGGTCGTCATCGTCGGCGCCGGACCCGCCGGGCTGGCCATCGGGAACATCCTGCGGGCCGCCGCCGTCGACTGCGTGGTCCTGGAGACCGAGAGCAGGCAGTTCATCGAGACCCGGCCGCGGGCCGGGGTCATCGAGGAATGGGCGGTCCGCGGCCTGCAGCAACGCGGTCTCGCCGACACCCTGCTGGCCCGGGCGCAGACGCACAGCGAGTGCGAGTTCCGGTTCGGCGGCGAACGCTTCCGGTTCGACTACGGCGAGCTGACGGACCACCACCACTACGTCTATCCGCAGCCGTTGCTGGTGACGGACCTGGTGCGGGAGTACGCCGACGTCCGCGACGGGGACATCAGGTTCGGGGTGCGGGACGTCACGCTGCACGACTTGGAGACGGACCGGCCCGCCGTGTCGTATGTCGACCCCGGGACCGGCGAACGGCACGTCCTGCGCTGCGAGTTCGTCGCGGGCTGCGACGGGGCGCGCGGGGTGACCCGGGACGCGATACCGGACGGGCGGGTGCGGATCTCCCGGCAGGACTACGGCATCGGCTGGCTGGCGCTGCTCGCCGAGGCGCCGCCGTCCTCGGACTGTGTGCTGTTCGGCGTCCATCCGAACGGTTTCGCCGGGCACATGGCGCGCAGCCCCGAGGTCACCCGCTACTACCTGCAGTGCCCGCCCGGCGACGATCCGGAGAGCTGGTCGCACGAGCGGGTCTGGGACGAACTGCGCGAACGGCTCGGCGCGGCCGGGGCGCCGCCGCTCAACGAGGGGCGGCTGGTCGAGAAGCGCGTGCTGGACATGCACAACTACGTGGTCGAACCCATGGTGTTCGGCCGCCTGTTCCTGGCCGGCGACGCCGGGCACCTGACCGCGCCGATCGCCGCGAAGGGCATGAACCTCGCCCTGCACGACGCCTTCCTGCTGGGCGACGCGATCGTCGCGCACGTCACCAAGGGCGACGACTCCGGCCTGGACGGCTACTCCCACGCCTGTCTGCGCCGGGTCTGGGACTACCAGGAGTTCTCCGGGTTCCTGTCCGGCATCTACCACGGCACCGCGTCCGGCGACCCGTTCCTCGCGGGCACCACGCTGGCCCGGCTGCGCAGACTGTTCACCTCACGCGCGGCCGCGACGGCCTTCGCCGAGCAGTACCTCGGCTCGGCCACCGCCTTCTGAACGCTACGCGGGGACGGCCGCCGGCCGGCCCGCGCGGGTCGCGAGGAGTGCCGTACCGGCGAGACCGAGCAGGACGACCGCGAGGGCCATGGCCAGGTGGATTCCGGCCAGCGGCGTGGCGCCCGCGGCCATCAGCGCGGTGGCGGCGGCCGAGCCGAGCACCGAGCCCAGTTGCCGGACCGTGTTGTTGACCCCGGAGGCCGCTCCCGCCAGGGGTGCGGGAACGTGCCGCATCGCCTCGGTGGAGAGCGGTGCGATCATGCAGCCGGTGCCGAGCCCCATGAACATCAGGGGCACGGTGAAGACCAGCGCCGACGCCGAGCCCTGCGCGAGCAGGATCACCGCGAGCAGACCCGCGCAGAAGGACACCAGCCCGGCCGACAGCACCCTGCGGCCGCCGATCCGGTCGCTGAGGCGTCCGGCGAGCGGGGAGACGAAGAGGGAGACCAGCGGCGAGGGCGCGAGGGCCAGTCCGGCCTGCACCGCGCTGAAGCCGAGCTGCTGCTGGAAGTAGAGGCCGAGCGGCAGCACGGCGGCGATCAGGGCGGCACCGATCGCTCCGACCAGCGCGGTCATCACGGTGAAGCCGCGGTCGGCGAACAGCCGGAACGGGACGAGCGGTTCGCTCCCCTGACGCCGTGACTGCTGGCGCAGGAACAGGGCGGCCAGGACCAGTCCGGCGGCGCCGAGCACCAGGATCCCGGCGTTCCAGGAGTACCGGTCGCCCTCCATCAGGGCGAAGGTCACGCAGGTCAGCGCGGCGGTGGAGAGCAGGACGCCGGACAGGTCGAGCCGGTGGGCGCGGCCGGTGCGCAGGTCGGGGACGAGCAGGAAGGTCAGGACGAGGACCAGCAGCCCGATCGGGACGTTGACGAAGAACACCCAGCGCCAGCCGACCGTGCTGACCAGGAGCCCGCCGAGGGTCGGCCCGGACAGCGTCGCCACCCCGGCGACCGAACCCCAGACGCCGAGCGCGGTACCGCGTCGCTCGGCCGGGAAGACGGCCATGACCAGCGCCATGGTCTGCGGGGTGAGCAGCGCCGCCCCGAGCCCCTGCACGAGCCGTGCGGCGACGAGGACTTCGGCCCCGCCGGCCAGCCCGCAGACCACGCTGGCCGCGGTGAACACCGCGACCCCGGCCGCGAACAGCGTCCGCTGCCCCTTCATGTCCCCGAGCCGCGCGGCCGTCACCAGCAGGGCGGCCAGGACCAGGGTGTAGCCGCTCACGGTCCACATCACCTGGTCGAGCCCGGTGTGCAGGTCGCTCATCACGTCCGGGATCGCGATGTTGACGATCGTCATGTCGAGCAGGGTCATGAAGAACCCGAGGGAGAGGGTGACCAGAACGGCCCACGGGTTACCACGGAGCTTCGTCGTCTTCGGCATGAGCAGAAGCATATCCATCCGATGGAGATGCATCAAGATAAGATGCATCTGCCTGTGATGCATTTTTGCGAGATGCATCTATGCCAGATGTAACCTGAGGAGCGTGAACGTCATCGACCTCTACCTGCTGGGCCACCGCCTCCAGAAGCTCGCCGAGTCCGCCGTCCCCACCGACGGCATCGGCGAACACCCCACCAGCACGGGCACGGTGCTGATCGTGGCCGCCGATCTGCGGGACCACCCCCGGACCACGGTCACCGAGATCGCCCAGCGCACCGGCCTGGCACAGAGCCAGGTCTCCAACGGAGTCGCCCGGTTGCGCGCTGTCGAGGCGGCCACGGCCGAACCCGACCCGCGCGACGGCCGCCGTACGCTGCTCAGCGCGGCCGCCCAGCCGTCCGGCCGTATGCAAGCGGTACGGGAAGCACCCCTGGGCCCGGCGCTCGCGGCGGCGACCAGCGACCCGGACGAGGTGCTCGCCCTGCTGGAGAAGCTCAGTTCCCTGCTTCGGTAGGAGCTTCGGTGGCGGTCTCGGCGAGCCTGTGGTCGGCCACCTTCAGCGCCTCGTCGACCAGCCGGCGCAGATGACCGTGGCGCAGCGAGTACACCACCCGGCGTCCCTCCTTGCGGGTGCCCACCAGGCCCGCGAGCCGGAGCCGGGCCAGATGCTGGCTGACGGCGGGCCGCGCGGCACCGCACACCTCCGTGAGCGTGGTGACGTCGGCCTCCCCCGCCGTGAGGGCGTGCAGGAGGGACAGCCGGGTGCGGTCGCCGAGCAGGGCGAGGAGTTCGGCGGCGAGCGCGAACTGCTCCTCGCCAGGGCTGCGCGGATGCGCATGCTGCGCAGGTGATAGGTGCATGCGTGCGCTCATACGCACATAATGGCCTCGGGGGCGTCGCATGTCCACGTCCCGCGCACCGGAGAGGGGAGCCGCATGAGCGACCGGCACCACCACGAGCACGCACCCGCGGACGACCGGCACCACCCTGAGCAGGCGCACACCCACGACCAGGACGCCCACGACCGGTACGCCCGCGACCAGCACCATCACGAGCACGCCCACGCGCACGCCCCCGGCCCTCACGGCGAGCGCGGTCACGGCCACTCCCACTCCCACTCCCACCCGTCGCCGGGCGGCCTCCGCCACCGCCTCGGGCACCTCCTCACTCCCCACTCCCACGAGACGGCCGACAAGCTCGACTCCGCTCTGGAGACCTCGGCGCGGGGGATGCGCGCGCTCTGGGTCTCGCTGGCCGTGCTCGGGGTGACGGCGCTGGCGCAGGCGGTCGTCGTGGTCCTGTCCGGCTCCGTCGCCCTGCTCGGCGACACCGTGCACAACGCCGCCGACGCGCTCACCGCCGTACCGCTCGGCATCGCCTTCGTGCTCGGGCGTCGCGCGGCGAACCGCCGCTTCACCTACGGCTACGGGCGGGCCGAGGATCTCGCGGGGATCGCGATCGTGCTGACGATCACCGCGTCGGCCGCCTTCGCCGCCTGGACCGCCGTCGAACGGCTGCTGGATCCACGGCCGGTCGCGCACCTCCCGGCGGTCGCGGTGGCCGCGCTGGTCGGGTTCGCCGGGAACGAGTGGGTGGCGCGGTACCGGATGCGGGTGGGCCGGGAGATCGGCTCGGCGGCCCTGGTGGCCGACGGGCTGCACGCCCGTACCGACGGATTCGCCTCGCTGGCCGTGCTGCTGGGGGCCGGCGGGGCGGCGCTGGGCTGGCAGCTCGCCGACCCGCTGGTGGGGCTGGCGATCACCGCGGCGATCGCGCTGGTGCTGCGGGACGCGGCCCGGGAGGTGTTCCGGAGGGTGATGGACGCCGTGGACCCGGAGCTGACGGACCGGGCCGAGCGGGCGGTGCGCGCGGTGCCGGGGGTGCGGGCGGTGGGTGAGCTGCGGCTGCGGTGGATCGGGCACCGGCTGCGGGCCGAGGTCGCGGTCGTGGTCGACGGCGAGGCGACCGTACGGCAGGCGCACGCGGTCGCGGTGGCGGCGGAACACGCGCTGCTGCACGCCGTACCCCGGCTGACGGCGGCCCTGGTGCACGCCGATCCGGCGCCCGCACCCGGCGAGCAGGACCCGCACCTGGCGCTGGCCCACCACGCGACGCGCTAGGGCCTGTCCGGCGGATCAGGTCGCAGGAGAACAAGGGCACATCATCAGCGCCGGTGAGCGGGGCCTGGTGCGTCCAACTGCAAGGCGGAGGAGGGCGGCAACGCGGAGCGTTGACAACCGACGACAACGCCGCAGGTGGACGCACCAGGCCCCGCGTCTGCGGCATGATCCGGCGGACAGGCCCTAGACGCCCAGTCCCTCCAGCACGACCGCCCCCGGCAGCTGGGCGAACGCCTTGCCGGGGACCAGGAGTTTGCCGCGCCGGCGGCCGCTGCCGACCAGGACGTAGGGCAGGTCGACGACGGCCGAGTCCACCAACAGGGCCCAGTCGTGCGGGAGTCCGATCGGGGTGATGCCGCCGTACTCCATGCCGGTCTCCCCGGTCGCGGTGTCCATCGAGGCGAACGAGGCCTTGCGGGCCCCGAGTTGACGTCGTACGACGCCGTTGACGTCCACCTTGGTGGTGGACAGGGCCAGACAGGCGGCCAGCGTCGTCTCGCCGCCGCGCTTGCCCGCCACCACCACGCAGTTGGCCGACCGCTCCAGCAGGTCGCGCCCGTAGTGCTCGACGAAGACGGCGGTGTCCGCCCACTGCGGGTCGGTCTCGACGTAGATGATCTGCTCGGCGGGGACCGCGCCGCTCCAGTGCCGTACGGCGTCGGCGACCGGGGCGGTCAGCTCGTCGAGGCAGTCGGGGGCGGGGACGGCGGTGTCGAAGTCTCCGATGGGTGCGCGCATGTCCGCACGCTAACAGCCGGGCCCGCCGGGCTCAGGGCACGGGCGGGACGGAGACCGTCATGATCATCTCCATCGGCACGTCCCCGGTGTTGCCGTACACATGGGCCGTGTTCGCCTCGAAGGAGGCGCTGGCGCCCGTCGGCACGCGGTACTCGGTCCCGTCCACGGTGAGGGTCAGTTCACCGACGGTGACATGGACGATCTCCACGGTGCCGGTCGGATGGGGTTCCGACGGGCTGCTCTCGCCCGGCATCAGACGCCAGTCCCACATCTCCAGCGGGCCGGGCGCCTCGGTGCCGGCGAGGAGGCGGTTGTAGCTGCCGGCCTCGGTGTGCCACAGCCGTACGGCCTTGTCGACGGGGATGATCTGGACCTTGGGGCCCTGCTCGTAGTCGAGCAGGGTGGTGATGCTGATGCCGAGCGCGTCGCCGATCTTGACGACCGTGCCGATGCTCGGGTTGGTGCGGGCCTGCTCGATCTGGATGAGCATGCCGCGGCTGACCCCGGCCCGGGCCGCGAGCACGTCGAGGGTGAAGCCGCGCACCGCGCGCCAGTGCTTGACGTTGCGGGCCAGGGACTGGGTCAGCAGGTCGAGGTCCGACACGTTTTTTCCATCGTCGAGAGCATCGCGGTCCAATATTCTGAATGACAGAGTTCAGCTAAGTGAACTACGGTGGGGTGTACCTGATCGTTCACCGAACTGTACTGCGAGGCGGCCCGTGACAGCATTCTTCGCCCTGACCACCAGTCTCCTGTGGGGACTGGCCGACTTCGGCGGCGGACTGCTCACGCGACGCGCACCGTCAGGGACCTCGCGCAGGCCGGCGAGGATGTCGGTCGGCGGAGTACGCCACAGCCTGGGGTACTCGAACTGGCGGTGGCCTTCGGCTCGGCTGTAGGTCATCTCCTGCAGCAGAAGTACGTCCGGGTGGTGGTCTCCGATCAGCTCGTGCCACTCTCGCCACCGGGCTGGAGGCTCACCGAGTTCGTCGGCGCCACCGTCATGTTCAAGATTGCCGGTGCCCGCGGTAACGACGGGTTCGCCGTACTTGTCGATTGTGCCGTCAAGGTGTCCGCCGAGGACTACAGGTGAGGTGGAGCCCGCTGCCAGGTGGAGGCTCGGCAGCGGGACTGGGGCCCAAGCAGGGCCGCCCGATCCCGTACTCCCGCTCGACGTCGGTGACTTGGGAGCGGTGCCAGGCGATCTCCGCCCGGGCCGCGCGGACGTAGTGACGCACGACGTTCTCCCCGGACGCGTCGAGCACGATCTTGTTGCCGTCGAAGCCTCGTACGGCTTCGGCGAGGTCGGCAGGCACAGGGGTGGCGTCGTCGACCGCGTACGGGTCGCCGACACACGGCGGGGAAAGGTCGGGATGGTCCTGAAGGCCGTGGATGATGGCAGCGCAGGCGGCGGCGACGGCCAGATACAGATTGGCGTCGGCGCCGGGCAGCCGGACCTCCACGTGCGCGTTCTCACCGACGCCGATGACACGGATGGCGCAGCCGCGGTTGTCGAAGGCCCAGGCGTAGCGGCCCGGGGCGGAGGTGTGCGGGGCGTACCGCTTGTAGGAGTTGACGGTGGCCGCGTACAGCGGGGCCAGGTGTGGCATCGCGGAGAGGAGGCCGGCGATGGCCCGCTCCATCACCGGGGCAGGTCGTCACTGCGGTGGTAGGTGAAGGCGTTGCCGTGGGCGGACCACTGCGACAGGTGCGGGTGCAGTCCGTTGCCCACGCCCGTAGAGGGGGCTGCCATGAAGTTGGGCGTCATACCGCGGCGCTGGATCTACATCAGCCAGGCTTCAGCCCATCTCGCCACCGGCGAAGCAGACGGAGCCTCCGAAGCCCTCGCCCCCGTCCTCGCCCCAGCCCCGGACCACCGTCTGGCGCCGGTCACCCGTCGCCTCGCTGAACTGTGTTCCGGCATCGGCAAGCCGCACGCCAGCAGCACCGCGGCCGTCGGACTGCGGCAAGTCATCGAGGAGTTCTGCTTGGACTCCGCTCCACGACATGTTGCCCTCTCGCCAGGGCAGGGTTCGGCCTGATCTGATCCCGGACTATGACGACGCAACCCGAGACCATGCGGAACCACTGGTGGTGGCGGCCCGGCTGGAGTGTGGGACGCCGCTTTTACACCTGGCATCTGACGTTCGAGGGCCAGGACGACGTGCACCGGCTTGCCACCGAGTACAGGTCCGCGCTCGTGCCTCTCGGAGACATCCTCACCCCGATCCCCGATCAATGGCTGCACCTGACCATGCAGGGCATCGACTTCGTCGGTGAGACCAAAGAGCAGGATGTCAACGCCATCGTGGAGGCAGCGCACACACGACTGGCTGCCGTCCCGGCCTTCGACCTACGGATCGGGCCGGAGGCGCTGGACCCCGAAGCGGTGTTGCTCCATGTCCACCCTGACAGCCCAGTCCGGGCCGTCCGGAACACCATCCGGAATGCCATCGGCGACGTTCTCGGAGAGATCCCTGAGAAGGCCGAGGGCTTCACGCCTCACGTCTCAGTGGCCTACAGCGCCCATGACGGGCCCGCGTCGCCGATCGCGCAGGTCCTTGACGGCCTCAGCCTCACGCCAGCACAAGCACGTATCGACACCGCGGAACTCATCGTGATCCACAGAGACAACCAGATGTACGAGTGGGAACCCTTCGCCAAGGTCCCTCTCGGCTGAGAGGACATGGTGACACACGGGGCCTTGCCGCTTTCCGGCCGTAAGACCCCGTGCCTCAAGGCTGTCACCGTCGCCTTCAACGCTGACAGGCCGGGACCATCTCCGCGGGTGCGGGGAGCAGCACAGCGGATAGGGACCGAACTGTCTCACGACGCTGCTCCCCGCACCCGTCGCAGCCGGACGTCGGGCGGGAGATGTTCGCCGCGGCCCGCACGCACTGCGAGTCCACGATCGCGGCCGTCGGGTCGGGTGAACGGCCCTCCCTCTCGCGGACCTTGTCGCGAAGCCGGTCGTGGAGCCGGTTCGCCCACTTGACGCCGTTGTCGACGACATAGCGGACCGCATCCAGCATCACGCGGTGGCAATAGCCCTCCGGCAGCAACGGCCGGACGACTGCCACTCTGCATCCGTCATGTCGGAGCCATAACTCCGCACGCGCTCCGGACCGTCCGCCGCGTTGCCGAACCTGTGCGCGAGACAGTCACACGCCGGAGATTGCGCGTTGGACTCCACGGACGC
Organism: Streptomyces sp. NPDC058683; assembly: GCF_042716195.1. Taxonomy (NCBI): domain Bacteria; kingdom Bacillati; phylum Actinomycetota; class Actinomycetes; order Kitasatosporales; family Streptomycetaceae; genus Streptomyces; species Streptomyces sp. NPDC058683. Next base: position 14,669 of record NZ_JBHXSK010000099.1, read on the forward strand.
AAGCAAGAAAGACTGCGACACAGGGCCCCCTGGCGCTGCTCGGTTGGGATCGCAACCCCGAGCTACCGGGAGGCCCTGCCGCTATGCGCCGACCTCCAAGAGATCACCCACACAGGAACCGTGTTCGACAGACCAAGCCCGCCGAGCGGTAAGCGGAAACCTTCTCAGTTCAACGACTGTGCGGACGAGCTGTCTAATCTTCGTCGCAGGCAGCGTCGTAGTTTGTCTCGTAAGACTCTTTGTAGCCCTGCTTGTATTTCGAGTTGCTCGACTTCGGGGCATAGGACTGGTGGTAGTTACAGTCTTCACCGTCGCTCTTCCCTGCCGCCCGTCCTTCCACCTTGCCCTGCTGGTAGGGACTACGGGTCTTCGTCGGCTTGGGGGTGGGTTGGTGGGTGGCCGAGGCTTCGTACGCCGCCGAGGTGGCTGCGGCCTGCGATATAGCCGTCGGCGCAAGCGTCAGCCCTGCCACCGCGGCGATAGTGCCCGCAAGTAGCGCAGTGGTTCGCTTGGCGTGCATGACTATTCTCTTCCTCAGAGACTGTTGCTTGCAGTGATGCTCGCCCCTGCCAACGTGCTGAGCCGGTTGCGGACCAGGCAGCGTCATCGGGGCTCGACGTATCGGGTGCATCAGAGCCGAAGCACTCTGGCATTCAGCGTCCGCCTTCAGACGGCTAGACGCAGCCGAGGCTGTGGCACCTGTCAACGCTATCGACCAGATACAACTATGTCCATTTTTGCGACTACCACCCCTTATGTAGGGTTGTGTCATGCCGAGTGGTGTAGTCACTCGCCGAGCTGCTTCGTTTCCCGACCCGCGCCGAGGTCGAGAAGCAGCGGGATTACTTCCCGCCGTCCCACCCGGACGCCGGGCGAGGGATGTTCGCTGCGGCCCGCACGCACTGCGAGTCCACGATCGCGGCCGTCGGGTCGGGTGAACGGCCCTCCCTCTCGCGGACCTTGTCGCGAAGTCGGTCATGGAGCTCGGCGAGCAAGCCCATCACCTGCCAGCGGCGGGCGAACGCGTGCACCGGCCGATACGGCGGGAAGTCACGCTTCAGGTTCGCCCACTTGACGCCGTTGTCGACGACATGGCGGACCGCATCCAGCACCCAATGCCACGAAGTCAATGATTCGGTAGTGGCGTCAAGGTGTCAGGGAGGATGGTCTTGCAGGTGTTCGGCGCGGTGCGCGCCGGGCGACTTCGGTGCGGCCGTCGTAGACCACTGCCTCGGAGGCGTGCAGCAGGACGCGGACCTGGCGGCCGATCAGCCTTACTGGCACCGAGCAGTGGTTCTGCCGCAGATCTGCGCGTAGCGGTACCCCCCTCGAGGTCAGGAGCCGCCCGGTCTCGAAGTGGTCCTCGGGCAGCGGTTGGAGCAAGGGTCTCTCGATGGCGAAGTACTCGCCGAGGGTGCGCGGGCGCTCGCCGATCCGGCGCGGGACGTCTGCACCCAGCACCTCGGGCACGTCCGACGGCTGCCGACCAATCCTCCTGTCGAGTTCATGGCCGAGCTCACGCTCGAAGTGCGGCCAGCGCGGCGGCGAGCTTGCCCCGGCCGGTGATGCCGAGGCGTGGGTAGATGCGGTACAGGTGCGCTCCGACGGTGCGGTGCGAGATGAACAGGCGCTGGCCGATCTCTCGGTTGCTCAACCCCTGTGACGCCAGGAGGGCTATCTGCATTTCCTGGGCAGACAGCTGCTCGCCGGTGTTCGCGTGCCGTCGGCCACTCGACTCGCCGGTGGCGCGCAGCTGCTCGCGGGCCATCTCGGCCCAGGGCTGCGCGCCGACCCGGTCGAACCCGTCGCGGGCGAGTCGGAGCGGCTGCCGAGCGTCCACGTTGCGGCGTTGGCGGCGCAACCAGCGGCCCTGGTGCAGATGCAACCGCGCACGCGACAACGTCCAGTCGGCCGGCAGTGCGGCAAGGGCCGCGGCGTGGCGCTCCTCCGCGATGTCGTCCGGAGCCAGCACCGCGTCGGTGTAGGCGTGAGCCACCACCATCATTTCCGAGGGCAGCCGTTCGGCCAGCTCCGGAAGTTCGGCCAGCAGTTCCCGGGCGTGCTCCACGGTGCCCGCGGCGACCGCGGCATCCGCCAGGTCCGGCGCGAGCAGCCAGCGGCTCACCGAGTGGTAGTGCGGGTCAACGGGATCGAACGCGCGCGCGAGAACGTCGTACGCCTCCGTGGCGCGGCCGTCGAAGAGAGCGAGCAGGCCGTCGGTCTGCTGCGCCATCACGGTGGCGAACGGCATACCCGGGAACAAGCTGTGCATGCGTAGTTCGCGGATCATCAGCGCCGCTTGCTCGGTTTCTCCGCGCAGCGCCGCCACCAGGCCGGCCGTAGCCTTCAGCCCCAGCCAGACGATCCACTCCCCGGTCTCCTCGGCCAGGGCGAGCCCCTCGGCGGACTCCTCGCGAGCTCGCTCGAGCTGGCCGAGGTACACCTGTGGCCAGCTGGCGGCCAGCGAACGGGCGAGCAGCCCGAGCCGGCCCTGCAACCGCCACGCCGCGGCCGCCAGCGCAAGGTACTGAACGGCGCGGCTGATGTCGCCGATGACCATGGCACCGCTACCGAGAAAATGCAGGATCCGGCCGTCTTCAGGATCTGCTCTGATTCCGTCGAGCCGCGCGATCACGTCGGCCCCGTGCCGGTACGGCTCGGTGTACGCCCGCACCGCCAGCACATGGGGGGCATCCGGATCAGGATTCCATCGATCCAGTTCTGCCGCGGCCTCAGCACGCACCTGCGCGTCGCCGTCCTGGAAGAAGCATCGTGCGCTGGCTCGCCACAACAGGTTCTCCGCGACGTCTCCGGCTCCTGCGTCGAACGCTCCGGCCGCCGCGGTGACCATGTCCTGGATCCGTCGCTGCGGCTCGCCCGGTTCGATCGCGCAGTTGTCGGACACCACCATGAGGCGAGCCCGCTCGACCCGGCCCAGCACGCTCATGTCGGTGCGGTCCAGCAGCATCTGGGCGCTGACGCGGTGGTTGATCTCGCTGGACAACTCGGCCGCCCGGACCAGGATGCCGGTCCGGCGCTGCGCATCGAGGACAAGGTCGGCCGCCTGACGCAGCGCCGGGACGGCAGCCGCCACCTTCCCTCGGGCCTGCGACGCATCGGCGAAACGCTCGAGCCGGGCGGCCAGTTCCTCGTTCGGCCCGATCGTGGCCGCCGCCTCGTGCGCGAGTTGACGCTCCGGGGTGTCGTCCATCACCGATGCGAGGGCACGGTGAGTGGCCAGCCGGTCGGCGAGCGTAGCGTGGGTGTAGATCGCCGTGCGCATCAGCGGATGGCGGAACTCCGCGCTGTAGCCGACCAGGGTGACCAGATCCGCGTCGACCGCCTCCTGCACCGCGTCGACGGAGACCGCCGAGCCGCAGAGGCGACTCGACACGTCCAGCAGCAGGTTCAGGGGCGCAGCCGGCTCGGCGGCCAGGACCAGGAGCAACGTGCGACACTCGCGGCTCATCGAATCGGTACGCGCACAGAACGCGTCCTCCAGCCGCTGAGTCAGCGGCAGGTCGTCCATCTGCGGGGTCACGCCCTGCACGGCCTTGGGCAGCTCGACCAGGGCCAGCGGATTACCCGCGGCACGCTCCAGGATGAGCGCCCGCAACGGCGCCGGCAGGTCGGGCGCGCCGACATCGAGCAAGTCGGCGGCGGCTGGCCGGCCGAGCGGCTCCAGGGGGAGGTCCAGGAGCACGTACGATTCGGAGTACTGGACCCGGGCGGCAGCGAACACCTGTATGGCATGGTCGCGGGTGCGCCGGGCAACGAACTTGAGCACGTCGCGACTGGACGAATCGATCCACTGCAGGTCGTCGACCAGCAGCAGGAGCGGCTGCCGGTTGGCCGCGTCGGCGAGCAGTTCGAGCACGGCCAGTCCGACCCGGTATATCTCGGGCTCGGTGTCCCTGACGCTGAACGCGCCGCTCAGCGCCGAACGGTGCGGAGCCGAAAGGTCTTCCACGCCACGGGCGACCGGTTGCAGCAGCATCTGCAGCGCCGCGAACGGCAACCACTGCTCGGGCTCCACTCCAGATGTCCGTAGCACCTTGAAGCCGCTTTCGATGGCCTCGGTGCCGACCGTACGCAGCAGAGCCGACTTGCCGACACCGGCAGCGCCGTGGACCAGCAGCGTGCTGCCGTGCCCAGCCGCAGCGTCCGCGAGCAGCCCGCGAAGGGTGCGCAGCTCCCTGTCCCGCCCGATCATCGCACCCGTACGGATCCCGCCTTCTGCGGGGTTCCCAACAGCCCCGTCCCAACAGGGACGCCCGCTGTGACGGTGAGCGCGCGGACCTGGACAGGCCGTACGAAGACGAAGCCCTCTGCCGTCCGGCGGTGCCCGCCTGTGGTGCTTCCGTTGACCGTGGCGACGGGATGCTCAAGCAGGGCCGGACGTTCACTCGTCGGCACAGCAGGCATGGCGCACAGCACGTGAAGCTTCTCTCCATCAAGGGGTCGTTCCGGCCACCATCGTACTCGTCAGGTACGGCGGCCCTTATCAGTGCTGCTCAACCATCAGTCGAACGACTCTCGGAACAAAACAGCGAACGGCGAGTCTCGGCCGATGCCAGGCGGAACCACGACTTTGCCGAGCATGATCCCGACGGCGGCGAAGGGGCTATGGAGGCGCACAGCCGAGGAGCCCGTTGGGCGAGGACGGCGAGGACCGGGTGCTCTGGCGTTCGCAGATCCGGGCGACCCGGCGGGTAAGGACAGGGGTCAGGTATGGGCTCGCCCGGGCAGGACGGGTGAGATCCACAACAGCCGCCATGCCGGATCGGATCGATCAGCACCTGCACGTTCACCCCATGCCGACAGTGCCGCGAATCCGCCGATGGAACGGCCCGGCTGTCGCCTGTCCGGTCACACTCCGCGACGATGCCGTCCAGCAGCACGTGGTCCGGCTTGGCCGCACGCAGGGCGCGCAGCAGACTGGGGCGTGGTCGGCGAGCAGGTCGACGGCAGCCGTCGTGGGCGCAGACGGAGATGCCGAAGCCGACCTCGATCTGGGCGAGGGTGTCCTGTAGGCGTAGGTGACCCAGGTCAACCGGGCACGCTGGGGCGGCGGGGGCGTGCAGCAGCGGTCGTCCTCGCCGGTAACGATGAGTACCGTGGCCCGCCGAACATCTCCCTCATGGCACAGGAGCCTTGTGCGTTGCGGACGCCGATGCCGTGCCGATCAGTGGCCACGCTGAAAGAGCTCAGCCAACCTCACGTCGAAAAGGTATTGGCGAGCAACCCTACGCCCGGCCGTCCGTCGGCGGATTCTCGGCACCGCCGGCTGACGGTCCGGTCGATCCGTTGGGAATGACCGCTCGCTGCCCGGCCGACCGACGCAGCCCGGCCCGGATCGCGCGTATAGGACGGATCGCGCGCACAGGGGAGACGCCGCCATCAATGACCGTCTCGAACCTACGACGAGGTTCTCTGGGGACGGGCAAAGCACGCTACTGAAGGTCGTGGCGTCGGTAACATCGCGTGGCGGGGCAACGATTGCAGTGGCAATCCTTCCGCTTCGACATGGAACCGATTTTCTTGCGCTAAACAGGAGCAGAACCACCGGCCGCCCGACACTCGGCCCAGAGCGGCGCCCACAGCTCTTCAAGCCCGCGGCGAGAAGGCGATCCACGCACGCCGGTATGTCACCCCAGACAGACGAGAGCGACGACGAAGTGTCTGAGCACACGCCGCCGAATTCCCAGCCGTTGCGCGTCCCGGTAATAGCCGGACATTACCCGATCAAGCTCGAAAACCTCATATTTCGTCCGACAACTGACTGACGAAACTTTCGAAACTCAGAAAGCTTCCTTCGTCCCCGAACGGCACAACCTCGAAGGTGCGTTTCAGGAATTCGTCGATCACTACCGCTGGTGCGGCTACGACAAACGTTTCCGACCCCGACCTGAACGCCAGGTACACCAACTCATGACCGCGAATCTCGGTGGGCCAAATTTGAATATCACCGAAACCGGCGAGCCGCCGCCGGCCGGAAGCCAGGAGCTCACGACCGAATTCCCACTCAATGATCAGATCAGTGCCCGCGTTAAATGCCATGACTATTGAATACGGCTCTGCGCTGTCATATCGGAGATCTGTTATGACCGACAGAGGCACCTCCTCTTCGAGAAGAGCAACGACCGTGCGGCATGTCACCGGATCATGCTTTATGTCCCACTCCGCGTGACCGCCTTGCCGGCGTCTGCGATCTTTGTGAGTACACCCGGGCTCGTCATCGGTGCCGAAGACCTTCCCGCTCATGATTCGTCCTCTCTCGTCTTCCCGCCACGACGGCTACTCGTCGGCGTCTACAGAGCCGCGAATTGGCCAACGGCTGGTTCGGAAGGCCCTCACCTGCCCCGGTAGATCGGGTTGCTACAAGCCTGGGACCGGCTGAGACCTGATGCATCAGTCAAGTGACCGTGAGCGGACGGGCCAGGTCGGATCACGGCTCTGGCGCTGCGCACACGACCGCCCGGTGACAACCCGCCCGTCGGGGACCGAGCCCGATCGCCTCCACGCTTTGCCTGGCGTCCGCATCGGCGGCTGACCCACCTCGCGGGGGTCGGGCCTGCAGGACACCCACTGCTAGGGGTCCAACCCCTGTTCACGAGAAGGCCGCGCTCACCGAGGCCCGGACCGGACAGTTCGAGGACACGCAGGGCTGTTACGGGTACTGCCGGGCACCGTCGGCCATCTCATCGCGCAGATCCATGAACTCGACCGGCTCATCGCCAACACACTGGAGGAGATCCCCACCCCGCACGACGACCTCACGGACAACTCATCCACCGGCCGCGTGAACGCTCGCATCCCGACCCGGAAGCCGGCCGCCGTCCCAGCAGCGGACCGGCCACCGCACAGATCATCCTCGCCGAAATCGGCGCGGAGCCGCTCCCCCAGCCCCGAACGCCTGGGCTCGTGGCGACCAGCCGGCAGACGTCCAGGCCGCCGGAGAACTCCTCGGGCCACCCTCCTCCGCGCATCGCGATCGCGGCCGATGCCGGGCTCCTTCCAGGCTCCGGAAGCCGACCGGCCGAGCAGAACACCTGTCTGACGGACACCCTTCTGCGGGTGCACATCCAGTTTCAAGTGAAACCGTATCGAATGCACATATGGCTGTAATGTGACCCCGTGACCACCCACATTCCTCACAGCGCCACCCCCTCGGCCGGCTCGCGTGCGACGGACCGTCCCGGGGACACCTCGCCTTTCGCTCTCGCCCTGCTGCTGCGGCGGGCGCACTGGCGGGTGGCCGGGGTGATGACGGAGGCGCTTCGCCCGCTCGGTGTCGAGTTGCGGCATTTCGCGGTGCTTCT